>NZ_AKWX02000020.1:322524-645049 GCF_000306115.2 Leptospira wolffii serovar Khorat str. Khorat-H2
AGGTTTCATCTAAAAAGAAAAAATATACGAAGAGAAGAACCGGTTTAGGAACTTCTCCCTGATGAGAGCGGAACTTCACGAAGCACACCTTGTACAATCGTATCAGTATTTTATAATCTTCTTGCTTATGATGGCGTCGGATCAGACCGGGGTGTTCTCTATAATTTTTGACAAGATGTCGGATTTCTTCGCAAACGCTCGGCTGGAGTCCCGAAAATTCCAAAATCTGATCCAGGCTATTCGAATATTCCTGAGGTGGAGGAGTGGAATCTTTCTCCGTGGAAAATCCTCCTCTAGAATGATCCGTCCATTCTTCCTCTTTCTTTTCGTCCAACTCCGGAATCGTCTTGATTTGGAGAGTGAGATTCTTGTCTTCTTGGGAGAGAAAGATCGCCTCCGATTTCATCCATTGATTCGATTCGCTCCGAAAGAATAGTTCCACTTTTTCATATCTAGACAAGGAGAATGTAGGAACTCCTGTCTTGGTATATACATGCGCATGGACTCCCTTGTTAACGGAAGAAGCGTCAATCTGAGTGGCTCCTAATAAAATCGGAAAGGTTTCCTTAGAGTCCGTCTGTAGAATCGCCGGTAGATATTTGCGGGGAGGACTTGTATGCGTATGAGTTAAATGGTCCAGAGTATGAACGATTTGTACATCTCTCCAAGCGGGAAGATTACTCTGATCGGCCAGAAATTGTAGGAACTCCGGTAGGAAATATTTCTGGTACCAAGCAGGATCCTCCGCCATTCTCCTTAAATCCCCGTAGGGAACTCGATCCAGAAATTCGTGAAATAGGATCACATCCTTATTGTGAAACTCGTGGAGATGTAACTTAGCAAGCACCCGGTCCCTATAATTTTTTTCCCCCACATTCCTACTCGAAATGGCTTTCTGGGTCCAATAGATCACAGCCAAGACGACCGCGAGGAAAACGCCTCCGGTGATCACCGGAACCCAAGAGAATTCTGGCCAGATCAGAATCGGCGCACCGGAATCCTGGCTAAGTAAAAACATGGCCTAAAGATTAAACCGATTCGGTTAGGAGTCAAGTGGATTTGGGGGAGGGGGATTATTCTAAATGATTTGTAAAGTGAATTAAAAGACTTCAACCCATCTCTTAATAATACTAAAGCTTATTAATTAATAACTTGTTTAGAGATAATAAGTATAATTTAGTGTCTTACAAATTAGCCAATAAACTAGTGCGACTTTACATTTTCCTTTTTTGCGATATTAAAAAACACATTTCCTAATTCAAGGTTCTTTTTCAATCCCTTCCCGAAGTAAAAACATCTACCTACTTCGTAGATTGAAGATTTTTCACCTAGTAAAGCTGCACTTAAATAGCACTCTGCAGCCAACCTTAGATTCTTTTTTACACCTTCTCCTTTTTCATAACAAACAGCGAGATCATACAAAGCTTCAGGAATACCCGCCGACCCAGCCTCTAGAAAAAGTAAGTAGGCTTTCTTAAAATTCTTCTCAAAATACTTTCCATGTAAATACCAATTACCCAATGCATATGAAGCTCGAAAATCCTGCTCATCCCTAGCCTTCCCAAGGAGCTTTGCAACTTCGTGCAAAGTGGGCAATTTACTATCCAATCGAGCAAGTCTCATAGCTCGCTCATAATTTTTACTTCTCCTCTTTTGGAGGCCAAGGACCTTTGTGCTTGGGCGGCTTTTTCCTATGATAATCTCTATTTTTATCTCCTTTTTCTCCCCCTTGATCTTTCTACCTTCTCGTATTTCCTTTTTCATGTTTTTCCTCAGTAGACGGTCGCTTTTTCTTATGCTCTGCTGATAGTATTTTTTTGTATAGCTCATCACTATCATTATTATCTTTTGGATTTGGAGTTTCTCCTGGAAGTGTAGGAATAGGTAAACCTGTATGGACACGAGGATTACCATCATAATTTTGTGGCCCAAAGTATTGTTCAGCTAGAGCAAAGAGTCCAAATGTAACTAAAGTTCCTCCAAGACCTCCGCCTCCTCTCGGAGAAATTCTTGGAGTTGCCCTTGGGACTTTTGGCGGTCCTTTAGGTACGCTTCCTATCTTTTTAGGAATAGACTTAGAAGGTGGAGATACCGAGGGCTTATTCGCATTTGGATTACTTTTTGGCGTAGTATCGGGTTTTGAGCTGGGAGGAATGTATGCCTTCGTTCCCGGTGAATTTATCAAATGCCCCGTTGGATCCTTAAATGCAATAGGATTTCCCTGCACGTAAGAGAATCTATTCCACCCTTGGGTATCATCATCCCCATCAATAACCGAATCCGCACTTGTAAACCTTCCGATCTCCGGATCGTAATAGCGTGCATTATAAAAATAGAAATTTGTTTCCCGGTCGAGCTCTTGGGAATTGTATTTAGGAGCGAAGTCTAGGCTTCCCCTTTGGACGAGGGTTTCTCCGTAAGGTTCGTATTGGGTTCTGCTTAAGGTTTGGGCGTTTTCATCCAGAACATGGGAGACGGAGTCCACTTGGTCTGTTAGGAAATAGGCGGTCGTTCCTTCTTCGTTTAGTTATTTTCTTATAATCTCAAGCCGTTCAGAAAAGCATATCTTTTCATCGCTTAAATGTAAGAAGGGCTCCAGGCATTATTTTCAACAATCTTTTACACAAAACCATCGTCAATATAGCATCGGCAAGGTCGATACTCTCAATTCCCTTTTCGTATCGCGAGAAAAATCGCCTGACCGACCGGTAAAGGAAGATAGTCAAAAGGTTTTAAAAATGGAATTAAAGAGTCCATTATCATGGCGTCCGAAAGCTTTATTTTCGTAGCACGAAACAATCGCATTCGAATAAACCAGCCTAAGGCACCAACCGGATTAAACGGTTTCCATATCTTTAAGGTAGCTTTAGGAAATTCTTTCTTCAGAAGCGAGACGATTCTCTTTTTATCGCTCCATCCGTATCTTCGATAATGTCCGATTCTCTTGTCGAATTCAGAATATAAGATCTTGGTTGCAGGCACAATTGCAACAAACCAACCTTCTTGTTTAACGATTTCTAATCCATGTTTGATAAAAAGCCAATCATCTTGGACATGTTCTAAAACATTCGAGCTATAAACGCAATCCCAATGATTCTTTTCCTTTAATCCAAAAAAGTCCTGTTCCACTCCCAAAAACAAAGGCTCTGCCCTAAATCGAGAACGCAAACGCTGTGCATTATAATCGGATAACTCGGTTAAAAACGAGTGATAGCCGTTTTCGAAAACAAGATTTGCGATCGTTCCCGTGCCCGCACCAATCTCCAAATTCTTTTCACCCAAGAATGGGGTGATCTTAGAGGCCAAATACTCGTTGTAAGTGCGAGCCTCTTCAACGGTTTCCAAGATTTCAACGCCCGTTCCGCCTTCCGAGTAAACGACAGTATTCCCGACTAAAACTTGCTTATTTACGAAAACAAAGCGATCGAATCCGAGGAAGTTCCAAACAATTACGATTAAGATTCCCACGATTGTAGAGACATAAAAGGAAAATTCGAAAGCATCTAAAATGAGAAAAGCAGTGATTCGAAGAATAATGCCCGAAAATAGGACCAAATGATATCGCAGGAATTTGGAAAAGAAACCCTCAAAGGATTCTCTCCAAGTGAAAAATTTATGAATTGGGTAGGAAACAATAATCGGGATTTCCGTAGCAATCAGATTTCCTATATTTCTCCCCAAGCTGGTAGCATTTACGGAAGGATAACTAAAAACTATATGTGCAGCTAATAAGTTTATCCCGAAAACGATAAGCCCAGCGATAATATATCTGAATTGCCTAACAGAGAAAATTTCAACAATCGCATTTCCCTTTTTTATCATATCGGCTATGAAATCTCCATATCGAAAACAGAAAACTCAATTTTAAAGAGATTAAATCGATGTTATGAAATAATTGCTAACGTATAGCATTTCTCGCTATACAACCCAAAACTAATCTTTTCATTAATTATTCGTTTTCCTAGCCTTCCGATTTCCGATCCGATTCTTCCAATCCACAAAGGGTTTTTCTACAGCTAGATAAAGAATCCAGGAAGAAATAAAAGTTACTAAAAAAGAAACACCGATAATCTGTAACGTTTGAATCGCAGAAAAATTCTCCCTTGTTCTTGCTACCATGCCAGCGCCGACCCCTATCCCTACGATATTCCAAAGATACATAGAATAACTGATTCGAGCGATCGGACGAAATATTGGCGATTCGAAAATCGCGGTCCAAAAGGTCTTTTGGTTCATACAAAGAAATAATAATATACCGTACGAAATATTCTGCGAATTCAATGCGATAGATTTGCCTGTCCAAGACTGAATCGGATAAGAATGGCCGAAAACCAAGCCGGCTATTAAAATCACGCTCAACACAATCACCCTATTTCGATTCAATACGATCTTATATGAGGATATGAGCTCCGCGACGATTATCCCGACTAAAATCGAATCGAAACGGTTATGCGTTTTATGGACGAAATCGTAATCTAAATCAGAAAGGGCCCCGATTATCCTTGCTATCCCCGGTAGAAAATACACAAAACAATAAAGCGTGACTCTTTGCTTGGATTCGAGTCTGAAAAGACCGAATAGAATCAAAACCGGAAGAAGTAGGTAAAAATGATTTTCTACGGAGAGCGACCAATCCACTACCATTACGCAAGGAAAATAATTGGAGAGAAAGATCAGATCCGACCATACGAATGGAAGAATTTCCGCCCTTTCTTTCCAGAAATTCGCGACATTCGGATCCGACGGAGGATGTATTTTGAAAAAGTCTACTTGTGTCTTGGTATACAAATATACGATTGCCAAGGCAAAGTAAAAGGCTGGCAGAATTCGCAACGCTCGACCGATAAAGAAACCTCGGATATCGATGCTCCCGTTCTTTCGGAAACTTCGCAGAAGCCCTCCGTAAATCAGATACCCGCTTAGGATAAAAAACAGATCCACACCCGAGTTAAAATTATCGAAGATATTCTTCCAGAAATCGGAATGGATTCCGTTGAATATCCCCCAGGTATGAAAGAATACCACTAGAAGAATCGCCAAGGCTCTCAATCCGTTCAACGATTCGTTTTCATCTTCTTTCTTTTTAAATATCGAGAATATATAGGAGAACATAGTTTAAGGAAACGATTCCAGTCATCCTGTCCATGTGGGATTCTGTCACTTAAAATTCGAACACAGATCGTATAAGCATTTTCGAACCGAAGATTTTTAGAAAAATTTCGCTTTACAAACAGACAAATATGTTTCGATGTCGAAATATATGGTAAAACCGGAGTTCGTAATCCATCTACTTTCTCGGACTAGAGATAGGATCCAAAAGCATCTTTCCTCGGAATTCGAGAAGCAAGGAATTCATGATGTGGTTCCGGCTCATGGCGGAGTTCTCTATGCCCTCGGTAAAGGGCCCATGATCTTGAGCGAACTAGCTTCCGCCCTCGATCGGACGAATTCCACCGTAACGGCTCTACTAGATAAACTCGAGAATCTAGGCTATATCAAACGCTCAAAGCCTTATGAAGACGAGAGAATCACTTCCGCCGAATTGACCGAAAAAGGCAAGGCGACCCTGGAAAAAGTGCAGAGGGCTTCCAAGCAAACTTTATCCAAACTCTATAAGGATATCGACGCTTCGGAAAAAGAGGAGTTTATAAGAATACTGTCCAAGATTCATTCTAATTTCGAATGATCGGAAAGGAAATAGACGGTTAAAGAGCGGCAATTATTTCGACATCGAAATAAAAGGAGAAGATTATGTTCAATGGAAAAACGGCGGTAATCACCGGATCGGCTCGAGGTATCGGAAAAGCGATCGCAAAGGTCCTCCAAGAAAAAGGTTGCAGGATAATTCTTTCCGATAAGAACGAAGCTGCATGCAAAGAATCCGCAAGAGATTTATCAACCGGATCCGAGGTGCTTTGGAAAACTTGCGACGTAACACAAAAAGATCAGATCCGTGATTTGGCCGAATTCGCCGTCGAAAGTACAGGTTCCTTGGATATATGGATCAATAACGCGGGAATCATCGCGGATGACCTTTTGATCCGAATGTCCGAAGAAAAGTGGGATTCCGTTCATTCGGTAAATCTAAAGGCGGTCTTCTTCGGAATACAAACCGCGGCAAAAATTATGATGAAACGAAAGAAAGGTAGAATCGTCAATATAGGCTCCGTTTCCGGATATTATGGGAATGGAGGACAGGCGAACTATTCCTCTGCCAAAGCCGGTCTTATGGCGCTGACTAAAAGTGCAGCTAGAGAATTGGCTTCTCGAAACATAACCGTAAATTGCGTCGCTTCCGGATTCATAGACAATGAATTTGCTGCTTCGGTTCCTAAAGAGATTAGAGCATCGATTAAAGAATCTATTCCGCTCAAAATAGACAGGAATCCGGAAGAAGCGGTGGCCTCCGCAGTAGCCTTTCTTTCTTCCGACGAAGCGGATTGGATTACCGGAGCGATCTTGAGAGTAGACGGAGGAATGATGATCGGCTTTTAATATAAGATCCGACTCTTCCCACAAAATCCGCTTGCTGTTTGTACTTCGAAAGGAAATTTAAAGAATTCCACTGTCCGGCAATTCTCTATGAAGTTTCAGAACAAATACTGCGAGCATGTGTTCAACCTAGGCCCGAAAGACACCTCGGAACATAAGATCTATCACGATACGGAATACGGGTATCCTATTCACAGCGACGATGAGTTATTCGGAAGGCTGATTCTCGAGATCAACCAAGCGGGACTTTCTTGGATAACGATTCTAAAAAAGAAGGATTCGTTTCGAAAAGCGTATCGAAATTTTTCCATCTCCAAAATTGCGAAATTCGGAAAAAAGGACGTAGATAGACTGCTCCAAGATGCGGGAATTATCCGGAATCGGTTGAAGATCGAAGCCGCAATACATAATGCAAATATAATACTTTCTCTTCAGAAAGATTATGGCAGCTTCGGTCTCTGGCTGGACGGTAATCATCCGATGACCCGGGAAGAATGGACCAAATTATTCAAAAAGACTTTCAGATTCACCGGAGGAGAAATCGTAAACGAATTCCTAATGAGTACCGGATATCTGGAAGGCGCTCATGATTCAAATTGTCCCGTTTGGAAAAAAATCCAAAAGACCAAACCAGCCTGGACTCGTAAGAAATAACGGACATCTCCAAAATCTCCAGACCTACCTTCGAAAAGACAAAAAGCGTTTCGGAATTCGAATCCTGCTACTGGTTTCGCGAAGATTTAAAGGAAGTCTGTAAACGGATCGGAATCGACTCCAAAGAATATAAAACGATCATCTTACGGGAATTTTCGGAAGAGACTCGGAAACTGGAAAATCGTAAACGATAAGATCCGTTTAGGCGAAGATCCCCATTTTTCTGCTGGATGCTTTACTAAGACCGTAATAAACTAAGAAGAAACGGGCCGGGAAAGAGAAGAATGTAATATGAAGACCAAATCGCTAATTTTCTTTCTGTTCCTCGCAGTCTGCTATTCTCCTTTTTTGTTAAGAGCGCAGATTAAGGAAACCTGTCTGAATTGGGACAGAGACTTTCCGAAAGTAGACTCCAAGCTTTCGCTTAATATTAGCGGACTAGAAATCATACTCAACCCACCCGCTTCCGCATGGATGAGAAGTTCTCGCCCCGGAGAGTTGGTAGCTCCTACCAAAGGACAATTCAAAGTAGACGGTAAAAACGAAGTCCATATCGAATTTCTTTTCGAAGCGGAAGATCCGGACGAATGCCAATTCAATTGCAAAGAACAGTCCTTAGGTCTTCGATCTGCAAGAGATCCCGAAGAAGTTTTTGGATCCTGTTTCAAATCCTGCCGTGAAAACACTCATTTCAAATACGGAAAGGATAGATTCAAACTGCCTTTAAAATTGAAGATCTATCGGGACGAATCGGAAACGCTCCGGATCGATTCCTTAACGTACAGGGATCCGAATCCAATTGCCGGAAAATTAGCCTATACGTTTCCGCATTATTTCGCGGGAGATCTGGTGGAATGCTCGGCCAACGCCTGGGATTGATAATTTAGAAAAGTTTTTATATTCGATTTTCCAAGGCCAGCAGCTCCTTTTGCAACCGGTCCATGTATTTTAAATCTCCGGACATTCCGTAGAGTTGCATGGCTCCCTGATAAAAGAAAAGTATGCTTTCGGATAATTCCTTCGCCTCGGCGGGCGCGATCTTAATTCCCCCTTTCCAGTAAGCTTCCCGGGACAGATAGGTTTCGAATTCCGACACCCATCTCTTTAAGGCGGCTTTAACGAATCTCGCCAACTCGGGCTCGTCGTGAGTTTGGTTGGATAGATTTGCGTAAGGACAGCCGAAAATGTAGGACCTTTTAAGAGCTCTCTTCACCACTTTCAACCATGCTACGATGAAACGGGAGTAATCCTTCTCTCTTAGCATCATCTTCTTCGCGAAACCGAGAATCTCCTCTTCTTGATCCAGAAGATATGCCTTACCCAAATCCTTTTTGGAAGGAAAATGAGTATAGAGACTTTTCTTGAAAGCGCTCGCTTCTTCCAAAACCTCGTTGATCCCGGTGTTCGGATAGCCTTTGGCATAGAATAGCCGAGAAGCGGCTTTGAGAATTCTGTCTCTTGCCTGGTCCTCCCGATGGATTTTTTCCTTCTTTCCCTTCATATCTTTTTCCATCGAAAGTATAATAACGGTAGACAGATTTGTCTACCGTTATTTATCCTCGAAAAGGAAGGGTAGAACAATCGGTCTACCGGAGGATTCCACATGAGACTTTTAGAAGAAAATCCCCAGAAAATCGGCACTTTTTCACTTCCGGTCCGCCGCGCCGATTTGGATGTAAACGGCCATGTGAATAATGGGACTTACCAAAGTTATTTCGAAGAGGCCAGATTGAAATTCTTCGAATCCTTGCTAAATGAGGAAGAGATTTCTGTAGATTACTCCGACTTTCCCGTACTCCACTGCGAGTTGGAATACAAGGCTGAATTGAAGTATCCGGAAGAGGCTACGATTAAAACGGAAATCCTTAGGTCCACTGACGATAGAATTGAAGTCCTCCAAGAAATGTACAGAAGTTCCGACTCCGCCCTAGTGACTAGAGCGACTTTCCTATTAGGTCCTAATGAAACCGAGACGGATACCCTTTATTCGGAGGAAAATTATCCCTTCGCATTCTATCACCAGATAGGAGTGGGTTGGGCGGAAATGAATCCGGAGGCAAAGGTAAATTTGGATACGATTCAATATTATCTCGACGATGCTAGAATTCGTTCCTCTTACCAAAGCGGTTTGGACCTGGAAGATTTGCAAAAGAAAGGAGTCGGTCCGGTCGTATACAAAGCGGAACTCGATTATTTCGGAAGTCTTACGTTTCCGGAAGAGATCGTAATCGCGACCGTTTATCAAAGAAGCGAGAAAAATCGTTTAGCCTTTCGGCACGATGTTTTTTCCAAAAAGACTCGAAAACTAATCCTAACTTCGGTCGTTCACGGTCTCTTTATGGATCTGAAGAGAAAGCGCCCTTATAGTTTTTCCGAAGAGGATATGGAGCGCGTTTTTAGAACCAAAAGCGAGTCCCCATTCTAAAAAATATCGTTTGCAAATAGTTTAATGTAAGAGAGGTTGCCTCGATGAGATTCGAGCATTGGGGCGACCTTCATTTATTCATTTTATTCTTCACAGCCTTAATAGGCCTAGGTCTTCCTTGGTTGGCTCGCAACTTCTTTTCGCCTCGACAAAGGGATCTGATCGGCGTCATACTCGGAGCCATCCTTCTTCTGAATTACCTAGTCTATATAATCTATAGAATTGAGGGAGGTTACTGGCAGATTCGCTACGATCTTCCGATGGAGTTCTGCAATTGGGCAGCGATCGTGACGTCTTTGGCTTTATTCACTAAGAATCGCATCCTTGCCGAGCTTTCTTATTTTTGGGTAATGGCGGGTTCCTTTCAGGGAGTCCTCACCCCGGACCTTTCCGTTTCCTTTCCGCATATCTATTTTTTCATCTTCTTTATCGCGCATTCCGGATTGGTAATTTCAGCGTTATACGTAGTTTTAGGCCTCGAACTTCCTCCCAGAAAGGGTGCGGTTCTTAGATCGGTTTTATATACCCAAATCTACGTCGTCGTTGCATTATGCGTGGATTTCCTATTAGATGCGAATTACGGATACATGAGAGGCAAACCCGAAGCAGGTTCGGCACTGGACTTTTTGGGACCCTGGCCTGTTTATCTAATTTGGTTGGAAGCTTTGGGAATTCTATTCTTCACGGTTTTGTATTTACCCTTTCTGAAAAGAAACAGGGTAAGCCTTACGAATTAGAAATGATTGGTCAGCCCAAAATGATATAGCATTTCTCCGTCCGGACGAACTTGGTTCTTAATCGTCATCCGCCATCCCTCCGTAGGGGCCCCCAGGGAATTGAAATCTCTGGGAACCGGTTTTCTTCTCCAAAGAAAATCCGGAAGCACGAAGTTGATGATAACATCCGCTACCAAAAGAATCACAAGTCCGCTCGCCAATCGTTCCGTCTCCTCTCGGTACTGCTCCTTCGTAACGTAATGACCGTTGATTCCCTTTACTAAATTCATATTTTGCTTCATATAATAGAGGCTCGCGAAGGTAGGCGATTGTGTGAAATCCTGATTCGGAAAAAGCAAATACATCGTAGTAACTAGATTGCCGGTATCCGAATAATAGGCCTTGGGGGAATTAGTACTCTGTGAAATCAAAGCTCCTAGGGCGGCGAACTCGCTAACGCTAAAGAAAATCCCTATAGGAGTTCCCAGAGACGAATCCATAAGATAAGAAGGAGACCAAATCGGTACGAATCCGGTTAAAGGCATCAAGGAAAAGTCGGGTCTCTTCTTAGGATAAACGGCGGAAACCGGCAAGGAAGCGTTCGGATCGAACGGACCCGGTAACGGCTTAACTTCCTCTTCCTGCGACTTATCCCATTTTACGGGAGCTGATTTAATGAATTTAATCTCGCCAACCGGGATACTGAAGTTCTTCCCGTCCTCGGTGGAAATATTCACCGTGGATTTGCCTAGAACGGTCTTCACGTTTCGGTATTCATGTCCCGACTTCAGAGTAACGTTATCCGAAAAAACGGGAGTGAGAGAAAATAGTAGGAGAAGAAGGGAGGCAGTTAACCTCTGCGTCATTCGAATTCTATCCTATCAACAGCATCCACGGGAACGATAAGGTTCCCATCCCGCTTTAAAACGATATAAAAATTATCCTGCTGATAAATATAGCCTTTTTCGGAGCCACCGTCTTTGAGAATCAATATGCGAATCTCTTGCGATTGGTTTTTTTCCTTTAAGAGATCTACGATGGGGGTCTTATCGATCTTCTTCACCAATTCCATCAGTAATTCCCTTTCTCTTAGATCCTTCGGAGGAAAGCGGACCATCGTGGCGAACTTACGCTCCAGCTCCGCTTTTTCATCCGGGAGAATCTTCCGAAGAGAATTCTTCAATTCTTTAGGAGAGATCAGGAAAGGCTCCTTTGGCAGAGAATCCACATGCGGCTTCAAGCTTTTGATGAGAGATTCGTCGATCTTAGTTCCAGACTGGACTTTTTTACTAGCTTTAATGGAGTTCTCGATTCTTCTCAAGCCTTCTACTCTTTCGGGGGACAATCCTTTCCAAGCGATCTGTTCTCCCGATTCTATCAGGACTTCTTGTTTTTCGAAGAGCGCCGGATATTCCTTCGCCAATAAGGAGGCCTCTTCGGGATTGATCCAGGGCGTGAGAGATTGCCAAAATACTCCACTTCCGGATTCTAAATGAACGCGACCTTCGATCACCTGCACGGATACGGACGAGTTAGCGTTCGGACGATTCAATGCGACTTTCGTTCCTTCCAGACTGAGTCTAAAATCGTCGGCAGTAATGAAAACTTTTTCGGAATCTTTAGGGCCTTGGCTATCGACTAAAATCGATCCGTAACCTAGACTCAAATGGATTTCCTTGTCCTTACGGTCCGCAATGAAATCCGTCTCCGGCATCGCCCTTACCGTTACGCTCTTTTCTCCGTCCAACTGCACATCGCATACTGAATATTTCCCGGACCGGATGGACTTACCGGAAATATTCTCTCCCGCTTCCAGCTTCTTACCGTCGGAAGTGCAGTCTCCGTAAGATTGAGTGAAAACGCTTACGGGATTATTACTATTCCAAGCGGTGAAAAGATAGATCGAAATGGAAAGCAAAAGTACGGCGGCAATCGCGGAAAGATATTTAAAGGAATTGGGAAATTGAATTACGTTAGACCCTTTTGGAAGACCGGCCGAAGGAAAAGAAGAGAATACTTCGGCGGCACGGATCCGAGATTGCAAAAGAGTCAGTTGTCTGTATTCCGCGGCTTTTTCCGGATCTTGTAGAATGATTTCTAGTAATCTTTTTTTTCCGACGGAATCTATCTCGCCAGCTAAATACGATTCTAGAAGTTCTTCAAAACTATCTGATCTTTCCGTACTAATCGCCATCTTTATAATCCGATCCCTTCCGCTTCCAGATACGAGCGAAGAATTCTAAACGCGCTAAGCAATCTACGGCTAACGGTTCTTTCCGATATGCCTAAAGCGTCGGCCGTTTCCTTCAGCGTCTTTTTTTGGATCTCTTTCAATAGTATTATACTCTTTTCAGGCTCAGGAAGACGTGAAATTCCCTCTTTTAGGGCCGAATTGATAGAATTTTTTTCCAGTTCCAGAGGGTCGTCGTGGTTGCCTCCGGATAATTCAGGGAAGTTCTCTATATTGATTGAGACGTTCCCTGTTTCTTTTTTGGTACGATTGAAATGCTTAAAGTAGAGATTTTTACCTATGGTGCAGGACCAGGAAGAGAAGCTCCCCCGGTTAGGATCGAAACGATCCATGACTTCGAAAGCCTTAAGAAATGTCTCCTGCGTCAAATCTTCGGCAATTTCGGGATTTCCGGAGAGTTTGAGCAGGAAATGGTATACGGTATTCCTACAGGACTCATAAAGTGTGGAAAATTCCTGTTGAGAAAGACCTTCCATTTTCCTTCAAACTAAGGGCAAAAGCCCGGCTTCTGGCTAATTTTTAGGGTATTCCCGTTAAACGGAAGCATAAATTGGCGCTATTTTTCTTGCGACAAAGAAAGCTTTAAAAAACGATCTTGTTCGTGGCTATTCGAACCGCATTCGTCATTCTTTTCGTAATTTTATGCCTATTTACAGGGTGCACCCAAGATCAGATGAAGAATCCCTGCAGCAATCGTAGAGAGGCAAGCAATCGATGCATGTCTGAATTAGTGGAGCTTTGCGCTATAAATTATGCGAGCAGCGATAAGCCTATTACGAGCTTATGTCAGGACAATCTACTCGTCTCTGCATATATGTGCATGGACAAAGTACCGAGCTCCTGCAGTTCTACCTCTAGCAGCGGTAGCGAATGAGGGCTTAAGTTTTTCTGCCTTTCTTTTTAGGAGAAGCGGCCTTGATGTTTTTACTCTCCTGATCTTTACTCATCCGAATAATACTTGGAGACATGTATCTTAGGAATTCCTCCAGAAAATGAACCAGTCCCTTCGAGTTCTTATTCTCGCTCAGAAAGACTAAAATTCTTCTCATCGCCGGATCCTCTGTAAGATCGCCCAGAACCGAATCCTGTGTGAATTTCTTTTCTTTATCGAAGAATATCTTTAGCTCTAATTTGAAGAACTGACATAAGACTAAAAAGTCATGGGCTAATAATCTGGATTGTCCGCGTTCCACTTTTCCCAAAAGATTGGGATTATAAGGAGTGCCGAATTCCTTTTCCAGGGCATCGGCAAGGTCCTTCAAGGAGAGACCTTTTTCCATCCGGCAATACCGAAAGACATCGCCGATTTTTGTGTATATCGATTCGATAGCTCCGGTTTCCATAGTTTGCGACGCCTATCTGACGCCTAATTTGGAAGGAGATCTCCGAACCGAATCGACTTCGAATTCAATTCTCCTGGAAAGCCCATTCGCAGCGGATTGGAAGATGTTTTTTATTCTTTTGCAGTATTGTCATTACTCTATATGCGAAACGGGTATTTTTAGGACTTTAGAAGAATTCTATCTTCCGGTTTTTCGATCCGAAATATTTCCCGCTCGTTTCCAAGTTCTCAAAAAAGCGAGATTCTAAGGATTACTAGTCAAATCTATGGTCAAAAATTTGTTATATAATTAGAATGGAAACAAACCAGGAACTACAAGAGAGAATCGCTTCCCATCCCTCCATTTGCGGTGGAAAGCCCGTAATCCGCGGAACTTCTATCCGCGTGCTGGAAATATTGGATATGATCTTCCTTGGATTCGGATTTCAGGATATTCTTTCCGAATATCCGAATCTGGAAAAAGCGGATATAGACGCTTGCTTAGAATACGCTTCCTCTAGACTACATTCTCCCATTTTGGAGAAAGTAGTAAAGGGCCTGCCGGACAGATTCTCGCCCAAAAAAGATCGGGGTAGAATCGCTGCGCGTTAAAAGGACCCACCGCTAGGATCGGATTTAAATTCTTTCTCCGATCAGCGGTCCTCCGACCTTCTGCATCATACGTTCTTTAGTAAGAATCAAATCGTCCCGGTTGTCCGCGGCCATTTCCGCCGGACCGTCCAAGTAAATCGCGCCTTTCGGACAAGCTTCCTCGCACATACCGCAGAAAATACAACGAAGTAGATCGATCTCGAACTTCTTCGCATACTTATCTTCCGGATGCAAATGCTGGATCTCGGGAGTCACATGACCCGCTTCTATCTTGATCGCATCCGCAGGACAAATCCACATGCAGCAGAAGCAGCTCGTGCATCTTTCTCTGCCGAGTTCGTCCCTTTTCATGCTATGCATTCCTCGGAAACGATCGGAGTATTTTCTTCTCTTTTCCGGGAATTCCAGAGTAACGGCACCTTTTAAAAACGCCGCCTTGACGAAATGTTTAAGAGTGATCCAAAGACCTTTTCCTACGGAATAGGAATACAGCTTTTGGTACCAAGCAAGCTTGTGTCTTGCGGCTACATTGACTACATTAACGGTTGCCAAGGAAGGCCTCCTTTCCGCCGGAGCGATAATCTTTTACGGCTTCCGCCAATCTATGAAACGCCTGAGAAGAATTCAGGAGTCCTTTCGGACTTTCCATGGATTTCTTAAACTCCTGGCTCCAACCTTTCTTATTCGTAAAACTTCCCGATTGTTCCGCGAAAACCTGTATCGGTAAAGCGTACTTCACTTTAGAAATATCTTCCGTAAGATTCGTTTCGAGTAAAACCAAGGAATCCTTATTGATACCGGGAACGACTTCGTTCGGATTTTCCTTAATCAGGAATACAAGATCGTATTCTCCCTTGGAAGCGGCGACGCGTATCGAATCGATTCCTTTTTCGGAAACGAAGCCCGCATCGACAGCGCCTCTTGTATTCGGGCGCCGATCCGTAGTGTAAAGGAAATCGACCTGTTCGGGTTCCTTGTATTGTTCCGGAGAAACTCGTGCCTCCGTTTCAAAGGATGTACCCAGTTCGGAAAGAGCACGCTTGATGGATTTTAAATTCTCATCGCTTTCATGAGCTCCGCCCAAAACAGCGATCTTCTTGGCTCGGGAAATTTTCTCGGCTAGCTCGGAATACACTTCGTCGCTGATCACGGCCTTTCCGTCTTTATAATAGGAGAAGAGTCGATTGGAATTCAACCAATCCACATCGAATCTTCCCTTATCGCAAAGGAAATACTGGTCTTTTTCCTCGTCGACTCGAGGCATATAACGGAACATCTTATTGTCCCTGACATTCGTAAAAGTCTTACAACCGGTGCTGCATCCCGGGCAAACGGATTCTTCGGATTTATACCACCATACCCTAGACTTAAAGAGAGTCTTATTATTTAGAAGTGCGCCTACCGGACAAATATCCGCCAGAGCTCCCTGGTAATTATGCGATATCGGCTCCTCTTTTGCGAGACCGATGATGGAATGATATCCTCTTTCGAAGAGTCCCAGATTGGATTCTCCTACCATCTCTTCCTCGAAGCGGACACATCGATAACATACGATACAACGATTATGATTTATAATTAAGTTGGTGCCGATTTCCTCCTGAGGAATATTCCTTTTCTCTAAAGTAAATCGGGAATTTCCCTTTCCCTCTTTGAACGAATTGTCCTGGAGTTGGCATTCTCCCGCTTTATCGCAGACGGGACAGTCCAGAGGATGATTGGCTAGTAGGAACTCCATCGTTCCCTCTCGCGCTTCCTTCACTCGATCGCTTTTCGTTACGATGGAAAGGCCTTCCGTAACTTTAGTATTGCAGGCAACTTGTAGCCGCGGTATACCTTCGATCTCGATGAGACACATACGGCACATACCGACTACGGACAATTTGGGATGATAACAGAAAAAAGGAATATCCACGCCTACGTCTTTGGCGGCGGAAATCAGGTTTTTTTTCTCGTCGACCTCGTATTCGATCCCGTCTATCTTTATCTTGACCACTCGAACCTCCGTTTACTCGGAAAAAATCGACCGATTGCAAATCCTTTCCCAGACCGAATCGATTCGAGGGTTTGCATCGGATTTTAGGGACTTGAAATTCGCTCGGAAATTCCCTTTATTGCTCGGGACATATTCGAGCGGAACAAGCTCTTATCTCTATTGAAACGTACCATTCGAAGTTGGCAACCCGTTTCTAGAATTGGAAAATTCTCAATTGATTTAGAGTTTCAAATCTCTATAATAGTCCGGAATTTTCGCCCATTTCTGGAACCACTGCGGATTCATCGCTCTTTGGTAAAGATAGGCGTCGACTAGAACCAAGTTTACCGCGGCTTCTAAGATCGGCACCGCCCTAGGAAGAACGCAAGGATCGTGACGGCCCTTAGCTTCCAAAACCGTGTCTTGCTTAGAAATATTTACCGTGTTTTGCTTTTTGAAAATTGTGGAAGTAGGCTTGAAGGCGGCACGAACGACCAACGCTTCTCCGTTGGAGATCCCACCTTGTAATCCGCCGGAATTATTCGTTCTAGTACGGACTCTGTCGGTTCCTTCTTCCATGTAGAATTCGTCGTTATGAGCGCTTCCAGTGAGTAATGTTCCCGCAAAACCGGAACCTACTTCGAATCCCTTACAGGCGGGAATGGAAAGAATGGCCTTTGCCAAGTCTCCGTCCAATTTGTCGTAAACAGGATCCCCAAGACCCGGAGGAAGATTATAGGAAGCGCAACGAATGATTCCCCCCACACTATCTCCCGCTTCCTTCATTTGTAGGATGAGATTTCTCATCTTTTCGGAAGCTATGGGATCGGGACAACGGACCTCATTTACGTCCACCTCTTCCCGAGTTAGGGGATATTTTCCTTCTTCTATTCCGGAAGAAATAGTACCGATGGTATCCACCCAACCTACCGTGCGAACGCCCAAGTCGTCTTCGAGAATCATTCTGGCGATGGCCCCGGCCGCGACTCTCGCAATAGTTTCTCGAACGGAAGATCTTCCTCCACCCACATGGGCACGGAATCCGTATTTGGTTTGGTAAGTATAATCCGCGTGAGAAGGGCGGAAAGTTTCCCTAAGATTTTCATAATCTTTGGAAATTGTATTTTGATTATTCACTACCAGGGCGATGGGACTGCCGATCGTCTTTCCCTCGAAAACTCCGGAGAGAACCCGAACCGTATCCGACTCGTCCCTGGGAGTAGTCAGCTTGCTCTGACCGGGACGACGCCGATTCAAATCTTTTTGGATCTCCTCCAAACGGATAGGAATTCCCGCAGGAACGCCTTCCACCACGACCCCTACGGCTTCCCCGTGAGATTCCCCGAAAGTACTGACTTTAAATATTTTACCCCAGCTCGAAGGCATACGAGTACCAGAAAACAGAACACTACCGAGTCTTGGAAGTCGGATTCCGTCCCTGAAAGGAAAACGAATCGTTTATGCGACCGACTTTGGCGAGGTCTGACGATAATTCTTATCAATCAAATCGAATAATCGGGGATCCAGTTCGGGATCTATGGAATAGATCACCCTTCTTGGATCCACCGTATTCGCGAGATTGAATACCGCCTTTCGTCGGTCCGGCTGGAAGGTCCTATGATCGTAACCGGCAATCTTCAGTTTTCCTTTATTCGAGAAAATAGGACGGATGGTTCCTATCCTTTCTAGTAAAGGTCTGGTCTGGTTTCGATTGATTTCTTTGATAGTGCAGGTTTCGAAATGGACCTTATGTTGGGAATCCGTAGAAACAACGATCACATAATCGCCGGGATTCAAGACGCTCTTGTTCTCGCATAAGCTGAGAGCCATGAAATCGAAGAACTCCTTCACAACCCTTTCGTTATAGGAGAAGAAACTGTTATTTAGAATCAGTTTCATCGCGGAAATCGGTTTATATGCGGCTCTCCATTCCTGATCGGTACTCAAGGAAGCGAATTCTCCCGAAATGGAAATGATAGCAGGATCGTCCTCTCCGTAAGTATTACTCTGTAAAAGATGCAATTGCCTTTGCAGATCTTCCACCAAAACGGTCCGAGTAGGATCCTCTTTGTATTTCTCGTAGTATTCGGTGAGCTTCTTAATAAGAAACGCCGTAGCCGGATAATTATTATTCAAACCTTCACCACGATACGGTCTATGACTATTCAATACGGAAGTTTTAACCTGCGGCTGGATAGAAGCCAGATTCGCAATCATCAAGTAACTGACGATAGGATGATTCTTAACGTATTCGAATTCTTCGGCGTTCAAATCTCCGTGAATCGGAAATTTCATTCTCGCCTTACCGATATCGACCATATAGGAAGCCATCATCAAATTGAGTTGTTGGGCACGGGAATTTTCCGAGTCCTTAACCGACATGGCTTTCAAACTTCTCAACTTCATGGCCATAGAGATAACGGTTCTTTTGGTAAGAATTTCCGAATTCGTTTCCACGCCTGCGGTTTTCATTACGTCGATCACATTCACGAGTCCTAGTTCCATATCCTGGCTCGTGGAAAAGTCCTCTAGGATCAAATCGATCGCCTTGGAAACGTTCTTTACGTGATTCCCATTTAGGGGATAGTCCCTCAGTTCTTTTAGCAGACTTGAGGCGTCCTTAGCCAACCGAATCGTGAGATCTGGATTTACCAGTTTTATGTAGGATACTTTCTTTCCGTTTACGGCATCTGGATGCTCCGGCCGTATCGTAACTTTATCCCTTTCGGAATGAAGATAATAAATCCCTTGCAGCTCGAATTTCTGGAGCTTATTGATATCCGCTTCGGAAGCGTTATCTTTTCTGTGGATCAGGATCTGGCCGTTCTTGTTATAAAAATCGATCGGAATCATTTGATTTTCCTTAAACTGGCGAATAACGTCCGAGTTAAACTCGAATCTCTCCAATTTCAGGGAATCTAATGAACCGGAACCGTGTTGAGAATTTGTCATGATAAAATTTCGTTCTTCTATTACCCGAGGGCCAAGCTATTCGATAAAACTAAAGTACATAACGTCCATCGATTATCCGAAGTGCGAATCTCGCATTTGAGGCCGAAATAAATAGAAGCTTCCGATGTTTAATCGGCCTGATTCTTATAATTTCGGCGATGGAATATTTACGTATAAGGACGAGTGATAATTGAAATATACGCAAATTATAACTAAGAAAAGGGAAAGAGCTCGTTACGGGCAAGAAATAAATTTACGAGTCCGGAATTTGGCGTCAGGAAACGGCGGCTTTGGATGTGTTGTCCGAATCGGAAGAAGTCCTAGAGGGATACGTTTCCCGAGCGACTTTGTCCAGAGAATCGAAAAACTCCGGATCCAGACCCGGATCCACCAGATAGATGATCCTACGAGGATCCGCATTACGTTCCAAATTGAAAACGGCTCGTCTACGGTCTATATGCAGGCTGTCCATCTCGAACCCGGAAATCCGGATCTTACCGTTATTGGCGAACTTCGGTCGGATAGTTCCGATTCTTTCCAACATAGGGCGAATTGAATTCTTATGAGAATCCTTGATCACGCAGATTTCGAAGAAGACTTTTCGATTCGAATCCTGTGACGCTACGATCACATAGTCCCCGATTTTAATAAAAGGCTGATTTTCACAAAGGGATAATCCGACGTGATCGAAGAAATCCTTCAGAGTCTTTTCATTATATGCAAAAAAGCTATTATTCAGGATCAGCTTCATGGCCTTTAGACCATCCATCGGATCTCTCCAAGGCTGCGGAGTGGTCAGAGACGCGAATTCTCCCGCAATAGAAAGGATCCCGATATCGTCGTAAGGGATTCCGTTCGTCAGAATATTCTTCACTTGTCTTTGTATATCCGTGGCGAGCAGATTCTTACGGAAATCGTCTTTGTATTTTTCCCGGTATCCTTGCAGTTTCTGAACCAAAGGCTTAGTCTGGGGATAGTTATTATTCATCCCTTCTCCGCGATGGGGCCGATGGTGATTTAATACGACGCTCTTGACTGGATCTTCTATCTCAGGTAAATTCGCGATCATCAGGTAACTGATGATCGGATGATTCTTGATATATTCCAACTCTTCTGGCTTAAGATTCGCATGCGTGGGAATCTTCATCTGAGTGTAGCCGATATCCGCCAGGTAAGAAGCCATCATCAGATTCATTTGCTCGGTCTTCTTCTGTTCCATATCGGCTTTGGTAAAAGCCTTGGCGGATCTGAGTTTCAACGCCATAGCGATCACGGTTCTTTTGGTAAGAACCTCTGAATCCACGGGCGCGCCTGCGCTAGTCATGACTTCTATGATATTTACAAGACCCGTTTCCATGTTGGGAGAGGATTTAAAATCCTCCAGGACAGCGTTGATGGACTTATTGATTTCCTTTACATGAGCCCCGTTTAAAGGAAACTTCTTGATTTCGGAAAGAATATCGGAAGCTCCTCTGGACATATCCAGAGTAAGTTCTGCATTGATAAGTTTATCGAAGGAAGGATCCAAAGAGGAGGATTTTTTTCCCGAACCGGGATGGATCTTTGCGATTTCGGAAGTAAGAAAATAGATCCCTTGCTTTTCGAATTTTTGCAGACGACTGATGTCGTCGCCGCTCGCCATATCCTTTTTATGGATTAAGATCTGACCGTGCTTATTGTAAAAATCGACGGGGATAATCCGATTTTCTCGGAAGTGATGGATGACTTCCTCCGTAAAATCAAATTTCTGTAAATCTCTAGATGCGTCCATCTTAGGCGGAAGGAACTCCTGCTTTATGTATCGGTCGAAGTCGTCACGCGTATAATAAGTATAATACAGATATTACGTGAAGGATTTTCTCGAAGAGTTATCCTATCCGACGGTTTGAAACTGCCCTATCAAACTTGATTTAAACTGCTTTGCAGAATATATCTTCGGATTCTTTCCTCGACCGAAGTATCGGCGAATCCGCTATCCGTTTTAGAATCGGTCAGAACGAAAGTATCCTGGGCCTTGGAAGATTTTCCGTCGGTTCTAACTTCACCGGATAGAATATTGATACCGAGATCTTTGAGGACTCCGGTGACAAAGTAAAGAAGGCCTTTTCTATCGGGAGCTTCCAAGTAGAACTTAGTAGCCGATCCGTCCGGTAGATCCTCGAATTCCAACTGAGAATCCTTCCCCAGATAAAAGGTGTTTCGTATGTCTATTTCACTTGAGGTTTGAATCATTTCTTCCAATGCCTTCTCGTCCGAAAAGACCGAAGACATCAATATCCCCAATTTGGAAGCCTTGATTTTGGAGTCCGTTTCGGCGGACCTAAGAAGAAATTCGTCGTAGCTGATGGAGGAATCGCCTTCTTTAATGGTCCGGATATCCCCGGAGAGTATCTCAAAGCCCATGAAAAACATGGCCTTTACCATTTTATGTAGGGTTCCAGGTGCAGTTTCGGATGTTTTCAGGGTTACCCTGTATACACCGTATTCTTCTTTGTAATTGAACTCGATCATGGATTTTCCGCTTTCCAACACATTCGGACTGAACCCTAAAAAAGCACCTAAAATAGGCACTTTCCATCCAAACTTTTCTAAAGTCTAAAGATGTAGTAGTTCCTTTTTCCTGATTCTGTCTCCTAAAATTTTTCCCCAATGTGACAGAAGTTCAGGTAAATTCCCTAGTCTCGGGATATACGCCGGGATGCTGGTGTGATTCCATGGGAAAACGAGGAAAAAAATTTCCCAAAGGGACCCCCTACTTTCCTCTCCCGTAAGGGATCAAACGGGGATAGATATATGACAAATAAACAGAAATTCACCGAAGGCTTTAAGTTCGGGAAATCTCAGGCGACACAATCTAAATCTAGAGTTAACGCTCCCAAGGCTCCGGCCGGTAGCCAGGCAGCCAGGGGATCTTATTCTTCTTCCTTGGGGACCGGACCTATTCTAAATCCCGAAGCTTCTCAGGACTCTCCGTTCTTAGTACTCCTTGGTCTTGCCCGCTATTTTAAGAAATATAAACTCCGACTAGCAATCGTACTCGGTCTTCTTCTTACGGAGATCATCGTTTATTCCACGATACCGTTCTCTTTCAAGTATCTGATCGATGAGGCGTTGATCGGGAAGAATGAAGCCGTGCTCTATATTACGGGAGCCCTGCTCGTAGGAGGCACAATCCTAATCACCGCCGCAGGAACCGTAAGAGATTACTTATACAATTGGGTTTCCGCTAGAGCGGTAAGGGACATGCGCGAAGAATTATTCGTTCATCTACAAAGAGTGAACTTGGACTTTTATGCGAATACTAGAATGGGAGACATTCTCTCCAGATTCTCTACCGATCTTGCCGCACTGGAGAACGTAGTACTCGCCTCGATTCCTTGGGGGATCTCTCCATTACTCGAAGCGATCTTCGGAACCGCATTATTATTCGCCTTGGATTGGAAGCTAGGCGCAATCGCCACTTTGATTTGGCCTATTACTTTCCTAGGTCCCGTATTCTTTTCCAAAAGATCCACGACTGCCAGCTATGAAAGAAAGATAGAAGAAGCCAAGGTTCTAAACGCCGTGGAGGAATCCGTTTCCGCTCAGAATTTGATCCGAGTATACGATCTGGACGGCGCTTTCTGGGAAAAATTCAAGGGTAATTGCGAGAGATTATTCAGCGTGTCCTTAAGATTAGGACTTACGAATTCCTATCTGGAAAGATCCGCTTCCGGAGGAATTCTGCTACTGCAAGCGCTTCTTCTCATTTCGGGAGCCTGGCTAGCCTTTCATGGAATGGTAAGTGTAGGAGCTCTCGCAGCGTTTTTGCCTCCTTTTCTGAATCTGTCCTATTCTCTTCTATATGTTTCGCAATATTTTCCGACGATGAACCAGGCCAGCGGTTCTGCGAAGAGAATCCTGGAAATCTTAAGAACCCCGGTATTCGAATCGGAAAAAGAGAGACCCTTCTCTCCTTCGGAATTCAGAAACGCTATTCGTTTGGAAGATTTACATTTCCGTTATAAAGGTAGAACTAAGAATCTGAACGGTATCGATCTGGAGATCCCAAAAGGAAGTTATACCGTTATCTTAGGACCGAGCGGATCGGGCAAGAGTACGATCTTCAAACTGCTTCTAGGAATGGTGGAACCGAATCAAGGCAAGGTACTCCTGGACGGAATCGAGCTGGAGAATATCAGACTCCAGGCATTGCATTCCATGATCGGAATCGTATTCCAAGATACTTTCCTTTTCCATACGAGTATCCTAGAGAACATACGGATGGGTCGTCCGGATGCCACTCCGGAAGAAGCGATCGAAGCGGCAAAACTTGCGGAGATACATGAACTCATTTCCGGACTGCCCGAAGGCTACGACACCGTAGTAGGAGATAAGGGCTCCAAACTTTCGGGAGGAGAAAAGCAAAGGATCGCATTGGCAAGAGCCTTGGTTCGGAATCCTCAAATTCTGCTTTTAGACGAAGCGACCTCGGCTTTGGACCCGATTACGGAAGCGAGAATCCTGAAGACTCTTCAAAAGTTGCGAGAAGGTAGAACCATCGTGTCCGTTACCCACCGCTTAACCGGACTTCATGCGGCCGATCAAGTAGTCGTATTGAAGAACGGAAAATTGGAACCTTACCATTCTCCGGAAAACGAACCTTCTCCCCTACCGGCGATCGGTTTATAGTTTGCATTTTAAATTAGGTAACTTTTCTCTCGTTTAATATGCTGAAAGTACCAACTTACGTAGCCGACTCTCCTATCGGAGGCCTAGGCCTGTTTGCCGGACGAGATATAGAAGAAGGAGAACTGGTTTGGGAATTCCATCCTAAAACCGTCTGGATTCTGGAAGAACAGGAAGTAAACGCGCTTCCGGAACACTTTCAGGAATTGATCCGTACGTATTCCTATTTATTCGAGGGCAAATGGTACTTCTGCGTGGATAATTCTCGCTTCATGAATCATAGCGACGATCCTAATACCCTGGAAGATAAGACCGGAGTGTCGGGAACGAGTAACCCTGCCGGGAAAGACAGAGCCGTTCGTAAGATTCTAAAGGGAGAAGAATTGACCTGCAATTATAAGCAGTTCGATCAGCATTGGAAGGATAAACTTCCTTCTTAATAATCTATCTTTAGATCCTTGATCTTCTTATCCAATGTGTTTCGGTTGATTCCGAGGAATTTGGCCACTCTGGTCTTGGTGTATTTGAATTTCTTCATCGCGTATTTGATCAAGCGGGCTTCCACCTCTCCGACCACGACTTCCATAGCTCTTCCGTCCAAAGCGTCCAAATGAGCCGGGGAGAATTTGGAGCTTGCGACTTCCGCGGATGCTTCCGGATCCGCGCCGACCTCGACGGCTTCTCCCTCATCTCCATATAGAATACGTCCGCTGATTTCGGAGAAATCCTGGATATCCAACATTTCCGTTTGGGAAAGTACGACCGCTCTTTCGATTACGTTTTCCAATTCGCGCACGTTACCCGGCCAATTATAGCTCATAAGCAATTTATGCGCTTCTCTAGTGATTCCTTTGATCTTCTTCACATTCTCCGAAGAATATTTGGAGATGAAATGATTGATTAGAAGGGGAATATCTTCCGGTCTCTCTCGAAGAGGAGGAGTCACCATATTCACCACGTTCAAACGATAGTAAAGGTCGGCCCGGAAAAGTTTCTGGGCAATCAGATCCTCTAGATCCGCATTCGTAGCAGCGATGATTCGAACGTCGATCTTCTTAGGCTTCACGGAACCTACGGCTTCTATTTCTTTTTCCTGGAGAACTCTTAAAAGTTTGGACTGCAAGTTCAGATCCATCTCTCCGATCTCGTCCAGGAAGATGGTCCCGGTATCGGCCATCTCGAACTTTCCTTTTTTATCGGCGACTGCTCCTGTAAAAGATCCTTTCTTATGACCGAATAATTCCGACTCCAATAAGTTTTCCGGAATGGCTGCGCAATTAATCTTAATGAAAGGCTTATCCGCTCTGGAAGAATTGTAATGAATCGCGGATGCGATCATTTCTTTTCCGGTTCCGGATTCTCCAGTGATTAGTACGGAAGCTCTGGAATCGGAAACGAGCTGTATCATCTCGAAAAGCTTATCCATCAGTTTGGATTTTCCGATCAGAGAGCCGAACTTGTATTTGTTCTTGAGTTCCCGCTTGAGAAGAATGTTCTCTCTGGAAATCTCCCGTTTCTCTTCGTCGATGAGTTTCTGGATTCGAATGGCCTGATAAATTACGGAAGCTACTACCTGAAGGAAATCCAGGTAGGTTTTTAAATCCACATATTTCTTATGAACGAAGAATACGCTTACGACTCCTAATACGTCGGTATCCGATTTGATCGGAGCGGCCAAGAAGCTTACGTTTTCGGGATTATTCTTAAAATGGCTCGCGTTCCCCATTCTGTTCAGGAAATTCTCATCGCTTACGATGGATTCTACGATGACGGCTTCTCCGGTTTCGTAAACTCGACCCGTAATCCCTTCTCCGGGCAGATAGACCCCTTTTTCCATTTCTTCGGAAGTAAGCCCGGATGCGGCGATAAGTCTCAGAATATTCTTCTCGGATTCGAAAAGAACGATCGAACCGCGCTCCAAATTCAGAGACTTATCCAATCTCTCCATGATATCGTCGAAGATCTCCTGGAGAATCAAAGTGGATGTCACGGTCCGGGATATATCGATCAGGACCTGTTGGATTTTATTCTTCTGTTCCAGTTGTCGGAAGATCTGCAGGTTCTTGAAAATCTGTGCCGCCATATTGGCCAGAGTCGAAACCAGCTCCAGATGCTCTTCGGAGAACGCCTGCTTTCTACTGGAGTCCAGGGAAATGACTCCGATCACTTCTCCCTCTACGATCATAGGCACGGCCAACTCGGAGAGAATATCATCCTTTATGGAAATATAATGCGGGTTTTGGGTGACGTCGTTTACGATCATCCCTTCTCCGGATGCGGCGACAATCCCTGTGATACCTTCTCCCACCCTAAGCTTCACTTTGGTCCGGACGGAAGGATTCATCCCTCGGAAAGTTACGATATCCAGGACTTCGTCCTGGCGGCTGATCAACATCAGAGATCCGGATCCGACTTCGCAAATCTGGATACATCTTTCTAGGATCAGATCCAATAAACGATCCGGATCCAAAGTTGAATTCATAGCCGTAGCCACTTCTTGGATATGGCGTAGGGGACTGGGTTTTACATAACCTGACATCTGCTTAAAAAAGGTGCTGATTGATGATTTTGCGGTCAAGGAAAAAACCTAAATTTCCAGCAACTCGCTCTGATTCACTATAGGCTTCCTCTTCTTTACGCTTTTCTAATCTGACATATTCATCGTTTCTACAGGCATTTGCGGAATTTAAGACTGAATCTAGTTCTATCATTTTCTTCCGAAAAGCGATGAAATCCATCGGATTCTTACAAATTTATATGATAAAAACAGAAAACAAGTTTCCGTTTTACTTACTTGAAAGTATTCTTCTTCTCCGGATGTCCTGCGAATTTTGCGGAGAATCTTATAAGCCCGAAGGCAAACTCAAAGAAGGAAAATTTCTTTGCGGTTCATGCGGACGAGAATGGATTCTGGAAAAGAGAAGGGGCACTCGTATCAAGCCTCCTCCCGAACCGACCCTTTCCAACGAAATACTGTTGGAGTTCCTATCCTTATTCAATACGAGTCCGAATCTGGACGACTTGTTACAGAATTTCACCAATCTGGCCTTTCGCAAATTGAATCTCCCGGGAATTTCCGTCATGGTTTACGAACCTAGACTGGATCGAATCCTTGTTAAGTCCTGCAAGAATAGAAAGGGTCCGGCTCTGGAAAGATTGGCCTTTCGAATGGAAATCAAGAAAGGAGAAGATAACGGACCTTTAGGACAAGCGATCGAAACCTGCAAGTCCATCTATTATAAATTCGCGGAGCAGTCCCATAAACAGATCCGCCAATACGGAAGAGTGAATAAGGTAGTCTCGGAACTTTCGGTGCCCATTCATTTAAAGGACGAGGTTTTAGGACTCATCAATGTGGATTATGAGAAAGACGATCCGATCCAAGTAGAGAAAGACAAATACTTCCTGGAATTAATAGCGAGTCAATTCGCCACCACTCTGAAGAATAGGATCCTATTCGAAGTCTCCCAAACCCAATCCAGGAATTTTAGAAACCTGCATTCTGCCGCGCTGAAGTTAAGCAGCCTCGGATTCAAATACAGAGCCGAAATCTTTCGAGTGATCCTCCTCTCTCTTACCGAATTTTCGGAAAGCGAAACCATTTTGCTTCTGGAAAGAAAATCGCAATCCAAAGAGGATAAGATCCGCTTCGAAGGACATCTTTTGACGGGAAGCCCTCGGGCCCCGGAACTTAAATTGAATCTGCCTCTAAGGGGAGATTGGGACGTTCTAAACTCCGCATCCGATCGAGCTATTCATCTCGATTCCTCTCAGGTAAAAGAATGGAAAGTCTTCGGAAACGGTAAGAAGCAATTGGCTATTCTACCCGTGCTGAAATCCGAAGAGTCCGAGATTTGGATCATTCTAGCCAAGCAGGAAGAATTGCATTGGAGCCCGGAAGAGATAGACGTTTTAAACGCATTCGCGGTCCAAGCGGGGATCTCCATCCAAAACTTTCACTTATTCCACCAAAGAGCCGAAAAGGAGAGATTGGATAAAGAAATAGAAATCGCCAGGGATCTCCAACGGTCTCTTCTACCCCGAAAAATGCCGGAGCATCCGTCGTATGAATTCGGAGGCCTCATGATACCGGCGATAGGAGTCGGAGGGGATTATTATGATTTCATTACGGATCCTTCAAACAAGGAAACCTATATATGTATAGGAGACGTGAGCGGAAAGGGAGTTCCTGCAGGAATCGTCATGGCTACGATCCGAACCGTAATCCATTCTTTGGTAAGGATCAATCCCACTCCTTGGGAAATAATGAATACGGTAAATACATATCTATACCATAACTACTTTAAGGATTCCATTTCTCCTCGATTCATGTCTCTCACGATTCTACACTGGAATCGACTCGAGAATCGATTCCAGTTCAGCGGCGCAGGACAAGGTAGCATTCTGATCTATAGAAAGAAGACCGACTCCTTGGAGGAAATCTCCACCGGGGGAGTCGTTCTCGGAATCGAACCGGACATCGGCCCTTTCGAGAATCGCGGAGAATTCCGATTAGAACCGGGAGATTTCTTTCTCATGTACACGGACGGAGTATGGGAGGCTATGGATCCGGAAGAAAATTGCTTTGAAATGGAAAGACTGCAATACTGTATATTGGCCGGTAAGAAAGAAAACTTTCCCGTTCTGTTAGATAAGATTCTTCGCGCTATAAAAGACTTTACCGGAGAACGGGAACAGACGGACGATATAACTCTAAGCGGGATGAAACGCCTTTCTTAATAGAATGAAACAAGAATTAGAGAATATTTTTCAAAGAGCCTGGGATTCCTTAACTTTTTACCACGCTTTGATGATGGGAAAAAAGGCGATCATCGCTTTTTCCGGCGGAAAGGATTCCGCTCTCGTTTTACAATTTTACCTCTGGTTAAAGCAAAAGGCGCTGATTTCCAAATCCCCGATCTTATATCATCTGGATCACTCCATTCGGAACAACTCGGAGCAGGAAACCTCGATCCTAGAATATGCAGAAAGTTTAAACTTAGAGCTTTTCTTTAAAAAAAAAACGTCCCACTCTTCTGCAATAAAACCGGCCTAAGCCTAGAAGAAGCCGGAAGAAAACTACGCTATAAGGATCTGGAAAGAATCGCCAAAAGGCTCGAAGGTTATATCGTAACCGGCCACCATACGGAAGATTATCTTGAGACGGTGCTTTTACAACTCATCCGAGGAGGAGGTTGGAATTCTCTTCGAACTCTCGGCGTTTTCGAAAACAATCGTCTCCGTCCTCTCGTACTTTTTTCCGATAGGGATAGGAAATCCGCCATGAACATCGGGGGCTGGCCCGTCTTTGAAGACGAGTCCAACGAATCTACTAAGTATCTTAGAAACCGGATTCGTTCCGAGATTCTCCCGATCCTATTGAGAGAAGGTGCTGATCCCGACAAGATCTTCAGAAATTTTCACGACCTAGAAATTCCTAGACCTGCCCTTAAGAACCAGGCAAGGCAAGAAAGCGAGATTCGATGCGTATCTAGACAGATCCTGGAGAAGGAACAAATTTCAGTCTGTAAAAACATTCTGGACCTGCACCTTAAAAGTCTTGGACTTCATCCTCTTAAGTCGGTATTCCTTTCCGACTTACTGGCTAAGATCGACGCGAATACTTCTTTCTCCTTGGAAAATCGAGAGGCTTGGTTTTGGAAAAGTGTCTCCTCTGATTTGTACATTCTTCCCAAGACAGCTCTTTACTTTCAGGATTTCCAATTTGAAGAGGAAAAATTATTTCTAAAATGGAACGGCAAAACCAAGAAAATTCCTGCAAATTGCGTTCCAGCTCGGGACTCGGAAAATGAAACCATTCTTCTGGGAGGAATTCATAAAGACGTTTCCGAAATCTTAAGGGAGAAAGAGATTCCGATTCCGGTAAGAAAAATGCTACCCATTCTAAAACGGGGAGCGAAAACTGTTTTGGTTTGTCTTCGGATGTGGGACTCTCGTTTGGACGATATCCGATCGGATGATTTTAATCCGGACCCTTAAAGTGAGAGGTTTATGGAAGAGATCCAAGAATTAAAGCCGGATCCATTCTTTCGGGATGTAAAATTCTATTCGTCTTACGCGGACGCGGCCAAAGTGCCGGTCAAGGGTGTTCCTCATATCGCGTTTGCAGGACGCTCCAATTCCGGAAAATCTAGACTATTAAACGCAATCGTAGAAAGGAAATCTTTGGCAAAGGTTTCCGCAACTCCCGGAAAAACCAAGCTCCTCAATTTCTTTCTGGTTTCCAAATCCCTCTTCCTGGTCGATACTCCTGGCTTCGGATATTCGGCTAATTCTCACAAGGACCATGAGCAGATGATGGATCTACTCATGAACTATCTAAATTCCGCCAAAGACTTGAAATGTCTTTTTCTACTTTCCGACGCTCAGCGCGATCTGCCTGAGGAGGAGTTGGAACTGATAGGAACCTGTTTCGAGAAAGGAACTAAACCGGTTCTAATCAGAACTAAGATCGATAAATTGAATCAATCCGAACTTTCCAAACTCCGCAAAAAGATGAAAAACATCCAAGGTCTGTATCCGATGTTGGAGATCGTCCTAGTGTCTCCTAAGTACGGAAAAGGTTTGCCGGAATTAAGAAAGATTATCGAGACTTTGATGAAATCGATCGTAGTCCCGGCTCCTGCGGAAGATCCTCTTCCCGAAGAAATCCACGAGCAAGCCTGATCCTTTAAGCGAAGGATTCCAAAAAATTTCCGGAGGCCTCTAAGGCTTCTCCGTTATATACCTTTCCCGCAAATTGGATCTGTTTTTCATTCAACTCCTGAATGGTTTGCAGGGTCTCGTCTAGAAGCGCTTTGAGTTTTTCTTGGCTCAATGCGAGTTCCAATTTTCTCTTACGTTCCACGAGTTTCATATGTTTGTGTGCTTCGTCTTCGGATTTATTCTCCGGATCAGAAGAGGATAATTCGTTGGTATCCAGACGATCGAGCTCCTGATCGATTTCCCTTAGCTCGGACATAAGTTCCCATTCTTTATCGGAAATCAACTCGGAACGGCCGGCAGCCTTCGCTTCGGAACTTTTATCTTTGTTTTCCGGTTTAGAATGAGAAGAAGAGGAAGTTTCCGAATGTTTAGGGGATTCTTCCTCCGATTTTTTTACGGTAGTGGCCCTAGTTTCTCCGGCAACTGCGACTAACTTTCCATCTCTCATTTCATAATGGATGGAAACTTCCATAGAACGTATTTCGGCACGATCTCGAATAGCTTCGTTTCTAAATTCGGCTACATGGCCCAACTCATGGGAGATGACATGGAGTACAGACGTAGACTGAGGCGAGCTTTCCAACTGCCCATGGCCTATGTACTGAACCGAAGTGTCCTTCGGCCTTTCCGGTAAGGAAGATTGTATAACTCCCAGGTTCATCCTATTATAAATGTCGGTCCCGGAGCCTCTTAGTTTAGAGGTTTAGAAAAAATTTCTAAACCATTTAAAAAAAAGCGTTAGCTGCAGTATGCTATCTTATTCAGTATTTCAAGGACGGCCGCATCACATAGATCGTGAAAGACTACAGCGTATCTAAAGCCTTCGTCCATTTTAGTTTTTCGAATAATATCTCCTTGTATCTCACAAGTAAACATAGGCGACATAAGCGTTAATCGCCCTCCCGCATTCCATTCTTTCTCCGAAAGAACCGAAGCACCCATCATGGATATATCCAACAAAATGCCTTCGGCCCATTCTCCCGCTTCGAAAAGTTTTACCCGATTGTCTTTGCGGAATCTAACATAATATCTCTTGTCCGCAAACAAACCGGGACCTCCCTTGGAGGAAGGTTCTGCCCCGATCTCTAGTCTTTGCATAGCCGGAAAAGGATACTATGAACGAGGATTTTTTAAAAGGAGATTTCCGAATTATATAAGAAATCCGTTACTAAGAACAAAATCCCTACTCAAGTAAGAAGGTGTCCGACTCTCTCGCCAGAACGATCTCATGAATGTGGGATGATTCTTTCTCTTGATTGAACATTCGTAAGATTTCTTCGTCCGGATGATCCGGTTCGTGATGAGTTAGAACCAACTTTTGCACACCCAGAACTTCCCCGCATTTTATGGCGAGTTTTCCGGATGTATGTCCCCATCCGATCTTTTTATCCGCCTCTTCGGAACTATATTGCGCGTCTATGATCAGCATATCCGGTTTTCCGATCTCTTTGCGCAATTGAGCGAAATCCTCCAGATCCTCGTCTCGAACTTCCACATCCGTGCAGAATAGAAAGCTTCTACCGTCTTCTTCGATATGGTAGCCGGTACAGTTACCCGGATGTTTTTGCTGGAAAGGTGTTACCTTAAAATCGCCGATTTGAACCGTTTGGTTTCTTTTGAGGAAGATGAACTGTTTTTTGGACAGCATCTCGTCCAGTGTGATCGGGAAATTCTCCGGATTCTGCTGCCTATCAAATCTCTCCTTCAGATTGGATATGGTGGAATAGAAATCCACCTCTACGGTGGGAATATAACCCGGCTTAAAGAAAGGCCAACCTTGGATATGATCCCAATGGGTATGAGTCACTAAGATTCGGATCTTACCGCCTTTCGCGATCCCTTCCTTAAGTAGATCGTTTCCGAGTTCCCTCATTCCGGAACCGCAATCGATTACCAGCCGATCCCCTTTTTTGGACTCAACATATACGCATGTGGTATTTCCGCCGACCGGTCGTAATAGATTCGGCTCGAGATCCTTGATGAATTCGGTCACGGAAAAGGTTCCGTTCTTAATTTGGAATTCCCTGTGGGCGGATTCCAGGATCTTCTCTAGTTTTTCTTTGTATTCTTTTCCCGAAAGCGGGGTAGGAAGAGAGCCTCTCACCCCGTATAATTTTATTTTCACTGTATTAAATTAAACAACTTGGAGATTTGGTATTTTCAGACAAACGCATATGACAGAACCGGACTTTCGACAAAAACAATGGAAGATCGCGACCCGTATACCTTTTGTATCGGATTATTTCCTAAAAATTCAGTCCGAAAGTAAATTAAAAAAAAGGGATCTATTTCCTAAGGAATTCGGGACATATTATCTAGAACTAGGTTCAGGATGGGGAGAAGTCGCAGTAGAGTTAGCTAAGTGCTTTCCGGATACCGGTTTCATACTCATGGAAAAGAAAGCGGACCGAATCCGACAAACGATCCGGGATCTCACCAAGGAAAAGCTCAATAACGTTAGACTCTTATCGGTGAATTTCAACTGGTTTCTCGAGGAAATTTTCGAAGAAGGCATCTTCGATGAGATTTTACTGAATTTTCCGGATCCCTGGCCTAAGAAGCGACATCATAAGCACAGAACTTTAAGCCCTAGGTTTTTGGATACATTGCATATTCTTTTGAAGCCTGGCGGAAGATTTCGTTTCGCTACGGATTACGGTCCGTACGGAAGAAAGGCCATAGGATTTTTTCGAAAAGACTCCCGCTTCAGACCGGAATCGACGGAATTTTCGTTGGAAAGAAAGGACTTTCCAATTTCCTACTTTGAGCAAACGAAGCGGGAGGAAAACTCCCGCATTTATTATTTAGATCGGATTCGGCTTTAGATTTTACTAAAGATCAGTGGTAAAGCAGGGAATAAACGCTATCGGAATCCCGAGCCAATTTATAGGTCCAGGCGGCTTCTCCCTTCTCATCATAGCGAACGGCTGTATTATCCTTATATAATACGATAAAATCGCCCTTCTTGCCGGGTAGAATTCCTTCCACGGTTTTATCGGCAATCTTCAGTTCTTTGATAGAAGAGGAGCCGGCGTCTATTCTCGAAACCTTTTCGTCGGACGCGAACCAAACGGAGTTTCCTCGAACGCTAAACAGAGAAGAATCCTTGTGTTTCAATTCCGATTGAGTGCTTTTACCCTTGCCCGATACGTAAACCACCGCTTTATCCGTACGGAAGAAGCTTCCGTCTTCCGTTGCACCTAATAATCTCAGATCTTTAGATCCGGTCCAAACCGATTCCGGATCCTTACTCAGTTTGGCATCCGTTAGAAAAATCTTATCTTCTTTAGCGGATGAAACTATAAGATACAATTGACCCTTCTTAGAAGCGGACCATGCTTTCGCGTCCAAAGGAACGGATTTATTTTCTTCGAAAGTATCGGAGTAACTGGTTAGAATTCTCTTTCCCGCATTTTCCGTTTCGACTAGCACTCTATCTCCGGATACCTGAGACTTCTTGAACGATCCGGTCAAAGCCACCGAATTGATGAGCGTTCCAGAATTCTGATCTCTCACTTCCAGAGTTTTATCCGTGAAGGTGTAGATCCTACGATCGGCCAGTATATTCTTAAATGGCTTAGTGGTCGTGATTCTCCAGAGACGAATCGAACGATTCTTATCCAAAGCCTCTACGGAAGTTCCGTAATTCAGCAACAATAGATCGTTGATGATTACGGGTAAACCTACAAGAGACCCGCGATTCGGATATGGCTGCAAGATCACAGGCGTGTCGGAATCGGATAATACCAATTTCTCGGCTTGGCTGGAATATGGAGAATTCGGATAGTTTTCGGCAAGTTCGCGACCGAGTTCGATCACCAAACGTTTGTATTCGGCGTTCCCGGGATTCTTGGTCCTTAACTCGGAGAGAATGCGGATTCTCGCGTGTAGGAACTTTTCGTTTCTCTCTAGTTCGATCGCTTTCACGATTTCCGAATCCGCGGTCTCCAAATCACCCTTTTTGAAATAGATATAGGAAAGTTGGAAATGAGCATCCGGAAAGTCCGGATTCTTCTTGATGATGTCCTTGAAGATATCCACCGCTTGATCGAGTAGATTATCGTTGAACAAAACGATTCCGATATTGTACGGAGCCAGTTCATTCTCCGCATCCGCTTTCATAGCGCTTTCGAATTCTTCCCTTGCTTCTTTTGTCTTGCCCTGGCTATAGAATGCGATTCCTTTGCCGATTCTGGAAGCGGTGAATTCTGGATTCAAAAGCCAGGAGCGATTAAAGGATTCGATAGCAGGTTCGTATTTCTTTTTCTGAAGGCCGATGATTCCGAGTTGGTAGTGGCTATAATAAGAATCGGGTTTCTTTTCCAAAATTTTCTGGAATCCTGCCTCCGCCTTATCCACTTCTCCTTTTCTAAGTAGGAAAGCCTGGATAGCTTCCTGGGAAGCGAGATTCTTGGAGCTATCGGGAGCATTTTCCAATAAGGATATGCCTTTTTCCTCCATTCCCATCGCCAAATAACATTCAGCTATTTTAATATAAAGGGTTAACTTCTTGGTCTTATCGTATGCGGATTGATAAAGAGGTAGAGCCTTTTCGTAAGATTTCGCATCGAAGAAACGATTCGCCTTTTGGATCGTAGGAATGACTTCGGCGAACTTTCTATTTTGCTCGATGGTTTGTTTTGCCTCCGCGATTTCCGGAAGGTCCTTCGTCAGTTTCTCCGCCTTTGCCAACCAGGAGGCGGCAGAATCGTAATTGGCCTTTTCGTTTTCTTCCAGAGCGATCTTGTAATACAAGAAAGCCAATCGGAAAGGAACCGATTCGTTATTAGGATACTTCTTAATGAGTCCTTTATAAATGTTTTCAGCCTTCTCGAATTCTTTTTTGTCTTCGTAGGTCCTTGCTAGAACGATTCCGGAAATCGGATCGTTTCCGGTAATAGATTCCAATTCCTTGGTGTATTGGTTTACCTTTGCTTGGTTCTTTTGGGAAGAATACAGGCGTATGAGTCCTTGCAAAGCCGGTAAATTTCCCTTTTGGAGGCTGAGAGCTTTCAGGTAATTCTGCTCGGAAAGTTTGGATTCTCCGGTGATTTGATAGAGACGGCCGAATGCTGTATACACTCCTGGATCGTCAGAATCTTTCGCCTTAGCCTTATCGAAGGCGACTTTGGCGGATTTAGTATCACCTTTTCTTAATTTTTGGTCCCCTTCGTTTATCAATTCCGAGGACTCGAGAAAGGCTCTTACTTTTTTCGTTTCGTCGTCTTGCTTCAAAGAATCTAATTCATTCTTCGCAGTTTTGAATCGGTTCTCGGAAGCCAGCAGATACACCAAGTTCAGAACCGGTTCCTTATATGTCGGATCCAGCTCTCTGGCTTTCGTAAAGGATACCATCGCTTTAGCATTCTCGCCTAAAGACTTTTGGTTCAAGCCGATCTGGTTATAGATAGATGCGTTCTTCGGAAAGAATGGGATCGCTTTCTCCAATACGGAAATCGCTTTAGGATTGTTTCCTGATTTGCTATACGCGGCGGCGAGTCCCGAGTAGGCTTCCCAATAATCCGCTTTCAACTTTAAGGATGTTTCGAAGGCTTTCACGGCCCCGTCCGTATCTCCGGAAAGTATCTTAGCATTCCCCAAAAACACGAATGGAGAAGGATTCTTAGGATCCAACTGAGTTGCGGATTGGAAATTCTGTATGGCCTCGCCGTAATTCTTGGCCTTCAAGGCTGTGTTTCCTTTCTCCAGATAAGAAGCGACCCTGGTGGCGGAAGCGGACTGCTTGGCGGATGCAAGTTCCGGATCCGCTTTTCTAGCCTTTTCAAAATAGGATTCCGCAGCCTCGTATGCTTTCAATTGAACTGCGGTGTCTCCCAACTGCATGTAGAGCTGGGCCTTGAATTTGAATTTATCCTCGGGAATGGATTTTAAAGCGGTATAAGCCTCGTCGTATTTTCCTATCGTTTTCAGAAGAACGGCCTTCTTAAACGTATAAGAGGCTCCGTCCACTTTAGGAAGCTTTTCCAATTTGGAATAGATTTCGAGCGCTTCCTTGTTGGCTCCTTGAGCCGTATAAAGAATTCCTAATGTTAAAAGAATCTGTTCGTTTTCAGGATCCAGCTCTGTTCCCTTTTTCAAGGAAGCGAGAGACTCGTCGGATTTTCCGAGACGGTATTCCGAGGATCCGATCAGATAGTATCCTTCTGCAGTAGGATAAACCGCTACCGCATCACGACCTTTTGCCAAAGAAAGATCGAATTTTCCTTTTTGAAAGGCGGAGTTCCCTTCGTTGATCAATCGGGAGACTTGTTTCAGTTTTTGCCTAGCGACCAGATCCGTTTCCATAATCGCGTCCTGCGAATTGGATTTTCGGAAGTCTTTCGAAACGCAGCCAACCGTAACGAAGGCTAGAATAAAGAAAACGTAAGTATTTCGCTGCAATCGGTTCATCACTTATAGCCTTTATACAGAATCTTAAGATCTTTCAGAGGAGTTTTCTCCTTAAATTCTTCTCCTCGAGTCAAAACGGATACGCTCCAAGTGCCCCCGGACGGAAGATTTCCTTCCCAGACCAGATCTCCTCCCAGGTAGAGGAATAGTTTCTTTTCTTTCGGACTGGCCCTAAAGGAGAATGGCCTGCCTATATCCTTATCGATATCTTTGTACTTGTAAGTAGCGATCGTCTTTCCGTCGGAAGGAAATTGGAAAACCGAAACGTTTTCCTTACCAGCCTGCAATCCTAGAGCAAAACCGGGAAAATGAAAAGTAAACGCGACGGCTCCTTCCTTGTGGTCCACGGGAAGTAGGAAGTATCCTTCCAGTTCCAATTCTTCCGGAACAAAAGGCAAAGAATAGGCTCCGTTCCAGCCATTGGAAAGATTCTTCTTCTTAGCGAATTCCAGACCTCTCGGACCGAAAGCGGAGAAGCCGGAATCCCCCGAAGGCTTCCAAAATTCCGGATCGGATAACACCCCTGCTCCCGAATACGGAAGAGCGATTTCGGCGACTTGATCCGGTTTTACATCTAACACGCCTTCGTAATATACTAAGGAATTATTATCCACTCCCTCTTTTACTAATTCGAGTTGGTAAGCGCCCGGAGTTAAGCTACTCCGATAGAAAGGCGTTTCTCCTTGTTTGTATCCGTCGATGGAAACGGAAAGTCCCGCCGGAACGCTGATGATTTTCGCGGATCCCAAGGTTCTATCTTCTTCCCATTCCTGAAAGAGAGAACTTTTTTTACCGGCACGAATCTGTAGAGTCCGTGTTACCGGTTTCTTTCCTTTTAATACGAATTGTATTTCTTGGATTCCCTCCAAGACGGGAACGTTAGTTAAGGGTGTGTTGCCTAAAGACTTACCCTTCCAAAAAACTTCGGTGTCCACGGAAGAGGAGCTGATGTTTAGAGATCCTCTCAGAGATTTATTCACGCTTTCTTTAATGACGGATAAATCCGGTTTTCTTTCCCATACAGGCACGGTAGTTTGGCGGGATTCCAAAGAAATTATACGATCCGAAGATTTCCAAAAGATTGCCTGAGTCCATGTCCCGGATTCCTCAGAGGAAACCGGTTTTTTGAAAGAAGCTTCGAACTCACCGAAAATGGAATCGTCCACCGGATCCTTGAGTTGGAAGCGGAAAGTCCAACCCGTATCGGATTCGGAAACTTTTCCGAATACCAACAGATCCACATCCTTCTTCTTTGCTTCTTCCAGAAGCGTTTCTTTGCCCGACCAAGCTTCCGCCGGAATCTTGACGCCTACGTATTTGATTTCTTTCCAGAGTAAACCGAACTCCTCGCCGAAATACGATGCCAGTTTAGGATCCACGGATTTCGGATAGGAGATCGGAGCGAATGCGATTACCGGAAGTTCATGTCCGCTTTTTCTGACCCGGTAATCCGTATCGGACTCGCGAAAGATAAAGACGTTTGCGGATTCCCCTAATGGCCTAAAATACGGCTCCTGAACGGTAAGTGCAGGTTCGTTCAATCTTTGAACGGAAGAACAAGCGCCGACTATGATTGCTATCAGGGAGAAGAATAGAATATTACGAAATGATTTGTTCTCCATCCCGTAAAAAAATTTCTTCTATCCTGAATTAGCAAACCTTTTCCGATATCCCGGGAATCGGAATATGACAAAGAGATCATTTTTTTGTTTATCCGAAGGGAATTTAAAACAACGGGAGACAAGAAGGGGATAAAATACGACGACCCCGTCGAATAACGGGGTCGATCGACTCGATTCTAAAAGCGGAAAAAGAAGAAAGGTGTTAGAACGTTTCCTTAGCGTTCAGTTTCAATTTTTCCTTTTGGACGTCTTGCTGAACATACTTGGTCTCATTCACCTCTTTAGCCGCTTTAGTCACTTCGTCCGCATTGGATTTACCCAATTCGCGTTTTTGCAACTGAGTGCGGGCTTCTTCCACGGTTGAGGCCGAGCTGAGGATTCTCAACTCTTCGCTGGAAGATTTGAGTTCATCTACAAGATTATTATATTCTAAAACATCGTTCTTTTTGAGGACGATCAGTCCTTTCAATTCCTTCACGGATTCCGGACGCAAAGAAAGAATCAATTTCTCGGTGAGTCTTTGGTTCTTTTTAAGAGTCAGCTCTCTGTTCTTCTCCAGAACGATCTCTTCGGAATCGTCTCCCACTTTGGAAACTGCCACAGAGCCTTCCAATACCGCAAATTTAACATCGCAGTGCTGCTCAGCACAGGTGGTTTTGCCTCCCGAAGGATTTTCCACGGAAGTCAGGAAGGTGGTTCCGCGAACCCCCGCTAAAGCGGTAGGAGTTACTACACGGAAGTTGGAGTTCTTTTGCTCCTTACGAACCAAAGTTACGATCTTTCCGTAATTCAGGTTCACTTTTACGTCGGCACCTTCTTCGCTAACGAGAGCGGCAACGGAAACCTCGCTTTCTTTAGAGATCTTGACCAGACCGCTATTAGCGACCATGATCTCCACGGATCCGTTTTTGCCAGTTAGAATGGTATCTTCCGGATTGATGGATTGTCCAAATTCGGCTTTCTTTTCGCCTTCTGCGGACTGAATCCTAACGTCTCCGTTGATCCATACGATTTTAGCCTTCGCATCTACTGCATCGGCTTTTACTTGGTCTCCACTGGTCTTAGGGCTACAAGCCGCTAAAGCAAAAGCCAGTGAAGTTACAAAAATAAGAATGTTCTTGGGTTGAAACATAGGATTTCCCCGCTTTTAAAGTTTAAGAATGCTCTAAAGATAACAATCCAACAAGGATTTTTTTACCAAATCGTCGGTTTATCCTTTTTTCTCAAGGGATTTGGGGCTTTCTTGGAAAAAAATTTCCAAAAAATGTCTGTTTGGCAGCCGGTCTATTTTTTATAAAAACTAATACTTATTGGTTAGTTTTGAAGAACGGATTCTATTTCTTTTCGACCTTTTTAGGCTCTATGTCCGGGAGCAGATCCAATTCCTCCTCTAATCTGCATTTCGGATAATGATCAGCGTTCAGACTAGATCCTACCCAACCAAACGCGTCCTGGGAGGATATTACGTGTATGTCCCAACCTTGCACAATATTAGGGCAATCCCATACCTTATTCTTACAAAGAACCTGACTTGCTTTAGGTTTCGGGTAAGCCCAGGCGGCCGGAGGATGCAGGCATTGCATTTCCACCTCGGCTAATTTTCTCATTCTCTTCACATTCTCTTCGAACTGTTTGAATAGATTGACTAGGGGATTGGCAAGGACCTCGTTAAAATATCCCCGAGTGGTATTATAGGCCAGGAAGTAGACTAACTCTTCCATTACGTATTCTTTATCATGCGCAAAGGAACTTACGGTATGGATATAGCGAGCGATCTTTAACGAATCGGTAAGTAATTCCCTCAGAACGTCTTCGGATTTATCAGGTAAGCCCGCGTCATCCTCGTCTTCCTGGTTTCCCGCATCGCTTTCTCCATCATCCACCATTAGGTCGGCAAAAAAGGATTCGTCCGGATTTTCCCCCTCTCCTTTTTTTCCTCCTCCGGCGGTAACTTCCGTATTGTCTTGGAGCCCCAAAGGCACATGATTCGAAGCTGCGGAACATACGAATTCGGGAAGATCCAATTTCTGCATGAAATTGGCGCATTGCTTGGCGATTCTAGTTTTTTCCGTATCGTCCGGAAAGGGACGATTCCAATGATCTCCGGTCACTCTTGCGATATCCATAAAAATGCCGCCAAGAAAAGAATAGCGACGAAGCATTTTGTATTTAAGGGCGTCGGGAATCATAACGATTCCGAGAGCGAGTAATCCTAGTTCGCAGATATGCTTGAAAAAGTTCGGGTTGGTTTCGTAGACCTTGAACAAAGATAGAAGATGTTTTCGATTCGAAAGAGAGTTCCGGATAATTCCCTTAAAATTAAAGGTATTTTCCTCATACATATATTTTAAGAATTTCTTATCTGTCTGCTTGAGCTGGTATACGATCTTTTCGGTGAGTTTATCCTGGATCTGACCGGTCAGTTCCTTAGTGAGTTTGATTTTGAACTCGGGCGTATATTGTCCCTTAATTTCCTTAAGCCTAGCCAAGGCGGATTCTTTGACCTGGACCTCCTCCTTAACCAGAATATTGCCGCTATTGTCCTCGATCGGATTCAAAAAGCGCAGCATATTTCCCGCATTATAGTCCCGCACAAACGCGAGTACGTCTTCGATGGAATTGAATTCTATCGACTTAGGGTTTACTTTCATTCTTTAAATGGTCCCTGCGAGTGATTCTAAACGGATTTTCCAAGCTGGCAAGCATAGATTCCAGGCTCTTCTTCCTCTCTAGCGACAAAACGGATTGCCGACTCAAAGCCGATGCCATACTGCAACCGGGGCCGGCATCGCAACAATCGGAAACGTCGCATAACTCTTTAAACTTTCCGAGCTCGGGAAAACTTTCCATTATTTTTCCCCGAGAAAGATGCAATATACCCCATTCCTTAATTCCGGGGGAATCAATTAACACAATATTATGATCCAGCATCAGAAAATTCGAATTGGTAGTGGTATGCTTTCCCTTGCTTGTGGAGAGACTTACCTGGGAGGTCTTCTGCATCTCCTTATCGGATAAGACGTTTACAAGACTAGATTTTCCGACGCCTGAATTTCCTACGAGGTATGTCGTTTTGGAAGAAAACTTCGAAATCAGCTCTTTTAGACCTTGGCCGGTTCGGCAGGAAACCACTAATACGTCGTAGCCTAGATCGGTGTAGGTTTTTGTCCGACTAAGTATCGTTTCTTGGTCCACCAAATCCGACTTCGTAAATACGATCAGAGGAGATACCTCGGCGGTATAGACGGCAGCCAAACAACGATCCAAAAATCCGTCCTTGGTTTCCGGTTCCTTGAGAGAAGCAAGCACGGCTACCTGGTCCACATTAGAGCAGAGAACCTGGGCGTCGCCCTCCTTGCTTTTGCGTAGAATTTCATTCCTACGGGGAAGCCTTTCCTCGATGGCCCATTCTCCTCCCGATTCCATGGCTTGGACCAGATCTCCCACCACAAACGGATGCCGTTCCGATGCGGAGATGGTTCTCAAACGACCCCGTAAGACCGCGCGTACCCTCCCTCTCTCGGGAGAATACAAATCGTAGAAAGCACCGAAGACTCGGGCTATCGTAAAAAACTCCTTTACTGGAATAGATGACATTGACATTCTTAAGCCTAATTTTACGGGCTAGCGATGAAAATCATACGCAAATTCGGACCTATTTTCGGTCTTGTTTTAGCCGCATTTCTCCTGCAATCGGCTTTGATACTCGCATTGGATCTGCGATCGCTAGATCCGGATCGTATCTCGGCCTTATGGATCAGTCTTCCTTTTACTACTCTGGGTGCCATCTTCGTTTGGATCTGGTTTAATAAATTCGGAGAAGAATGGACTCTCTCATCCACTTTATCCAAGTTAACGGTTAAAGACCAGGAGTACGTGAAGTATCTTTCTTCCCTGGATAAATTCAAAAGCGATCTAATCGCGACAAATATTACCGATAGTGTCTGCGAGAAAATCGTAAAATTTCTCCCGAACATCGTGGATCCGGAAAGGGCGAAGATCTATCTTTGGAGAGAGGATCTGGGAAAGTTTTGCCCTTATCCCAACCAGGAAGGAGAGGATCATTTTTATATTTTCGATCCGTTCCTACTCTGGATCACGGAACATGATCGGATCTTTTATTCGGAAGAATTTCTGGAAAATGCGAAGTACCTCCAGATTCGCGAACACGCTCTCACATTCTCCACCAAAACCAAGGCGGAACTACTCGTCCCCTTTATCCTAAACCGAAGCCTTCTTGGCATGCTCGTGCTCGGCCCCAAAAAGGACGGAAAGAAATATACGCACTCCGAGTTGGATAAATTAAACGAGCTCCGATCCGTTTCGGTGATGTCCCTATCCAATTCTATTTTCTACGAAAGACTTATAGAACTCACCGAGACTCTCGAAGAAAAAGTACGACATAGGACGAGAGAATTGGAGAATGCGCAATCCCAATTGATCATGTCCGAAAAAATGGCCTCCCTCGGAACCATGGTGGCGGGTATAGCCCATGAGATCAACACCCCAGCGGGAGTGATCAACGGTTCGGCTCATAATCTGGAATCGAATATGAATTATATCGTTAAGAATGTATTCGAGATCGTTAAGTTCGCCAGAAACAAGAAGTTAAGAAAATCCTTCGAGGTGGCTCTTCTTCATATTCTTAGAGAGAGAAAGAAAAGCCAGGTTATGGAATCCAAAGATAAATTCCGAATCAAAAAGGACCTTCGCGAAGAGATGTTAAGCATGGGCGTGGATCCCGGCTTATCGGGAGAAGTGGCTTCCTTTCTTATCGAAGGGGACATTATGGATGTACGGAAGTACATTTACGAAGTCTTACTTCAAGGAGACAAATCCGGTTACGAGATCCTTAAACACGCATCCAATACTAGTAGAAACATTAAGAATATAAAATATTCGATCACAAATATCGTTCGAATCGTAAAAGCACTCAAATATTACTCCCATCTAGACCAAAGCAAACTATTCACCAGTGCCGACCTGATCGAGGGAATCGAAAATACGTTGGTCATCATGAACAACCAACTGAAATACGGAGTGGAACTTAAGAAGAATTTTTCTCCGATACCGAAGGTAGTATGTAACCCGGACGAGCTGAACCAGGTATGGACCAATCTTATCCAAAATGCGAACCAAGCCATTCGAGGCCAAGGAGTCATCGAACTCTCCGTATTTCCCGCAGGAGATAAAGTGATCATAGAAGTCCAAGACGACGGCCCGGGAATCAATCCCGCGATCAAGGACAGGATCTGGGATCCGTTTTTCACTACCAAAGACCAAGGGGAAGGATCCGGATTGGGCTTGGGTATCGTTAAAGGTATTTTAGAAAAACATAAAGGCAAGATTACCGTAGATTCTGTCCCCGGTAAGACCGTATTCAGAGTGGAAATACCTTTAAGACCTCCAGAGCCGGGATCGGAATCGAATTCCGCGGAGAAGCCGGCTGTATGAAAGGGATTCCTAAGAAAAAAACGAAGCCAGTCGTTCGAGAAAACTTCTATGACTTAGTATTTCGGATCGTCAAAAAAGTACCTAAAGGAAGGGTCACAAGCTACGGAAGGATCGCGGTCCTCGTCGGCAAACCTAGAGCGTCGAGAGCCGTAGGTTACGCGCTGAATTCCCTAAAAAAGGGACAGGAACAGCAAGTCCCCTGGCAGAGAGTCATCAATAGCCAGGGGAAGATTTCCTTCCGAGGGGATACCCGAAGAGCCATTCTTCAGAAAAAACTTCTAGAGTCGGAAGGAGTGAAATTCTCCAAAGAAGAAATAGTGGATTGGAATCTCTTCGGCTGGCCGTAATCTTGTCCGAGAGGTCCTAGTGTCCAAGCCAGTAGTAGTCACTATCGCGGGTTCCGATTCCGGAGGAGGTGCCGGAATCCAAGCGGATTTAAAAACTTTTAACGCTACCGATTCTTTCGGAGCTTCCGTTTTAACTTGTTTGACCGCCCAGAATCCGGACGGGGTAACGGGAATTCTAGAGGTGGACTCCGACTTCTTGGAAAAGCAGATCCACGCCGTGTTCTCCTATTTTCCGATTCGCGCTGTGAAGACCGGAATGCTTTTCTCCGAGAAATTGATTCGGACCATTGCTTCTTTATTAAAAGAATATAAATCCGGATCGGAATTTCATTTGGTTCTGGATCCGGTCATGGTTGCCACAAGCGGGGCAAAGCTGCTGCAGGATGATGCAATCTCTTCCCTTATTTCCGAATTGATTCCGCTTGCAGGCCTTATCACTCCTAATCTGGACGAGGCGGTGATCTTAGGAGCGGAGAAAGTAAACGAACCTGGAAAAATGAAACCTGCGGCGATTTCTCTATCTAAAAAACTGAATGTACCCGTTTTGTTAAAGGGCGGGCATCTCAAAAATGCAAAGGAAGCTTTGGATGTTTTAGCCTTTCCAAACGGTGAAAACAGGGAATATTCCAGGCCTTTTGTGGAAGACTTCAATCCTCACGGAACAGGTTGCACTTACTCTTCCGCGATTGCCTCCTACTGGGCCCAAGGGAATTCTCTCCCGGAAGCGGTGGAGAAAGCGAGGGACTTCCTTCATAGGGCGATTCTTCAATCCTATTCAGCCGGAAAGACCAAGACTCTAAATCACAATCCTCTCTAAATAGAGAATTTATCTATTCAGAGTCTCCTTCGAAGCCGCCTCCAAGATTTCGAGGGGAAGAGACCCTTTTCCCAATACGAATCCGTGGTATTCCTTGATATCGAAGGCATTCCCTTTCGCGGCTTTCCATTCTTCTCTCATCTTTAAGAAGGACATCATTCCGATTTTGTAGGAACAAGCTTGTCCCGGATATACGATGTATCTTTCTATCTCGGAGGCCACTTCTTTTGGCCCCATGCCGGTATTCTCACCCATATATCGTATCGCTTGGTCGCGACTCCATCTCTTATAATGGATACCGGTATCCACGACGAGGCGAACCGCTCTGAATAACTCCGCCTGGAGTCTTCCCAAATCTATATAAGGATCCGAATAATAATCGTAATCTTTGGCTAATCTCTCGGCATACAAGGCCCAACCTTCCGCGAAAGCGGTGAAATGAGTCGTTCTAAGTTTTCTAGGAGCGGAGGTAAGCTCTTGGGACCATGCGATCTGCAAATGGTGACCGGGAATCGATTCATGATATGTTAATGTGTTCATTCCGAATTTCGGAATTTCCTTCAAATCTCGTAAATTTGCGTAGAATACACCGGGGCGCTTTCCGTCCAGACTAGGCTCTTCATAATAGGCTCCTGCCGATCCAGCCTGCTTGAATTCCGGAACCCTTTCCACTTCCACTTTCGCCCTCGGCCATTCCGGAAACAATGGTTTGGATTTTTCGATGGAATCCGTTAAGATTTTCTTATATGCTTGGATTACTTCATCTTTGCTTTCCGGCTTATCCGGAAATTGAAACTCGGGTTTTTTCCGCAGCTCTTGCATTACGTTCGGAATACTCCCCCCTTTGATTCCGACGGACTCGAAAATGGATCTCATTTCGGCTTGGATTCTGGATACTTCGTTCAATCCGATCGTATGAACGTCCTCCGGACTCAAAGAAGTCGTCGTATGATATTTTAGAACATGCGCGTAGAAGCCGTCTCCATCGGGAAGCTTCCATACGCCGGCCTTATCGTTCGTTTGTTTCTTTTGCCTATCTAAGAAGGATTCGAGTTTGGAATATGCCGGGTAAATGGATTCCGAGATGATCTTCTTAGTTTCTTCTAAATAGGTTTTCTTATCCTCCGCGGTTATTTCCTCGGTCTTATCCAGCTTTTTTAGAAAACTTTTATATAAGAGATTTTCTTCCGGATTCTTAACGCGAAAGTTTTGTAATTCCTCTATCACTCTCTTTAGAATGAAATCTGGAGGAACGACTCCTTGCTCTTCTCTGATTTCTAGACCCTTCAGGACCTGATCTATTTTCACGGATATTCCGTTCAGACGAGAAATATACGCATCCGCGTCTTCCTTGTCGGCGACTATATGCAAACTTGCCAGAAAAGAAGGGATATGATTCTGAACTCCGAACAGTTGGTTGACCGGATAATAATGATAGATGTATTTTTCCCCTTCCGCGGCCATAGAGAGATCCCATTCAATCGCTCGATAATAAATCCGATCCTGCTCGTTCAGATTCGAAGGATCATAACTCCTCAACACTTCCAATTGCCGCTTCGCCTTATCCGCCCTTTCCATTTCTTTTTCGGGAGAAGAGTCCGACCATTTGCGATTATGAGAACGAATGCCCCAAGAATCCAAAATCCGCAGCGAAGTAAGGGTTTCCGGATCGTCCAAAACGTTTTCCCAGAATATTTTTTCATAATACAAGCCTAGGGTAAACGGACGGAAATAGATCGTATGCCAGACTATAAAAGCGAATACTAATATAAAGACCGGAAGAGAATAGATTAGGATCCTGATCGCTCTTTTCAACACGGAGAAAACTCCTTAGGAGAATTTAGAAGAGTGGAATAAGTACTTTGGATAAGAATAAAAGAATGAGACTCCAAATCGCCGAAGCCGACGCCGCAAAAGCCAGGGAATTCGCCCAGTCCAATAGAGGAACGCAAACGAATAGAAACATCCCGAGATAGGAATATGCACGATTTTGCACGTATAATGTCTTCTGCCATTCGAAGAAACCTTGTCGGAAGTCCTTTGCCTCTCCCTTCGCCTTATGTAGAAAGATCCATTCCGATATGAAACCGAACACGGCAAACAACAGAAAGAATCCGGAAATAAAAGGAATCCAAGACCATTCCGGAAGAATTTCCGGATAAGCGATTTTCAAAATGGGAAAGGATAAAGAGATTAAAACCGAAAAGGGAAATAGAAATACTCTCCGAAAAATCCGACTCTCGGAGAGATATTGGAAAAAAGGAACCCTACCCGGCATCTGATGCGAACCGCAGAAAAGGCATTTTTCCGAATCCGCCAATATGGAAGAGCCGCAGTTCCTGCAGCGGACCTGCTTCTTTATCTCTTCCATAGTTTCAGACACCGAACTTACCTTAGATCTTTTTGATCAGATTTTCTATCAGGGCCCTCAGGAATTCTTCCTTGGGAGTCCCGCTTTCAATCGGTTTATTATTTATGAATAGACTTGGAGTGCTGTGAATCTGTAGCTTGTCCGCCTCGTCCACTTCATGATTGATCTGATCTTTTACGGCCACCGACGACAAGCAAGAACGGAATTGATTCATGTCCAGCTTGAGATCCTGAGCCTGAGCAAGAACCGTGGAAAGAGTGTGCATGACCTGATTCTCCGTATTCTTGTATAGGGAATCATACATAGCCGGGAATTTTTTCTGCTTATCCGCACAAATTGCGGCGGAGGCGGCCACACAAGAGCTGGCTTCCGGTCTCGGAGAAGAAATAAGACGATTGCAACTACCATCCAAAGGAAAGTTCTTATACACGACTTTTACCACTCCGTCGTAGTCGCGGAGAATTTTTTTCAAAATATGGGAAGTGTGCATACAGTGTCCGCAATTGAAATCCGCGAATTTTACGATTGTAATCGGAGCATTCGGATCTCCTTGGAAAGAGGCCCCCTTAATATCAATCGAAACCGTTGGAGCCGCCTCGTAATCGGAAAGTTGTTTTTGGATGCGAGAGAGTCCGGTATGTTCCCCTTCCACAAGGGAATTCGTAAAGGATCTACCACCTATCAAACCAATCACTAAGGCTCCTAATATTACAATCACGTAATTTAGCGCTTCTTTAGAGATGGAGGGAATCAATTGTGCCGGGGACTTATCCTTAATATCTCGGATCTGGATATAAGTTCCTACAAGTAGCAATACGGTAACCGCCCAAGTGGCAGCACAAAGCCCGCAAACCGCGTCTATATAAAATACCGAAGTCGCAAAAAGCCCGAGATCGATTACGAATCCGACAATAAGCAGATAGAATGCGAGAAGAAGATATTTGACGGATTCCTCTTTTTGAGTTTCGGATCTGACAAAAAGAAAAGCGAGGAGTCCGTAAAAAACGAAACCGAAAAGAGCAATGGGAATATCCCCGAAAAACGGAACATTGCGGATCGCGGATACCGCACTTTCGGAAACCTTATTACAAGAACCTGTTTCGCTCAAGGCATCGCAAAGGGCCTGAGCGACCCCGTCTCCGCCTTGTCCGCCGAAGTATTTTCGGATCAGGAAAAAGGATATGACTGCTCCGATAGCAGCTAGAGCGGATAAAATATAATTAGATGGCAGTTTTTTCATTCGGGACTCCGATTCCAAAATACCTTTATACGGACCAGGAAGGAGTAAGGAAAGAAAAATATAGGAAGATTTAGGAGTCTGAGAGCTTTTAGGAAATCAGTCGGTTCCTAAACTCGTGATCGCTTCCGCCAGATCGATTTTTCCCTCATAGAGTGCCTTTCCCGTAATTACCCCGTAAACCGGAACGGGAGTACCGAGGACGGACAGAGCCATTATATCCTTTAAAGAGGAAATTCCACCGGAAGCGATGACTTGAAAATTATATTTCGTCAATATTTCCTTGTACGCGTTCAAATTCGGCCCGGCAAGAGTTCCATCCTGGGCTATATCTGTAAAAATAATATGCTCTACTCCGGCTTGTTTCATTTTAGCAAGCAAATCCAGGTAATTCACGCCGGAGTCTTCTTCCCAACCGGCTATTTTTACGATTCCATCTCTAGCGTCGACCGCAACGACCACCCGGTCCTTTCCGTATTTTTCCAAGGCGAAATCCAAAAGCTTAGGATCTTTTACGGCGGCAGTTCCCAAAATGAATCTGTCTATTCCAATGGAATCGTAATATTCTAATTTTTCCTTATCCCTGATTCCTCCTCCCAATTGTATCTTAAGTTTGGTGGACTTGCGGATATTGGAAATGGATTCGCCGTTGATTCCGATTTGGTTTCTCGCTCCGTTCAAATCCACCAAATGCAAAAGTGTGGCTCCATTCTTTTCAAAACCTTGCGCCAATTTCCAGGGTTCGGTAGAATAGACCGTTTTTTCTTCGTACTTTCCCTTGAATAAACGAACTGCACAATTATCTAATAGGTCGATCGCGGGAATCAGAATCATAAGGATCGGATGAAATTCTCCAAAATTTTTAGACCGTAGGTATGGGACTTCTCGGGATGGAATTGGGTACCGAAAATATTCCCTTTTTCGACGACCGCGGGGAATCGCTCTCCATAGTAATCGCAGAGACCGCTAACCGCCTTTCCTTCCACATCGACCGGTCTGTACGAGTGGATGAAATATACGAAGGACTCGTCGTCCAATCCGTTCAATAAAACGCTTTTAGAAGGATTCCGTTTATAAAGGCGATTCCATCCGATGTGAGGAACCTTATAATTCTTGCCTCGAAACTTTCTTACCTTGCCCTTTATATAGCCTAAGCCTTGGACTAACTCTTTCGGATTTCCGGAAACTGTCTCATCCGAATCCTCGAAAAGAATTTGGTATCCGATGCAAATTCCGAAAAGAGGTTTTCCAGATTGAACGTGCCCGTCCACATACTTGCGAAGGCCTGATTCGTTCAGGTTATGCATCGCTTTATCGAAATGGCCGTCGCCAGGAAGAATCAAGGCATCGGCAGATTGTAAAACTTCCGGGTCTTTGGTATAAATGAAATCTTTGGTAAAATGAGAAATCGCTTTTAGACAAGAATGAATATTACCCATCCCATAATCTAAAACTGCGATCACTCCAATACTCCCTTTGTAGAAGGAATCATACCCGCCGAAGCCGGATCTATCTCCATGGCCATACGGAGAGCCTTACCTAGACCCTTGAAAATAGACTCATGAATATGGTGGCGATTTTCGCCGTAATGAACCACAACGTGCAGGTTCATTTTCGCGTTCAATGCGAACTTTTGTAGGAACTCCAAACTCAATTCCGCATCATAGATTCCGAATTTTCCGGTCAATTCCGGTCCGGTATATTTATAATAATATCTGCCGCCCAGATCTACTGCAACCGTAGTCAGGACTTCGTCCATAGGAAGAGTATAATGCCCGTATCTGCGGATACCGGCTTTGTCTCCCAGTTGCTTGTGTATAATATTACCGAGAAGAATCGCGGTATCTTCCACGCTATGATGGCAATCGATTTCTATGTCTCCTCGTAACCAAAGATCCATATCGATCAAACCGTGTTTAGAGACATGGGAAAGCATATGCTCGAAGAATGGAATCTCCGTATCGAACTTGTACTTACCCGTTCCCCGGATATTCAGGGCCAATTTAATATCCGTCTCCGAGGTTTTGCGTTCTTCTTTCATTCTATCCTGACCCTACTTTCCCCTTAATTATCGTGTCAATGAATTCCAAAAATAAGCTGACGGAAAGGCCTCCCGCTTAAAATTATCCAACAGGGAGAAATCCCTCCAACCACGCGCCGAAGTGGCGGAATTGGTAGACGCACTGGTTTCAGGTACCAGCGGGTAACACCGTGGGGGTTCGAGTCCCTTCTTCGGCAAGAATTTTCATTAAGCAAATAAACTTGGGACTCGAAGCGAGGCCGAGAGAGCAAACATAGCGACCATAGGAGCGTCATGTTTGCGACCGAGGGACAGGAAGTCCCGAGGCTCGGACGAGACGCCGTGGAGCACAGTCGAACACGAAGTGAGACTGCGAAACGGCGAGTCCCTTCTTCGGCAAAAAATTTCCTCTCCTTTTACCTTCTCCCAGAAAACCAAAAGTAAAATGCGGGAACCGCAAAACGACTGAGTATCGTCGCGGCAATTTCTCCGAAGATCAGAGAAACGGCCAGGCCTTGGAAGATAGGATCGAATAGCATTACCGAACTTCCCACAATCACCGCCGCTGCCGTCAGAAACATCGGCCGGAATCTTACAAGTCCCGCATCCAAAACCGCTTGCTTAGTGGATTTTCCGGATTCTATCTCCGCTTCTATGAAGTCCACAAGAATGATGGAGTTTCTCACTATGATACCGGCGCCCGCAATAAATCCGATCATAGAAGTCGCCGTAAAATAAGCTCCCGCAATCCAATGTCCGGGTATGATACCGATCAAGGAAATCGGAATCGGAGCCATAATTATGATAGGCAATCTATAACTCTGAAACCAACCGAGTACTAGAATATAAATGAGAACCATCACAATCGCAAAGGCCCCGCCCAAATCTCGGAACACTTCGTAAGTGATGAACCATTCTCCGTCCCACTTGATCACTGGATTCTTAGTATTCCAAGGTACGTCCGCCGTTTGAGTCGGATATTTGATTTCCGGCGATAAGGAAAGAATTCCATACACGGGGGCCTCTTCCTCTCCGGAGAATTCCGCGGTGACGTATTCCAGTGGTTTTAGGTTTTTACGATGCAATGTGCCCGACTTCTGAATTTTAGAAGTTCCTAATAATGCTTCGGAACGGACGGAACCTGCCAAAGGAGAGGAGATCCCCCAATTGGCGAAAGGCTCCGAACTGGATCTGAATTTTTCGGGAACGGACAAATCCACGGAAACGTCTTCCGGATTTTCGGATTCGGATAATAGAAATACGGAAGATTCTCTGAAATAGTAAGCCGCATTATTAGCGAGAGATGCGGAAGAAGTCCCTAAGATCCCACCTTTATTAAAATCGAACGGATAGAGGATCTTGGGGCGATTCTCCCTTAAGCTCGAATCCAAGTCTACGACTCCTTTTTTCTTTTCCAAGATCTCCAATACTTCTCCGGCGATTCTCTTTCTTTCCGCATCCGTAGGTCCGTAAATCTCCATTACCAATGTGGAGAGAACGGGCGGCCCGGGAGGTATCTCCAAAATTTTAGTCAAGGCACCGTTTCGTTTTCCATAATCGGAAAGCAAAGGGCGAATGGATTCGATGATCTCATGACTCTTTCCCTTTCTTTTTTTCTTTTCCTTAAGAACGATATGCAGGTCCGATTTCCAATCGTCCCTTCGTAGAAACGTATGCTTCACCATTCCCGAGAAGGAGAATGGAGCGGCTTCTCCTGCAAATATCTGTATTTTCTCTATATTCTCATTCTTTAATAATAGAATCGCCAGCTCTTTACTTCTTTCCAAATTCTCGGATAAAGGAGTTCTAGGATCGAAATCCAGGGTCACTTGAAATTCGTCCTTATCGTCGAAAGGCAACATCTTCACCTTCACGGCCTTCGTTAAAACCATTCCCACCGCGAATGAAAATAAGAGAAGAATGGTAAGGACTAGTTTTCCTAGATTCTTCGGCGATTCCAATAGCCAGCTTGCTATTCTAAGATAGATCGAATCCAATTTGGAAACTTTGCCGGGAGACGCCGAATGAGAAGTTTGCTCCTTCAATACCTTCGCAGCCACCCAAGGAATAACGGAGAAAGCCACCAAGAGAGATAAAATCATCGCAAGGCTCGCTCCGACTGGAATCGGTTTCATATAAGGCCCCATCATTCCCCGAACGAAAGCCATAGGGAGTATCGCAGCGATTACCGTAAATGTGGCGAGAATAGTAGGATTTCCTACTTCGGAAACGGCGTTTAGAATGGACGCGATTTTATCCTTGGTTTTGGAGAAAGCAAGATGCCTTTCAATATTCTCCACTACCACGATCGCATCATCGACCAAGATTCCTATGGAGAAGATGAGCGCGAATAAGGTCACACGATTCAGGGTATATCCCAAGAAGTAATAGATGAATAAGGTTAACGAAAGTGTCACAGGTATCGCGACGAAAACCACAAAGGAAGCTCTCGCACCCATCCACAGTGCGATCAACAGGGACACGGAGAGTGTAGCGATAATCAAATGCTCTATAAGCTCCTTAGACTTTTCGCCTGCGGTGAGCCCGTAATCCCGAATCACGGTTACTTTCACGTCCTTGGGTAGGGATACTGCGAATTCTTCTCCTCTTTCTCGGATCGTTTTGGAAAGCGCCTCTATATTCGTTCCTTTTCTTTTGGAAAAGGAAATAGTAACCGCATTTTGCGAATTCGATTTTTCGAATAGAACTGATTGACGAACTCTTTCTTCCGGACTCTCACGAACTTCCGCCACGTCTCCTACTCGGACGCTTCTTCCCCAACTTTGTTTAATGGGAATCTGCCTAACTTGGTTTTCCGTTCGGATGGAAGAATCCAATTCCACATCCAGAATCCTTTCTTTTCCCCAATTCTTTCCTAACGGAAAAGAAGAGGCGTTTCCCTTCAATGCTTCCGAAAGCTGGACCAAATCGACTCCTAATTCCGTCATACGGATCGGATTTGCGATCACTCGAATCGATTTCCTTCTTCCGCCTAAAAGTTCCACTTTAGAAAGATCGGGAGTGGAGGATAACTCTCGAGCAAGAGGAGCCACCAGAGTTCGTAGGGAATAGTCGTCCCTTTCGGTGGAACTGAAAGTCAACGCTAAAAAAGGGACATCGTCTATCGTAAAAGATTTGATGGATAGATCTTTGATTGCCGGCAATCCGGCTCTTACTTCCTGAAGTTTATGATGAATTTTTAATAAAGAAGGCTCCAATGATTCCCCGACTTTGAATCTCACCGTTACCATGGAACGATGATCCTCCGTCGCCGAATAAACGTATTCCACTCCTTCCAGACCCCAGACCGCTCTTTCTACCGGCTCGGTAATCTTGCGTTCTTGCTCTTTAGCCGTATACCCGGGAGAAAAAACGGAAATATCGATCATAGGAACCGAAATCTGAGGCTCTTCTTCCTTAGGCGTTAGATAGACGGAGAGAACCCCCACCAAAATGCTAACTACTATAAAAATCGGAGTCAGTTTGGATCTTGTAAAGACGCTCGCAACTCTGCCGGCAAATCCGGAATGCTCCTGGATTTTATTCGGATCTTTCATGATTTTCCTCCGCGTAAAGTGTAAGCTCCGCTCTTGTTCTCAAATATTCCAATGTAGAACCGTCCATCGCCTTTAAGGCGTCCGCCGTTCTCGAAAAACTTTCCGCCAGCTGAGCTGCAGGAATGTTTCCTCGCTTAAATAAAGTTTGGGATAGTTTGAGCTGTTCGAATTGGATTCTAAAGGAATCCAGAGAATTAGTTCTATTTTCCGAGAGAGTTCTCTCCCTCTCCAGAAGCATTATAAAATTAGAATTTTCCTTGGCCGATATCTCGTCCGCTCTGGTCGCTGCGGCGTCTGCAAGAATATCAGCTTCCTTTTTGGAACCGATATCCGTAGGATTCAAAAGATTCATTTGCAGATAAACTCCCGCATTATAGGAACTCGCGAAATTCCTATCGCCGGCGTAAGCGTAAGCCTCCGTATATACCCCGGCCTTAGGTAAAAATTTGGATTTTTCCATCTTTGCCCTTTCGCGGCCGATTTCGGACTGGATCTTATACGTTTTTGAAAGGGGAGTATTGCCGCTTACCCTGGAACTAGGAATCGGCATATAGTCTTCCAAAAATCTCATGAAAGGAGATTCTTGCGGTTCGAAGGATTCCAACGAATTTCCGGAGAGAATACGAAGAGTCTCTATGGATTCCTTTTTTAACAATTCGACTTCTTTCTGTTCCGAAAGTAATCTGAGTCGCAAAGATTTTAAGGCAAGGTATCCGGAATGTCCGACAGGATTGGCCGTCGAATCCAATCGATACGATCTTAGAAAACTATCCAATTCTTCTAGGATTCTTTTTCTTTCCTTTATGGATCCTGAATAGACTAAAGACGCTTGGTATGCGATCGCCGTTTGCTGGAATATGGTTCGCTTAATGTACTCGTTTTCCGAGCGGCTCGCTTCCCATTCTTTTTCCTTCACTTTCTTTAATGTGGATCGGTACCCTCCTTCGTAGAGAGTAATCTCCAATCCTAAAGTACCCCGGGAGTAAGTATTCGCTCCCGGATGATTTAAGGTATCCTTGGCCAAAAGATTACTCGTATTCGAATTTAAATTTTGGTAAGGTTGGTTATTCGAATCCAAATAATTTCCCGGATTAGATCGCACGCTATAAGTGGAAAAATCCGATTGAGTTGCGGATCTCTGTCCGAGTTTACCCGCAAAATTCAGAGTAGGATCGTCCGTGTTATAGGTACGAATATCCGAATAGATTCTGGGAAGCCAATGCAATCCGGCACGGAAACTCGCCGATTTTGCCGCTTCCATTTCCAAAGATTTGGACAATAAAGTCGGAGAATGCTCCCTTACTTTCTCCCATACGGATTGAAAATCTTTCCTTTCCTGGGCAAAAAGAAAGTTCGGGAACAAAAGAGCCACTCCGAACGATAGTAGAAACATTCTCCAGGCTTTCATGCGATTCCCTTATAGGCTCCGCATTTTTCAGAAATGCCTAACTTGCGCAAAAGGATAGCCATCGGACAAAAACCTGTCAGCGAAAAGACCACCATATTCACGCCGACCAGTGCATTCAGTGCAAATCCCCACTTATCCACAAGTAAGCCCAAACCTAAACCGATTAAGGAAAAGGATCCGGCGATTAGGAAGAGGACCCTCTCCAAATACCAAGTGCCATTAGTTCTCGATTCCATATATACCCCCCTAGGTATCTATATAGACCATATACCCATGGGGGTATATTAGATTGCAAGCTTTTTTAAGGGGAAACGAAAAAGCCCCCGGAAAATCCGAAGGCTTTATAACTAGGAGGGAAAATAATGGGAGATATTAGAGGGAAAAGGCGGCTTTAATCGCTTTCTTTACGTTATTTTGGACCGTTTGGACTTTCTTTTCCGCAAAGCAACGTTCCATATACTCTTGGACATACGCCTCGCCGAATTTCTTTAAGGCCTGGCTAGATGCCTTAAGAAGCAATAAGGTCTTTTCGCAATCGTTCTCGTCGCTATAGAGAGTCTTTTCAATAGCCTCTAATTGCCCTTGGATTCTATGCAATCGGTTGCTAAGCTGCTTACGTGCTTCTTCAATGTTCATAGCCTATACCCTATGTGGTATAATCGCCTGTCAATTCTCTTTCCGGATTTCGATACGAATTGAAAAAGGAAATGAATAATTTTTAGAGCTATTTACTTTAGGAACGGTTTACATGAAATTTCTTTCGTTTTGCTTATTCGGCCTTCTTTTTATACGCTGCTCCTCATCCTTGCCTACCGCTTTCAAAAATAATACCGAGTCTAAGGAACTTTATTCTAGCTGTATGCGGTTCTTAGAAGAAGGAAGCGAATCCATTACGGAAGACACCTTATTGCAAGAGTTACGAGAGGCAGCCGCTAGCGGAAGTTCGGATACTCTGAATTCGGGAGAACTAGTCTACGATACCCTTAGCAGACAAGGAAGACACCTTCAATTGAATCCCCAGGGTAGAATCGAATATTTCAGAATTTTACCGGTAAGAATGGAATCCCGAGATGCCGTGAATTTTCTATGTGCCGAGTATATACGTTGGCAATTGGAGAAGAATTTTCAAAAGGCCGCTATAATAACCAAAGGCGAACCTAAGAATGAACTCGGTCTCGAACTGCAAAGGGAGAATGTAAAGGAATACGGACGATTTTCCCGTGTACTCAAAGGAAAACCGCAGATCATTAAAAATTTCTTATTCTTTTCCTTGGATCCTTATATTACGGGAAAACTCGGACTACCGATCAGTCCTTGTAAACTTTCGGAAGAGCTAAAGGAATCGATTAAAATCGCCGTAGAAGGATTAAGCGATCGGGATGCGGTTCTATCCTGGACCGCTTCCATCCGATCCATATCCACTTACGAACTCGGGTTCACGCTGGCTGGTTATTGCAATAAAGTGGAATGAAGCGAACTCCGTTTGTTTAATCGATCAACTATCCTATCTTACATCTGATTAAGATCAATGTAACGTAAATTTTCTTCGATTCTTCTTGACCTACCTTATAATAAGAGAATAGGCTTTGCCGAAATATTCGATCGATGCGGAGAATCGTATGCGTTCCACAATGATGGATTACCCGTTAATCCTACCTTCCATTCTGAAAAGAGCTAAGGATGTACATCCTCATAAAGAAATCGTCACCAAATGGCATGATAACTCCATTCAAAGATATACTTACGGAGAATTCTATAAGAGAACCGTCCGTCTGATGAACGCTTTGCGAAAGGCGGGCGTAAAACCGGGGGATGCGGTCGCGACATTCTGTCTGAATCATTCCGTGCATTTGGAGTTGTACTTCGCTATACCTTCCATACGAGCCGTACTCCATACCGTAAACGTTCGATTATTTCCCGAACAGCTAGTCTATATTATTAACGAGGCCAAAGATAAATTTATTTTCGTCGATAAATCCTTGGCCCTCGCTTTGGAAAAGAATCTGGATCAAATTCGGAATGTGGAACGCTTCATCATCATAGACGACAAGGAAAACATTCCCTTCCCGAATCTCCCGAACTCCATCTCTTACGAGGAATTCCTGAACACAGGAGACGATACCGAGAATTTCGTTCCAATCGACGAATACGAAGCTGCAGGGATCTGCTATACATCCGGTACTACCGGAAATCCGAAAGGCGTGGTTTATTCTCATCGGTCTACATATCTACATTCCATGTCGATTTGCATGGGGGATGCACTGGGATTAAGAGAGGCAGAGAATGTTCTTCCCGTCGTCCCTATGTTCCATGTAAATTCCTGGGGGATTCCATTCGCTTCCGTAATGACCGGTTGCAAGCTCGTCTTCCCCGGTAAGCATTTGCTCGGCGCAGCTTTGGCAGAATTGTTGGAAGCGGAGGAAATCACTCTCACCGCAGGAGTTCCTACTGTTTGGAATGTTCTCTACCAACACTTAAAGAAAAACAAATATGATCTTAAACTCCATACCATGGTGGTCGGGGGATCCGCAGCGCCGAAGGCTCTGATCCAGGGTTTCGAAAAGGATTTCGGTATCTCTATTCTCCACGCCTGGGGAATGACGGAAACTTCTCCTGTAGGAACGGTTTCTCACCTACGCGGATCCATGAAGAATTGGAAGGACGAAGAACGTTATGCTTATCGGGCCAAGCAAGGAGTCCCCGTTCCAGGAGTAGAAATTCGTGCGGTAGACGACGACGGCAAAGACGTCCCGAAAGACGGAAAAACTCCGGGCGAACTTCTGGTTAGGGGTCCTTGGATCGCGGCATCCTATAAGAGCGGTGAATCGTCCGAATCATTCACACCGGACGGTTGGTTTAGGACGGGCGACGTAGTGGTTCTGGACAATTTCGGTTATATGCAGATCACTGATCGCAAAAAGGATCTCATTAAAACTAGAGGAGAATGGATCTCCAGCGTGGATATGGAAAATCTAGTGATGGCCGACTCTGATGTGTTGGAAGCCGCTGTGATCGGAAGGAAGGATCCTGTAAGAGACGAGGCTCCTGTCGTCTTCGTCGTTCCTGTGGAAGGAAGACAAGTGGACGCGAAAAAGATTCACGACCATCTGAAGGAACATTTCGCTCATTGGCAATTGCCTAAGCTGGATGATATCCGGTCGGTTTCCGCGATTCCTAAGACAAGCGTCGGTAAATTCGATAAGAAAATACTTAGGAAACAATTAGAAGAATAGACCCTCGAGTCCGGCTTTCGATTCTTTGTATCGTGGATCAAAAGCATCGCGGACTGATTATCTTACTAGGGGCGCTCACTGCGATCGCCCCTTTTTCCATCGACATGTATCTCCCAGGAATGAATTCGATTGCAAAAGACCTCGGCAGTCCCATTTCTCAGGTACAATATACGTTAACCAGCTTTTTTGCCGGGATTTCCTTCGGACAATTGCTCTACGGACCGATCATTGATCGATTCGGCCGAAAGATTCCTTTGGTTTTCGGACTGCTTCTTTATATCACTAGCTCTTTGGCTTGCGGACTTTCTAATTCCGTCGAATCTTTAATCGTTTTCCGATTTCTGCAATCTCTGGGCGCCTGCGCGGCGATGGTGGTACCTCGCGCAGTGGTTCGTGACGTTTTCTCTCCTCACGAAGGAGCCAAGGTATTCTCTCAAATTATTCTAGTGATGGGAATCGCGCCGGTTCTCGCTCCTAGTGCGGGAAGTTATTTGCTTCATTATGCAAATTGGAACTGGATCTTTTATAGCTTAACTGCGATTTCCTTTTTGATGCTCTTAAGCACAATCTTCTCCTTCCAAGATAATAAGGGTCCGGATAAATCTATTTCTTTGAAGATCGGCCCGGTGATCAAAGAGTATTTTGAAGTATTTTCCAATCCAGTTTTTAGGACTTATGTTTTAAGTTCCGGATTTTCCGCGGCTGTGATGTTCGCTTACATTGCGGGTTCTCCTTTCGTCTTCATGAGTTTAAACGGGCTTTCTCAGGAAGATTACGGAAAATTGTTCGGATTGAACGCATTCGGTCTAATTCTATCCAGCCAGATCAATCGAATCCTTTTGAAGAAGTACGAGGGGGGAACGATCGTAAAATACGTAGGATATTCCTACCTGATCTTTTGCTCTTTACTGGTTCTATTCGAAATTCTTCATCTAGGATTTTTACCGATGCTCGTGCTGATCTTTCTTTTAGTCAGCGCATTCGGTCTTCTGGTTCCGAATGCATCGTCCATAGCCATGGCTCCCTTTGCGAAGAATGCGGGAAGCGCTTCTGCCTTGATGGGAGCGTTGCAAATGGTCTTTGGGGCTTTGTCGACCGCGGCGGTCAGTATTCTACACGACGGAACCGCTTATCCGATGATTCTTGTAATGGCGGTCTCAGGTATTTTGTCATTGGCCTGTCTATTCCTACTAGGAAAAAGACATACTGCAACCAAGCATTAAAGAAAAGGCGGCATTCCTTTTTAAGAAGAATGTGCCTATTACTTTAATTACGGTATTGATTTGCTTCGCTCAGGAGAATTACTTTCTCGGAGCGAGGTTCAAGCAGACTATCCGCGTAAGACTCCAACAACCTTCCCAATTTTTCTTTATGGGGGAAGTCCGGCCTAAAAGTTTCTAAATCCGGAACTCGGTCCGCGATTTCGGAATTAGGTCGGGGATTCACAGTTGCGCCTCCGTGGATTTGGGATAACGAAGGCTCCCCCTCTCCCGAATTATGTCAACTCGGAAGAATGGGGACTTTCCGGTTTTTGACCCGGTTTTAGAGAATCACTCCTCTACTGTGATTCCTAGCTTGGATTCTATTCCTTTGATTCTGCGGGCCCATTTCTGGAAGTTTACCACGTTTTTGATGTTTACCCTTAGTTTTTGGAATTCGGGGAAAGTCAGACCGTAATCCCAACCTACGTAAATATCCGCCTTAGGAAGAGTATTTCTTACGGAGGTCCCTCCTCCTACGATGGTTCCGCTTGGGATACCGATATGGTCGGCCACCCCACAGCCTCCTCCGATCGTTACATTATCTCCGATCGTTGTGGAACCTGCGATTCCGGTATAACCGGCGATCACAACATTCTTTCCTAGAACGCAATTATGACCTATGTGAACTAGGTTATCGAATTTACATCCGTCGCCGATGATCGTGTTCTCCAAACCGCCCCTATCGATTGCGGAATTGGATCCCATCTCGACATCGTCTCCCACGATAACGGTTCCTACTTGCGGGATCTTATTGTGTTTTCCATTTGCGAATACGAATCTGAATCCGTCTCCACCGACAGTACAATTTCCGAAAGATCGAAATCGTTTTCCGATTAAAACGCCGTGATGGATAACGTTATTCGGCCCTATATGAGAACCGGCGCCTATTCTCGCACCTCTTCCTATATGGACTCCGTCTTCCAAAATAGTGTCGTCACCGATCTCGGCCGATTCTCCTACGGAAACGAAATTACCCACGTAAACGTTCTTACCGATCTTTGCGGAAGGATGAACGAACGCACTATGTTCGATCTTACTCTCGAATTTATGAGGAGGATAGATCAGATCCAAGACTTGAGCCAATACCAAATCCGGTTTGTCTACAATGAGACAAGGTATCTGCAATTCCTTGGCGAACTCAGCGGTGGTAAGAACGATACTGGACGCGGTATTCTTCGCATTGGATAGCATCTTTTTATTTGAGAGAAAGCTAATACTCTCTTTCTGCCCCGGATGGATCGGGCTGACGGAATGAACGATAACTGATTTTGGATCGGTGCAATTTTCGATTTTAGCACCGGAAATTTTGGCTGCAAGTTCGTCTAGAGTGAATCTAGCCATAAGAACCCTCTTATTCGGCTTTTATTTTCTAACCAGCTTAAGGAGAGTCTTCATTCGTATCCATCCCAAAATTTAGGGGGTAAGAGTCGATTTATCTCACTGAAACAAATGTACATCGTTCGTTAAAGGATTCATCCGCAGTACCGATCGCTTTATTCTGCTATGCGAACCGAAAAATACAAGGAAAGGATTACGACTTATATCCGATCGCGTTTACCAAACTTAGGACCCCAAGAAGACATAAGTCTTATATACGCATCCTAATGAGACAAATATCCCGTTTGACGAATTCGCTTCCGAAAAAAATCTGTAATCCATTAGAAATCGAATTCAGGAACCGAAACCCGCCTATGAAGCCCGTGAGAGAGCCGCAGATCAATATATTCAAGAAATCCAATCCGCTTAAGGCAAAGATTCTTAAAAATGAACGCCTGACCCCGGAACCAGGAAAAGGCAAAAGGCCTAAGAAAGAGGGTGAATCCCAGATTCATAGAATTATCGTCGCCATCGACCATAGCCAGTATCCGTATTTGATCGGTCAATCTGGCGGTATCATTCCTCCGGGCGAAGATCCGGAAAAAAAAGCGAAAGGACTCGCGGATGCGGCTTATACCGTCCGCTTGTATTCCATCGCATCTCCTAGCTATTCCTTCGGAATGAAGGAAGATACGATCGAGTTCATCATCAAACGCGACAACGTTTACGACGCGGAAGGAAATGTCCAATTCAAAGGCGTATGTTCCAATTACGTTTGCGATCTAAAAGAAGGCGACGAGATCAGCATGACCGGACCTTCCGGCAAAAAATTCCTTCTTCCTAATACCGACTTTTCCGGAGATATCATGTTCCTCGCAACCGGAACAGGGATCGCTCCTTTCATCGGTATGAGCGAAGAGTTGCTCGAACATAAGCTCGTCAATTTTACCGGAAAGATCACCATCGTTTACGGAGCTCCTTATTCCGACGAAATCGTAATGTTGGATTACATGAAGAATCTGGAAACCAAGTATCCGAACCAATTCAAATTGGTAACCGCAATTTCCCGTGAGGAAAACAATCCTTTCGACGGCGGCAGAATGTACATCTCCCATAGAGTGAGAATGTTGGAAGCCGAAGTGAAGAAGGTTCTTTCTTCCGGCGGACGTTTCTATATTTGCGGCGGACCGAAAGGTATGGAGAAAGGAGTTATCGAAGAGATCCAAAAGATCGACGGTAATACCTCCACTTACGAAGAATACAAACACCATCTAGAAGGCGCCCATCAGCTTTTCGTAGAAACCTACTAAAAGTTTTCCTAGGAACTTCTCTTAGAAAAGGCTCCCGATCGGGAGCCTTTTTTTATGGAAAACGGCTGGTAATTCCTAGCGGTCGAATATAGTTTCGTGCCGTTAAAGGAGGAAATCGATGAGCGTGATCCGAGATATAGACAAAGGAAAAGGGGAAATCATCCGTGTGGAGATCTCCGAGTTCAAGGGAAACAAATATCTGAACCTAAGAGTTTGGTACACGGACAGCGAAGGAGAATACAAACCCACTCAGAAAGGAATCGCAATCCCGGTCGGACTCTACCCGGAAGTGAAGGAAGCCGTTCTCGCCGCCGAACAGTTTCTCAGCTAAAGCGCCTTATTTTCGATCCAAGTTTTTAATAAAGAACTAGCATCGTCTTCCGTTTCCGAGGATCGGATATGGGATTCTAGTCGAGTAATGGAGAATACCTTTTTAACCGAGGCCTTGAGATTACTGACTACCAACTCCCCTCCCCGTTTTCTGAGCCAACCTGCGATCTGGATTAACATACCGATCGCGGAAGAATCGATGTAGGAAGACTTGCCTAGATTGAAAATGATGTAGCGATAGCCTTCCCGCATTTTGGCTTGGATGGCGCTTTTAATCTCGGGACATTTATACAAATCGATATCTTCCGTACTATGGAAAGTATAGATCTCGTCGTGATATTCCACTCCGTCGTCCGGAAAAGATTCCGTTGCACCGTACTGTAATTCGGATGCGGAAGCCACAAGATGCTTTGCCGCGGTAGGAGAATTTTCCAAGATTCGATTCTTTAAGGAACTAACCCTAAATCCTAATGTTTGCAGAACTTCCGGAGCCAATTCTTCCTTTTCGTTGATTTCTTTAATCAATTCGTTTAAGAGCGAAACGGATTCGTCCGTATACCCTTCTTTCAAAAGGGTTCCCGCTTTTCGTAAACCCTTGCCGGTACGAGCGATCGTCGATTCGACGACCACGTCCGCGTCTTCCTTATTGGAGTCGTCCGACCAATCCAGAGGAAGATCGAATGATTTTTGCTCGAGCTTGGCTCCGTCGGTTAATTCGTAATAACTTGCAGATATCTTAATGTTTTCCGGCAAGGCTTTCTTGGAGGGACGTAAATGAACCACTACGCTTTTTACGTCGTCGGCTCTCATATCTCCGACTTCCAGCACTAGATTCTTAACCCGGCCGGTTTCCTCCGGATCGGGCTCCGTGTAGGAAGAGATTTCCGATACCAGATCCAAATAATCCATCCCTTGCGGAAGTTCTACTTTCAATTCTATGGATTGTGCGTAAAGAGTTCCTATATCTCCGAACTCTTTGAAGAATATATCTCCGGTCTCTTCGGGAGTTTCCACATAATAAAAATTGCCTCCTCCCGATTCCGCGATTTCTTTCAAAAGAATCTCGTTGAAATCGTTTCCGAAACCGATGACGGTCGTGCTGATTCCTTTTTTATAAGCGTCCGCAGCGATTTGAATCAATTGAACAGGATCCTTGATCCCTAAAGTAGGATTTCCGTCCGTTAGAAGAATGACTCTTTTGTACCCGTCCACTACGGGATGCAATTCCAAGGTTCTAAGTACATGCAACCAACCTCCGCTCAGATTGGTGGATGTTCCTACTTGGATGGAATTCAATCGGTGGATTACGGAATTTTTTTCCGCCAGAGGAACCAACGGTTGTATAACCTGCACATCCTCCGCATAAGCTACCGCGGTTAAAAAATCTCGGCGCGTCAGCCAATTTACCATGGAAGCGGAGGCTTGCACTACCGCGTCCATCTTGTCCCCTTTCATGGACCAACTTCTATCCAAGGCCAATCCCAAGACTAGAGGTTGTCTTTGAGCGGCATTGGAAATAGTGGGAGAATTTAGACGAATAAGAAGGGTATTGGTTTTTGCTGAGGAACCGGCCGGTCTCTGGAGTTTGGCCGAAAGAATCATGCGCTAAAAAAAACCATTTGCATCCTTTCCTAGCAAGTAGAATTTAAAAGAAGATTCCGAAATCGAAACCGAAAATGAGCGGATTTTTAATAGAACCTTTACTTGCGGAATTTCTTGCCCGCTTTCAGGAAATTCGCAAGGAGAACGAGAATGAAATCCCCAGTTTCACGCGTATCTATAAAAACGGAGAATTGATTTGCGAAGCTATCAACTCGGTCGAGACTTCCGAGGATTCCTCTCTTCATAGCGAAGTGCTTGCCATCTCTAAAGCCAAGGAAATCGTAAAAGAACGCTATTTGACGGACTGCGTTCTTCTCACAACCTTAGAGCCTTGTCTTATGTGCGGAGGTTCTATTCTACTCTCTCGAATCCCTAAAGTAGCATACCTGGTTCCCGCAAAGCCGGGCGAGGGTATCTCTTCTCTTTCTTTGGAAACGATCTATAGTCGGAATTTCTTTCCGGAACTCATTCTATTCCGATCCGAAGAGACCAAACAAATCTTTAAAACTTTCTTCAAGGACAAGAGGAATTAAGCCAGCTTTTAGGCTTTTCCTCCTTTATCCGTCCAGGCTATTTGGTAAAATAAGAATTATGGCCGGCAATCACGAAGTCTTATCCCGCAAATACCGCCCGCAAAGATTCAAAGATGTCATTCATCAGAATCTTGCTATCGGTGCCCTACAAAACGCGGTTAAATCCGGTAAGATCGGTCATGCATATATATTCTTCGGGCCTAGAGGAGTGGGTAAAACCACAATCGCTAGAATTTTCGCCAAACGGTTAAATTGCCAAAATCCAAAGGACAATGAGCCTTGCAACGAATGCGATTCTTGCACGGAGATCACTAAAGGAATTTCCGGAGACGTTCTGGAAATCGACGCTGCAAGCAACCGAGGCATCGAGAACATTCGTGAGCTTAGAGACAACGTAAAGTTCACGCCGATGGGCGGAAAATACAAGGTGTACATCATAGACGAGGTACACATGTTGACCGATCAATCCTTCAACGCATTACTAAAAACTCTAGAAGAGCCTCCACCGCACGTAGTATTCGTTTTGGCCACGACCGAGTACCATAAGATTCCCGAGACCATTCTCTCCCGTTGCCAAGACTTCATCTTTAAAAAGGTTCCTCTTTCCGTTCTACAGGATTACGCGGAGAATCTATGTAAGGAAGAAAATACAAAGTATGATTCCGAAGGTCTGTTCTGGGTCGCAAAGAAGGGAGACGGATCCGTAAGAGATATGCTCTCTTTCATGGAGCAGGCCCTCGTATTTACGGACAATCGTATTTTAGGATCCGAGATCCGCAAGATGATCGGTTATCATGGAATCGATTTCCTTTCCGATTTCGTAAAGAGCCTTCTGATTCCGGAAAGCCAATCCAAGTCCCTCGAGATCATCGAGAACCTTTACCAAGAAGGCCAGGATATTTTTAAATTCTTATGGGATGCGATAGAATTTACCCACACTCTATGCATGATCAAAGATTCGATAGCGGATTCCGAATCCGTAAACTATCCTAGAGAAGATTTAGTGAAGATGCGGAAAGAGTTCGAGTCGGTGGATCCGAATTCTTTAAACAAACTTTCCTTCCGTTTATTCGAACTCTTCGAAAAAGTAAAAACCCTACGTCTTAGAAATTCCTTCGAGATCAAAATCTTCATCGAGATTCAGATCAAGAAATTAGCGGACGATATGTCAAAGCCAAGCCTTTCCGGTCTGGTGGACAGAATCAACCAACTCATACTAACCATACAGGAACCCGATTCCGCGACGCCTTTAACCGCAGAGCCTGTAAAAAAAAATTCTGAACCGATAAAGCCTAAGGAAATTCCCATTTCATCCGCTCCGATTCCGGAGTCTAAATCGAGTATCGAAGAGCCTAAGCCTGCAAAAGAAATCATTTCCGGAATTTCCTCCTTGGATGCATTAGCGGCGGGAGCATCTTCCGAAGACGCAGAATGGGAAAAATCATTCAAAAACGAATTTTTAGGTACGGACGTGGATCCTTCCAAGGTCCCCAAGCTTAAGGGATAGGAGAAACTAGGATGTTTGAGAATTTTAAGAATGCCTCCGAGATCTTTTCCAAAATGGGAGAGATGCGCGGTAAAATGGAAGACATCAAAAAGAGAATCTCCTCTTTGAAAGTAACCGGAGACGCCGGCGCAGGAATGGTCCAAGTCACCGCTACCGGAGACGGACTCGTGACAGATGTAAAAATCAATCGCGCATTATTCGATTCCGAAGACAATAAGATGTTGGAAGACTTGATTATCGCGGCGACCAACGACGCGCTTAAAAAATCTAGGGAAGCCGCCGAGTATGAATTGAAAGCGGTTACCGGCGGGCTCGACTTTTCCCAAATATCGAAACTTTTCGGCGGTAACATTGGCTGAGCATCTAATCGAAGGTATGGTAAGCGCCCTTTCCTCTCTTCCCGGAATCGGAAGAAAAAGCGCTTATAGAATCAGTTTTCATCTACTTCGTCAGGATCCTACGATTTTCAACGGATTCATTCGAAACCTTTCCGACGTAAAGAGCCGAATTCGTTTCTGTGAAAGATGCGGCGCTTATTCCGAACACGAAATTTGCGATCTTTGTTCTTCCGATAGAAGGGATTCCCATACGGTTTGCGTGGTAGAGCAACCCGAAGACGTTTTCTTCATAGAGAATACCGGAGAATTCAAAGGCAGATACCACGTTCTGAATGGGGTCATTTCTCCTTTGGAAGGAATCGGTCCTCAGGATTTGCGAATCAGGGAATTATTGGATCGCTTGGGACCGGAGGAAATCCGAGAAGTTTTAGTTGCGACCAATCCCACTCTGGAAGGTGATGCGACTGCGGATTATCTTCACCATCAAATCAAGGACCCGAACGTTACCGTATCCAGAATCGCGTATGGAATCACCGTCGGCGGTTCCATCGAGCTGGCCGACCAATATACTTTAGGAAGAGCGATCCGCTCCCGATTGAAACTCTAAAATCTGTGTTCGGCGGTTACGAACAATTCTCGTAGGATAGTGCCTTGCGTAGTATCCAAGTAAGCCTTCAAACCGTTACCGGCGATGAAATAACCGGAACGTAAAAGAATCTGCATATCCCGGAAAGCGCTCCATCGTAAGTTAATATTATATTCCTGACCGAAGTAAGCGGAGGTCTTATAAAAATTATCTTCCGTATAAAATCGATTATTATCTATCAACGGCGACTTGGTCCCGTACAATCTGTAATATCCCAGAGTCAGAACCAAAGGACCGACTACCACGACATCCGAATAGATTCCGTACTCGTATAATCCGCTCATATCCTTGCCGGAGAAGAGTGCGTAACCTCCCGTAAAGTCGTTCGCGATATTCGAAAGGGAATAACCCGGAAATAAAGTTCGATAACCGTTACCGTGAAGGTTCGATTTGGTTCCGTCTTTCTCATAGCCGGGTCTGCCTGTGGACCCGGACGCCATCATAGTAAAACTCAAGGATTCACTGTAACGATACGACAACTGCATATCGAAGAACCCGCCTTTGATATGATACTCGTCATATTTTCTTTGGATCTCGTTTCCGTTCGCGTCCCGATAGGGGTTCAAGGACTTTACGATTCCGTGATTGTAGATCCCATGAACGACTAAAGTAAAATCGGAAAAATTGAATTCATTGAACAAACCGTGCCAGAAAAGCTGACTTGCATCACTCGTCCTAGACACCAAACCGTAGACGCCGTTTACATCCTGAACCGTTCTTAAGTTATCGTCCAAATAGAAGCTGTACAATTCGTGCTTTGCATTATTCCAAAAACTGGTTTTAATCTTATAATAATATATGTTCGATCCTTGGTAGTTCTTGTCCGCAAACGTATTCTTATCCAAATCGGTTAGATTATTCTGCCTAGCGACGAACCAGCCTCCTTCTAAGGTAGTATTCCAATCCCTCATATCCTTGGTCATACTGACTCCGGTACCGGGAATAAATACGACTCTACCTTGAGCGGATGTAAAAAGTTGAAGTCCTACTCGAGCGACAAATCCTTTCTCTGGTACCTTAAAGTTCAGATAGAGAAAGTTTGTCTGCATATTTACTGCGGAACTAAAACCCGCCTCCCCGCCTTGTCCCGGTCCCACGTTGGACCCTTGATTGACACCCCGACCTCCGAAGATGATATCCCCTATCTGAACGCCCACTAAAGCCTCGAAATATTTCGAAGTGGAGAAATTCATATTCAAGGTCATCCTAGTATCGTAATACGTTAGATCTTCCTTTCTAGGACTCGTGGTCGTAGGAAGTCCTTTTTCCCGAGCCAGAATTTCATTTTGCACCTGATTGGCTACGGTCTGATTGTATTGATTTAAGAAAGTCTGTCGATCATAAGGAGTCACCGGAGTTTGACGGGAAGTATAAATATCCCTTCCCAAACTGAAACCGCGAACCCTGTAGTTCCCTTGAAAATCGATCTTGGTTTTTTCCTCCACTTCCTGGGCGAAAGAAGATTGTGCCGCGATCGTAAGAGTAAATAATAAAAACGGAATGTATTTACGTGACACGGACTATTTGACCCACCCGTTGCCTAGAAAATATTTGGCGCGAATGCTTTCCATGACTCCGGTACGTTTCAACTCCTTAATGAAGAAATTGAAATTATCGGCGAATATCAGATCGTTCAAGGGTAATGCAGCGCTTATGTACTCGTCCATAACCGGATTAACTAAAGCCACATAACTCGCTCTCAAACTCGGTTGCCTCTGCAAAAGTGCCAGAATATAAAGACTGTCCGCGACGAAACAGGTCACATTTCCCTTTGTCAAAGCGTCGATCGCGATCGAGTCCGAAAGATAGCTATAAATCTGGTTTTTTCCGAACTTTCTCAAAAGATAATTATGGTTGGTCGTATTGGAACGGACCGAAAACGAAAGAGCGTTCAGAACCGCGAGATCGTCCAGAGATTTGAACGTTCTTGTAGTTACTATACTTCCCTCCGGTTCCGGAGGAAGAGAACGTTTGTTAACGAGACCTGCGGGAGTAGTAAGCAGATAAGGATCCGAGAATGTGACCGTCTTTCCGCGGCTTAGATCGGTGGACATACCCGCGAGCGCGATGTCGATCGTTCCAGCCGCAATCTCGTCCGAAAATTGGCGGAAAGTCTTAAAAGTTTTTATCTTTAAGGAAACACCGAGATATTCCGCATAAAGCTTAGCTAGCTCCATATCGAACCCCGGGAAACCCTCTTTAGGATCCTGGATATAAAAAGGTTCGTAAACTCGATTCACACCGACTACGAGTTCCTTCTTGGAAAGAATTTGATCCAATCGCGAGGCGGGAAGTTTTACCTGGGCATGGATCGCCTGGGTTAGGAAGAATAAAAACGCGGATAGGAAAAGCCGCCGCAATCCCTTCGGTTTCGTCATGGTACCTAGGTTATCGACATCCTTCGCAGTTTAAAGGAGTTTTTCGTTTAATCTAGGATTTGAAATTCGGTCCTGCGATTTTTTCCATCCGTCTCCGGATTCTTTTCGGGAAAAAGAGGCTCCGAGCTCCCTTTTCCATCCGTGGAAAGTCTCGACGGTTCGATCCCTTTTTTCAAAAGATATTCGCGGACCGATTCCGATCTTTGGCGACTTAATATTAAATTGTCCTGAGGATCTCCGTGCAAATCCGTATGCCCTGTGATTTTCAATTTCAGACCGGCATTCTCTTTCAAAAATTCCGCCAAGCGATCCAAAATCGGATAGGACTCCTCTTCTATTTGGGAGGATGCAGTTCGGAAATGAATGCTCTCCAAGGATACCTTTCGATTTTCCTTCAATTGATCCCATTCATTGGAAAGGGAAAATTCGAAGATATCGTAATTCCCGCCTTCGGTTTCCAATCTGCAGAAATAAGCGTTCTTAGTTCCAGGCACTTCAGTGAAGAACGCCTCGTCGCCCTTTGAATTTATCGCGGGTCCTAAATTCTCCGGATCGGAAAAACTCCCATCCTTTTTGATTTCCGACCTATAAAGATCCAGACCGCCATAGCCTCCGGGACGATTCGAGGAGAAGTAGATGTATTTTCCATCCCTGCTGATCGTCGCCGCAATCTCAGCATGTTCGGTATTGATCGGTTTAGGAAGGCGGCTCGCTTTAGTCCAAGCCCCGTCCTTGTATTGGGACAAAAAGATATCGGATTCGGAAACTTTTCCGAACGGATAACGAGTGAAGAATAGAAAATTTCCGAAAAGAAAGGGATTCTCCTCAATCAAAGGAGTATTCACTTCTTCGGGTAATCGGACCGGATAACTCCAGGATCCGTCTTCATAATTAGAAAAATATAAATCTCTCGAAACTCCTATCTTTCCCGTAGAAAGCTGGAACTCTATACTACCGTCCCTATTAGAAGAGAAAATAAGCGCCTTTTCGGCTCCTGCAACAAAAGGACTCTGATCGTCGAACGGTGAGTTTAAATCGGAGATCTCTTCTCCTTTACCCCACGAGTCCCCATTCTTCTCGGAGCGAAATAAATCCGAATAGTTAGAATTTCTTCTCTTAGAATAATAATACAAAGTCTTTCCGTCTTCGGTAAGACTGATCCCGAATTCGTTCAAAGAAGTATTGATCTCCCCTTTCAGTCTAGCCACTCTTCCGCTCGGTAAAGGTTGGGAAAAGGCGGAGAAGGAATAGAATACGCAAAGGCTCGAAAAGAAAAAAAGAGTACGGAAAAAAGTTCCCATACTCCTACTATCTGCCTTTTGGAAAAAAACCTAAGCCGCTTTTATAAAAAATCAGAGGTAAGCTTTCAGAACTTCGGGAAATTCTATGGTTCCGTCGGACTTCTGGTAAGTTTCCAAAACGGCAGCCATGGTCCTTCCTATTGCTAATCCGGAACCATTCAGTGTATGCACGAGTTGGTTTTTACCTTCCTTGGATTTATAGCGGATTTTTCCTCGTCTCGCTTGGAAATCTTTGAAATTGGAAACGGAGGAAATTTCCATCCAGCGATTCAGTCCCGGCATCCAGACTTCCAGATCGTACGTCTTGGAAGAAGCGGCCGAAATATCTCCGCTGCAAAGTAAAACGACTCGATAACGAATCCCCAGTTTTTTCAGAATATTCTCCGCATGGGAAAGCATCTTTTTGTGCTCTTCCTCCGAATCTTCCGGACGGGCGAATTTCACCAATTCCACTTTCTGGAATTGATGCACTCGAACGAGACCTCTAGTATCCTTTCCATAGGAACCTGCCTCTCTTCTAAAACAAGAAGTATGCGCCGTTATGGAAATAGGAAGGTGGTTTTCCTGTATAATCTCGTCTCGGTATAGATTGGTAAGAGGAACCTCCGCCGTGGGAATTAGGTTCAACTCGTCCCGATCGATTCTATAATACTCGTCCTTAAATTTAGGGTATTGGCCGGTGGTAAGCATACTATCGTCGTTCACCATTACAGGTACCCAAACCTCGGTGTATCCGTGCTCTTTGGTATGAGTCTCCAACATAAAATTCGCGAGAGCTCTTTCCAGCTTAGCGCCTTGCCCGAAATACGTATACGCTCTCGCTCCTGCGAGTTTGGCTCCCTTCTCGAAATTGATCCAACCTAAATCTTCTCCCAATTCGAAATGCGCTTTAGGCACAAAGGTGAAATTACGAACCTCGCCGACCTCATAAAGAACCTGATTGTCCAGCTCATTCTTTCCTTTCGGAACGGATGCGTCGAGAATATTAGGAAGCCCTAAATTGATATCCAACAGGCGGTTTTCGAGGGACTCCAATTCTTCTTCGGCTTTTTTGATTTTATCTCCGATCGCTTTGACGGCAGCGGAAGCTGCCACGATGTCTCCGCCTGCCTGTTTGATCCGACCGATTTCCTTGCTCGCTTTATTTCGTTCTTCTCGAAGGACATCCGCTTCTTTTTGAAGATCTTTTTTCTTCAGAATAATGGAAGCTAACTCGTCCAGAATTCCCAGATCCTTAAAGCCTCTCAATTCGAGATTGGCTTTCAATTCTTCCGTATTGTCCGTGATAAATTTAAGATCAAGCATGATGGTACGCCTTCCTTTGCGTAAATTTTATGGAATTCTCATATAATTTCTTTTCCACTTCGGAATTGGTTTCATTTCGAAGCGAAAACATTTTCTCTAAAACGAATTTCGTGAATGCGGGTTCGTTTCTTTTCCCTCTAAAAGGAGGGGGCGCGAGAAAGGGCGCATCCGTCTCTATCAATATACTCTCCAACGGAAGTTTTTCAGCGGCTTCCTGTATATCCTTGGCGTTCTTGAATACCAGGATTCCCGAAAAAGAGATATAATATCCTAGGTCCACAAGCTTCTTCGCGGTAGGATAATCGTAAGTGAAGCAATGAATCACTCCGAAAGCTTTGTCTCTATGCTCTTTTAAAATCGAAACCGTATCTTCAGCGGCATCTCTAGAATGGATCACAACCGGCAGAGAATATTCTGCGGAAGCATTCAAAAAAGAATGCAGCACCTCCGTCTGATACGTCTTAGTCGAAGCGTCATGATAATAATCCAAACCGATCTCGCCAATGGCGCATAGCTTGGGATCCGAAACGCTCTCCTTAACGAGAGTCAAAATCTCTTCCTTTTTGGGAAATTCATGAGTCTCGGTCGGGTGACAGCCTACGGTATAAAACACTTCGATTTCGGAATCAGAGAACCGATCGGATATATCTTTTGCCCTATGAGAACTCTCAAGGTCGATTCCGATTTGGACGATCTTTTTTATACCGGATTCTTTAGCGTTTCTAACCGATTCTGCAATTTCCTGGCCTTGCTCTTGTATAATATCTAGATGGCAATGCGTATCGATGATGGAGTACATGCTGAAATGTCTTTTAAGGATCAGTTTTCGCGATTTGGATTGACTGAAAAGAGAATTTTTCAGAATCCTTACAGCATAACCTTAGATCGGGGAAACTCGTAGGTTTGGGACATAAGTAGTGAACTTAAAATCCTATCTTGCACTTCTATATTACCGTATCCGATACAAATACCAGGATCTGAAGCTCAAACTCGACCTTAAGATCGCAGATTGGAACAAAAAGGGTAGGGAAAGGCTCACCGTCATGGTGATTCCCCACTCCGAACAAAAAACGATTAACTTCCATATCTCTTACCGAGCTATCACGATCTTTATCGGAACCATTTTGGTTCTTCTCTTAATCAGTTCCATTAACGTTCTTAGCCACTCGGGCTCCATCCATCAGCTTACCGAATTAAACCTTTCCAACCAAGACTTCATTCGGCAATCCGCAAAGATGAAGGAAGAAATCAATAGTCTTCACGACCATGTGGAATACTATCATAACCATGTCGGATCTCTCTACGGAAGACTTACCGGAGACAGTTCTAAAGTTGCGAAAGGAATCGGTGGAGCGGAGAAGCTTTCTAATGACTCCGGAAAAACCGTCGCTCCCGGAGCCGAAGTCTTTCGTTTAAAAGAAGACGTCCATAACCTGAGAGTCGCCAACGAACTCACTCAGGAAATCATCAGCATTTTAAAGAAACGTAAAAGTTTGATTCGCCAGACTCCTTCCATTTGGCCGGTTAAAGGATATGTTTTATATCCTTACGGAGAATATCTAAATCCGGTTACCGCCAGAAGAGATTTTAATAACGGTTTGGATATAGGGGCGTTTGCAGGATCGGAAGTCGTAGCTACCGCTCCCGGAAAGGTTTACGATATCGGTTACACTCGCAATACCGGATACTATGTGAAGGTCGAGCACAAGTTCGGATGGAAGACAATCTATTCCAACTTGGATCGAGTTAAGATCAAAAACAACCAACAAGTATCCAAGAACGAAGTTCTGGGCTTTGTCGGAAAATCCGAAAACAGCCCTCAGTACAGTCTTCATTATGAAATCCATGTGGGCACAAGAGCGATCAACCCGTTCGCATTCTTAAACCAGATCCAAGACTGATGGCCCATACCGAAGAGCATTTAGCGGTAAATAGTATCATAGGCGAAGGTGCCGAGTTCAACGGAGAGTTCAAACTTTCCGGGCTTCTTCGTATCGACGGTATTTTTCGCGGAACCATAAAAACGGACGGAAAAGTCCTAATCGGAAAGTCGGGAATCGTCGATACGGATATTAAAGCTCGTATTGTCGTAGCCGGCGGTGAGATTAATGGGAACATTTTCGCGTCGGAGCGCGTGACTCTTCTCGCCAGCTGTAGAATGAAAGGCGATATCATCACACCGAAAGTCGTGATGGAAGAAGGAGTACAATTCGAGGGAAATTGTAAGATCAACCCGACCTCGCATTGAAAGTCCAAACACAAGATCACAGAAGAGACACCCGCAAAAAAAGAGAATTCGGCCTTTCGCTTTCTTCCTCTTACCAACCGGTTCCAAGTGCCGTTTCCGAGACTCAAATTCCGGATTCTAAAAATGAGTTCTTCGAACTCGTAGAGCACCTTCTTCCTTATAACCAAGAAAGAACCAGAGATTTAAACACTCTACTTCGGGATCTACCGGACGCGGAGAGAAATTTCCTACGTTCTCCCAGCTATGCGAATTTGGAAGTCTATAAGAGAATCGTCCAAGGCATCCTAAAAGAAGTCATGGATCGAAATACGAGTCTTGAAACTCTGAAAACGCGAGCCCGAGGCGGATCAGAGAAAGTTTACCAAGTCATAAAGATCGTGGACGAGAAAATCCAGACATTGGCCGATTTCATCGTGCATCCTGAAAATTCCACCTTCGAACTCATGAAGAAAATGGAAGATATACGAGGATTGCTCGTAGATCTAATGAATTGAGTTTTAATCCTTCTTTAGATTCTTAAAGATCTCGGGAAGTTTGGCCGGAATCCTTGTCTCCAAACTGACAAAGGCCCAAGTAAGTTCCCCTTGGCAAACGAGGCTATCGTCCGATTTCTTTCGTACATGTATATCCCATTGGATGCTTGCGGGTTTAACCGTCCCCGCTTTTACGTAGATATTCAGCTCTTCATCGAATCTTGCAGGCGATTTGTATTCTATCAAAGAACGGGTGACTACGAAGTCCAATCCTGTCTCCGCTAATCGCTCTTGGTATTTAAATCCCAAGAATCTCATATATTCGTTCAAGGCAGTATCGAAATAAGTCAGGTAATGCGCATTGAATACGACCGCCTGTGCATCCACCTCGGAATATCGAACTCTTAGAGTATGATAAAAATCCAAGGAATCATTCTTCATGGATTCATTTTATTCCGAGAGCATCCAATACTTTCTGGAGAGCGTCCAAGCTTGGGTACGCGATGCTCAGTTTTCCCTTACCGGAAGAAGAATTATGAGAGATGTCCACTTTCATCGCGTATTTTTTGCGGAACTTATTTTCTAATTCTACGATATCCACTTCTTTGCGTTTGGATTTCTTCTTCTCTCGAACCGGAGCCTCGTCCGTAAGATTGGCGACGATGTCCTCGACTTGGCGAACGGTCAGTCCCTTCTCCGCGATTTGGTAAGCGACTTGCTCCGCCTTTTTTCTATCCGCGATAGCAAGAAGCGGACGCGCATGTCCTTCCGAAATTCTTCCGTTCTTGACTAAATCCATTACGGAGTCAGGCAATTGTAAAAGACGAATTAGGTTGGAAACGGTTGCACGATTCTTTCCTACTCGAGAAGCAATGTCCGTGATCTTCAATCCAGTCCTTTCGGAGAGAGTCTTGTAGGCCAAAGCTTCTTCGATCGGATTTAGATTTTCCCTTTGGATATTTTCGATCAAAGCTATTTCCAAAGTTTGATTGGCGTTGGCTTTTTTGACTACGACAGGAATTTTTACGAAGCCTGCAAGTTTGCAGGCTCTGTATCTTCTTTCACCCGAAATGATTTCGTAACCGGAACCGGTGTCCTTGACTACGATGGGTTGGATCACTCCATGAGCTTTAATTGTTTCGGCAAGTTCGCGTAAGGATTCTTCGTTAAAAGTTCTTCTAGGTTGCTCCGGATTCGGACGAATCTCGGTGAGACGAATTTCTCTAAGAGAACCTTCTCCACCCGCTTCCTTCAGAGCCTTATCTTCGGAGACAGGGATAAGATTTCCGAGCCCCCTACCGAGAGCTTTTGGCTTGGCACTCATGGATTATTTTTCTCCGACGACTTCTAGGGCAAGGCTACGATAGCTTTGGGCCCCGACTCCGTCCGGATCGTAAGACAGGATGGACTTCCCGAAGGAAGGAGCTTCCGACAATTTAATATTACGGGGGATAACTGTGGTATAAACCTTTTCTTTAAAGTAAGCTTTAACGTCTTCCGCAACTTGTTGAGCCAGATTGGTTCGCTTATCGAACATGGTAAGGAGGACTCCTTCCAGTTCGAGAGAAGGGTTCAATTTTTCCTGAACCAAGGAAATGATCTTCATGAGCTGAGTAAGTCCTTCCAACGCGAAATATTCCGTCTGAAGAGTGATCATTACACTATCCGCTGCACTCAACGCGTTGATCGTCAATACTCCCAAAGAAGGGGGACAATCTATGAGAATATAATCGTATTCGGTTCTAAGATGACTGATAGCGGCTTTCAGTCGAAATTCGCGATTCTCCTCTCCTAATAGATCCGCCTCCGCACCGGAAAGGTTGATATTGGAAGGAATAATATGTAGATTTTCGATTTCCGTCCGCTTGATACATTCGTTTGCGGAAGATTCTCCGATCAAGAGTTCATAGGAAGTATTGGGAAGAGTATTGATTTCCAATCCCAAACCGGATCCGGAATTTCCCTGAGGATCGAAATCTACGATTAAGACTTTTTTACCGATCGCAGCAAGGTTCGCCGCGAGGTTGATGGAGGTAGTGGTTTTTCCGACACCGCCCTTTTGGTTACTGATGGATACGATCTTTCCCATAGAATTCTTTACTCTCCTTTTCCAGGAGCTTCCAAGCTCTAGGGATACCTTGCCTTGGCGAGTGAACCTTTTTCAAGAACTTAATATGTCGCATGCCCAAAAATGCAAGTTCGGATAATAAGAGAGTCTTTTCTACAATGAAACCGCTTTGTTCCAGGATAGACTTTTCAATCTTTGCATTGAATTCGTCTTTCCCTATAAATGGGACATAATATCCTCCTTTTATAATGCACCTGCAAAGCACCTCCGTACTCCAAGGATAGGGCACAAACCCCCGAGAAACTCCTAGGTTCCAGTCGGATTTCCAGTCCTCGGCGCGCTCAAATCTAAATTCTACTCCTGCAATTCCCTTCTCCTTCACGAACTCTTCCGTATGCGCAAGTTTCCGTCTTTGAGAATCGAGTAAGACTACAAGTGGACGTTCCTTCTCCACTAAACAACGAAAGAAGAATCCTGGAATCCCAGGCCCCGTGCCCGCGTCTCCCACCTTCTTATTGTTAAGCGAACCTAATTCTTTTCGGATCACATAGATATGAAATATGGATTCAAGAACATGGCGGTCCAGTATCTCCCCCGTGTCTCTTTTCGAGAAGAATCCGCCTGCTTGATTCTTCTCCTTTAGGAAACCGAGAAATAAAGAGACGAGATCCCAATCGAAAAGCGAAAGTATCTCTTCCGCTTTTTCCGGAAAACGAAATCGAACCGCAGATTGGATCCCGTTCGAGTCATGGGAGAATTCAGGAAGACTCGTCTCTAGTTCGCTCATTCTTACCTTTGTATCTGGTGATTGTATTCTACGATCGTCTTGAATAGAATCTCTATCCCCATCTTGAGATGCTCGACCGAAAGACTCTCGTCCTTTCCATGAATTCCGTCTATCTCCTCCGTGGAAAGCAAACCGGGAATGAGTCCGTAACATTTTAATCCGATCTGACGCAAGTAGGAACTATCCGTCGTTCCTGGAGAAAGAAACGGAGCTGCGATCGCGCCCGGAACGATATTCGTACTGACACCTGCTATCACTCTAAACAGTAAACCGTCCATAGGAGACACGGAACCCGTTTCCATATGTCTAGGCGTAACTTCTACTTCGTACTTTGCTCCTATTTCTTTCACCTTTTCCAAGATTACATTCTCATCTTGGCCCGGTAGAATGCGAATGTCCAAAGAACCTTCCGCCTCCGAAGTAATCACATTGATACCGATCGGATGTGTATCAATGCCGGTTATGCTCACAGTGTTGCGAGTCATCGCTACTAAATGGCGACTGCGATTGATCGTGCCTTGCAATAGTAGGAACAGTAAGGGATTTCTAGATCTCCTAAGAACGAATGAATCTGGAAAGGGCAAAAGATTGGATAAGGAGTAGAAGAATGCCGCGGCTTGGTCCTGGATCATTGTCTTCTTTCCTAATGTTTGTACTTCTTGTAAAAAACCTACCATCGACTTCGCGGCATAATTATTAGGAGGCGTACTTCCGTGCCCTGAGTTGGCTTTGGCTTTCAGGTCCAACCATACGGCTCCCTTTTCCGCCAATTGAATATTAAATAGTTTGGAACCGTCTATCGCTACGTTCTTAGAACCCGTACCGCCTTCGTTCCAAACATACTCATATCCTTGGAAAATCTCTCTGTGCTTTGCGATGAGGAATCTGGTCCCATGCTCGGAACGACTTTCTTCGTCCGCGACGGCAAGAAACATTAAGTTGGACTGAAGAGGAACCTTCTTCTCATGAGCGAGAATAAACGCATGCAGCTGCATGATCCCCAAGCCTTTTACATCCACTGCTCCACGACCGTGAATACGATTGTCCTTTCTCACTCCTGAGAAAGGGGGTTCGGTCCACTCTTTGGCATCGGCTTCCACAACATCGATATGATTCGTAAGAATCAGACCTCCCTTTGTAGGATCTTTGCCTTTGAGTTCCGCGACCAAAGAAGCTCTATCCGGTTTACCCGGATATTCGATGATACGGGAAGGTATTCCTCTTTTATCTAAAACGGATTTCAAGAAGAGAGCTCCTTCTCTTTCACGACCTCGAACTGTGGCGATGCGAATATACGTTTGTAGATCTTTGGCCGCTTCTTCACTTATAGCTGAATAATCTGCGGTAGGTGGGACGGAGCTTGGTGTGATCGGATCGATGCTATTCTCCGTAAAAGCAATCGTATACAGTATAAAAATCGCGAGGAAGGCTAAGATTGCGATTCCGATTTTCTTGAGGGACATAGTTCCTCTCCATCTTTGTTTATTCTTGGAGAACAGATTTCACTTCAATCAAACGAATTTAAATTCTCTACACTCTCTTCCGCTTATGGAACCATCGAAAATTATCTTTCATTCACGCCCGGGCAAGGAGTTTTCCTTTTCTCTTTCCCCCTTGCTTGTATAATTTTCTACGCAATATAGATCTAAAGCGCTTAGGAAGTCCCGTTGCTATTCTAGGATAATCTTCCTATCACGAGCTCCGAAATCCCGTAAAAACACCCTCAATCTTTTTACGGAATCGTCGATGTCTATAATGAGGTCTCTCATGTTTCGAAAAGCATTCTTATTGCTCGTCTTTCTTACCGCGTCCGCAACCTTCCCTTTTACTCCGGGAAAGTGGTCTCATACGGATAGAATCGTTTTAGGTTTCGAGAAAGGCGGTCCTGCTCAAGAACTAGTGAAGGATGCCAAAGGCAATCTGATCTATTCTGCTAAATATGAATATGATGAGTCGGGAAAATTGGTCCGTGAAAATTATATCGGAAAAGACGGTAAGCCCGACGGGTTCACCAAGTTCACATATAAAGACGGTCGCGTGTTGAAGGAAGAACTCTTTAACAAGGATGGAGTGAATCTGGAAGCGAAAGTTTTCAACTACGACAAAGCAGGCATACTTTCTTCCGTAGAATTACTGGATCAGTCCGGAAAATCTCTGCTTCGTTGTTCCATTCTGTCTTGGGGAGAGAATGGAATGATCAAGGACGCTCAAACGGAATGGGCCGACAGCAAAGACACCGAAAGATTTTCCGTAGTGAAGGATCCGAATAAGCCCGGGCTATACCAACAGAATATTTTCAACGAAGACAAACAGCATGTTGCCTCCACGGTGCTTACTTTCGATTCGAATGGAAAACTTCTGAGCCGTATGAATGTGCAAGGCTCCCAGGAAAGAATGAACCGTCTCATCTGGGACAAGAGCAATCGTCTCCAGCAATTCACTTTCTTAGTGAAAGAAGGAGACAAGTGGACCATCGAAAAAACCCACGAACTGGTTTATTCTAAATAATCGGAAACGTTTCACGTGAAACGGAGGGGGGACATACACTCCCCTCTTTTCTCTTCTTCTTTCTAAATCTCTTTCATTATTCTTCCGAGTCCGATTGCGATCGAACGCCACCGTCCTTTCCTAGATATCGACTTCGCTGCTGCCCGGACTTTTGCTCCAAGTATAAATAAAATCTCATCTCTCTTTCCCGATCACTAAGCTAACACATCAGGATGGATCTTTAAATAGAACTGATGAAGTTTCGAAATACTAGGCCAAGCCGATTTGACTGAAGTGTTCCTATCGTATTGTTTCACGTGAAACGTTTGTAGGAACTCCTACAAAATAAAAAACCCCGGAAATTCCCGGGGTTTCATTACTCTCAACGTCGACGATTTACGAATCAAACCGGGCTTGGTTTTCTTCCTTTGATATAGAAGAGCAACATATCTATATCGCTCGGATCCACTCCGGATATCTGGGAAGCTTTTTCCAAATTCAAAGGTCTATGCTTGCTCAACTTCTGGATGGCCTCCTTCTTAATACCAGGCACCAAAGAGTAATCGATCGTCTCAGGAATCGGAGTGGTTAAGTATCGATTCTTCCACTCGATGGTATCCTGCTCTCTCTTGATGTAACCTTCGTATTTGATTTCCATCTCTATGACTTTGCGATCTTGAGCGTCCAAAGATTCCGATTCTGGAAGTAAGAATGCTATATCTTCGAAGCCGATCTCCGGTCTCTTCAGAAAATTATCCAGCTTGGCTCCGTATTTGAAGGACTGGATTCCTTTTCTTTGAAGTAAAGCTTCGAACTCGGGTAGAGGTTTTAACGGTAAGGACTGGATCTTTTCTTTTACTTCGGTAATCTTTTTGTATCGATCAGTCATCGCGGAGAAAGTTTCTTCGGAAACTAGACCCATCTTGTATCCGTATTTCATCAATCGTTGGTCCGCATTGTCCTGTCTGAGAAGAAGACGATACTCCGCTCTGGATGTGAACATTCTATACGGATCTTCTACTCCTTTATGCACCAAGTCGTCGACTAGGACTCCGATATAAGATTCTCCTCTGGAGAATAACATCGGCTCCTCTCCTCTTAGAGAAGAAAGCACACTGTAAGCCGCGACCAAACCTTGGGCCGCTGCCTCCTCGTAACCCGTGGTTCCGTTGATCTGTCCCGCATGGTAGAGTCCTTTGATCTTCTTGGTCTCTAAGGTTGGCTTCAGTTCGGTAGGATCCACATAGTCGTATTCGATCGCATACCCCGGACGAAGTATTTCGGCTTCTTCTAGTCCTGCGATGGATCGAACAAGTCTCCATTGCACTTCTTCCGGAAGACTAGTGGACACACCGTTTAAGTATATCTCTTGGGTCTCATATCCTTCAGGCTCCAGAAAGATTTGGTGTCTTTCTCTATCCGCAAATCGTACTACCTTGTCTTCGATAGAAGGACAATATCTAGGGCCGGTAGACTTGATCTGACCGGAATACATAGGAGAAAGATGGATATTTTCCCCGATTAACTTATGAGTCTTCTCGTTTGTGTAAGTGATATAACAAGGAATCTGTTTGCGAGTGATCTTCTTTGTGGAGAAAGAGAAAGGAGAAGGATCCGCGTCCCCTTCTTGCACGCTCATTACGGAAAGATCCACTGAGTTCTTATGTATACGAGGAGGAGTTCCCGTTTTTAATCTCCCCAGTTTGAGATTATATTTTGCAAGCGAGTGAGAAAGACCTTTGACTGTGGGTTCTCCGAACCTTCCGTTTTCCTTTTGGTAGGTTCCGATATGAACGATGGAAGAGAGAAAAGTACCCGTAGTTAAAATAACATGGTTCGTGAAAATTTCGAATCCTCTTCCAGTGCGAACTCCTACGATCCGATCGTCCTCGATCAATAGATCTTCCACGGTATCTTGTCGTATGGAAAGATTCTGAATGGATTCCAGTACATGTTTAACTTTAAGTTGGTATTCTTTCTTCTCTGCCTGAGCTCTTGGTGCCCAGACACTGGGACCTTTGGAAGTATTCAACATCTTGAATTGGATTCCCGTGGAATCGATGACTCTACCCATGAGTCCACCTAAAGCATCCACCTCTCTCACCATATGGCCTTTCGCAATCCCACCGATGGCAGGGTTACAGGACATCTGTCCTATAGTGTCTAGATTCATAGTGATTAATAGTGTTCTAGCTCCGCCTAAGGATGCGACATAGGCGGCCTCCGAACCTGCGTGGCCTGCACCCACCACCACGCAATCAAATCGATCTGGAAAAAAAGAAGAACTCATCGCATCCTTTCGACTCCGGCACAACTCGGTTTGGCGCGTCGATCATTAGTCGACAGCATAACCCGTGCAAAGAATCATGTTATCAATAGTATCACTTTCAGGTTCCCTGTACATGCCAGAATCCATCAAGAAACTCTCTTACTTCGAAGGAAAAATAGTCCCCGAGAACGAAGCTAATATAAACATCAAGACTCATGCGTTGCAATACGGGACGACAGTCTTCGGCGGAATCCGAGGATACTACGATGACAAAACGGACAACCTATATGTGTTCCGCATCTTAGATCATTATAAACGTCTAGTAAATTCTACTAAGATCATGCAGCTCCAATTCCAAAAGACTCCGGAAGAACTGCGGGACATAACATTAGACCTGTTGAAACAATCCGGTTATCGCAGAAACGTTTACTTAAGACCTTTCATATACACTTCCGCTTTGCAATTATCCCCCCGCTTCCACGATGTTCCTACCGAACTCGCTATCTATGTTTTGGAATTGGACGACTATCTGGACACAAAACGCGGATTGACCACTATGGTTTCTAGTTGGAGAAGGTTCGACGACACCGTGATCCCTACTCTCTCCAAAGTCTCGGGAGGATATGTGAACTCGGCGCTCGCCAAATCGGAAGCCGTGCAAAACGGTTTCGACGAAGCTATATTTCTAGACGGAAGAGGATTCGTAAGCGAAGGTTCGGCGGAAAATATCTTCTTAGTTAGAGAAGGTAAAATCATCACTCCTTCCATCTCGTCTTCTCTCCTTGAAGGGATCACTCGCAGATCCGTTTTACAACTCGCAAGAGACTTCGGATACGAAGTAGTAGAAAGAGAGATCACCAGGAGCGAACTTTATATAGCCGACGAGATATTCTTCTCCGGAACGGGAGTACAGATCGCTTGGGTGAGCGAAGTCGACAGAAGAAAGATCGGAACCGGAGAGATAGGACCTATAACCAAACAACTCCAATCTTCTTTCTTCGATTTGATCGTAGGAAAGAATCCGAAATACAAACACTGGTTGACTCCGGTTTATTAATCCTTGATCAAAGGGTATCATGTCTTCCTCTTTCGGAATCGATGAAATCCAAGGACAAGATCGGGCCTTAGTCTTTTTAAAAAAATACAGTTCCGAACCGGATCTACTTCCTCCTCTACTCATCTTTTATGGACCGGAAGGAACCGGAAAGCAAAGCGCTGTCGAAAGATTTATCCGACATGTGCTATGCTTGGAAGGAACTTCCTGCGGACATTGCGCTTCCTGCAAGGCCTTCATGCATAATTCTCATCCGGATATCGTTTGGTTTCCTTTACAGAAGAATAAACAAATCCCCATAGGCAAAGAAGATAACCCGGAAGAGTTCAGCATCCGTTGGTTGATTCGCACCCGACTTTACTACCGCCCTCACTTATCCAAAGTAAGATTCATCGTAGTGCCGGACGCATCTTTGATCGGGAACGAAGCCGAGACTGCTCTCTTAAAATCCTTGGAAGAAGCCCCCTACTTCACACGATTCATATTCATCGTGAACGATCTGGAGCAACTCAAAGAGACTATCTTAAGCAGAGGCGTGTGCGTCCCTTTCGGATATCTGCCTCAAAAAGTTGTGAAGGAACTTCATTCTCGCAAATCTTTATCCTACTTAGCGGCTCAAGGCGGAAGCATGGATGCATTCGATTGTCCGCCTCAGGTTATAGAAGAGATTTCTCAAAGAATCGAAGATCGAGTCCGCCAGCCTTTGGACTATCTGCGTTTGGAACAATGGGTATTAGAATACAAAGACAATCATCCGGACTGGAAAGAGGATTTTTCATTTAAGGACTTCTTGGACTTAGTTGGGCTTATGCTTTTACAGGAATATTCCAAATCGAATTTCGAAAAGAATCTTCCTAAGATGGAAGCGGTCTTTCGTTTTAAAGAAAGATTACATGAGAAGATTCATGGCCAAGAAACCATAGCCCTTTCCATGCTAGTACACGAACTTTCACTCTTAGACCAACAATAAAGTTCGTACTAAACCGCATCGGTTAAGCCGGAGTCAGAATCTTGTCTCGGAAAAATTCGAAGATGTTATTCTCCACTTCCTTGCGTGCGGACACATGAGGAAAATGAGTGCAGTTTGGAAGGATAACTTTCTTTGCCTTTTGCCTTAAGACTCCAGCTATCGTTTCTATTTGATTAAGAGTAGCGTACTCGTCTTCTCGTCCTTGGATCAAAAGCGTAGGACAATCTATCGAATCCAATCTATCCTCTATATTCCAGTTCGCGAAGCGTTCGGATAACCAAGTATCACACCAAGCATCGAAAAGAATTTCTGTCTTATCCCCATGGAATCTTTCCAGAGACTTGGAAAGATTCTTCTCTATATACTTCTCCTTGAACTTTCTGATTCCTTCTCTAGTAATTTCTTCCACAAAAATATGGGGAGCCATCGCCACGAGACCTTTGCAATCTTTGAACCGAGACGCGTATAATAACGCGATGCTTGCTCCGTCGCTATGACCGACCAAATAAACATTATTTAATCCCAAGGTCTCCACTAAACTTCTTAAATATATAAACGCTTCTATATGAAGATAATTCATATCCCGTGAAAGAATCATTGGATCGGATTTACCGTAGCCCAATCGATCATAAACGTAGGCTTTCATTCCTAACTCGCTTGCGATTCGTTCCGGAAAGGTTTTCCATTGCTCCACGCTACCTAGAGCGTCATGAAGAAAAATCATAGCGGTGGAATCCGCTTTTACCGTTTCGGGAGTGATGGACAAAACGTTCAGATCGCTTTCCAATACTCGAACCTTGAATTCTTCTTTTAGTATATTCTCACTCATCTTCTAACTCGTTTATTACTTCTCTCGATCGCATCGGAAAGTACGGGTAACCCGGATGCTTTTATAGTACGTAGAATATTCTGATCGGTAGGTTCTTTAAATAAATCGAAACTCACCAAAGTAGCCAGACCGTAAATATAAACCCATCTCTTCATTACTAAGTCTTTTAACTCTTTTGGAGAAAAGGAAGAGAACTCTTTTAAGTTTTTGAAAATTCTTATATGATATCTTAGAATCCTCTCGATCGAAACGGCACCGTACGTCGGATTCAAACAAAGTCCGTGAAATAACTTAGGATGTTCCCGGGCAAAAACGACGACTCCCACTCCCATATTTAAGAAAGTGTGATGTGAATAGCTTTGATTCGTGTACGTTAGAAGAATATCGAAGATTTGATTCAATACAGCCTTATCCAGCGCCTTTCTAGTCTTGAATTGGCTATATATCGGCTGAGGTGATCCCTCGAAATACTGCGAGACTTTCCGAACGCTTAAAGCGGAGAAGCCTTCCTCTTCCACGCACTGTATTGCCGCGGTAATGATCGAATTCGAAGTATATTTGACGCTAGGAGGCATTAATTACACATGTAATATTACACCCGAAATGTAAAGTGAATTTTAGAAAAATATAGGGCGATTTCAAGAGAACAACGGCTCACAATATGAAAAATATTGATTAAACGGATAAAAAATTCTCATAAACAAAGAAGAGACATAATGATTTATCTATTACCAATCTTCTTTGTTTTTCCTCATGTTTCTTCTTCGGTTTCCGAATTTTCATTTGTAGGTGACCGACTGAAGAAAAATAGTGTAATCTCGTTGAATGGTCTTCCGGACCATTTTCTTTTCCGTTTTCATTTTTTTCCGAAGCCTATCGCGATTTTTCTCCGCGATATGATCGGCGTTTTTTGGATTTTTTCTATAGGAGTGTCGATTGGACTCGAGCTGGAAGCGTATTTTAGAGGAAGTATCAAAAGAAATTCCTCCGACTTACTTTGATAAGTTCATCGATACGCTGCAATTAGACAGCTTAACGGATGATCGTTGTATTCTTATCGCTCCTTCTTCCAACATAAAGACTCATGTAGAGAAAAAATACCAAAACTACATCGAAGAAGCCATCTTTCGTGCTAGCGGAAACCGAATCCCAGTGGAGATCGTTTTAGAATCTCCTTCCAATTTAAACGTAGTTCTGAAGGAAAATTTTAAGGATAGATCCTATTCTTTTAATCAGGATTATACTTTTGATAACTTTGTAGTAGGAAATACGAACCGTCTAGCTTATAGCGCTGCGATGGAATGTGTCAAAAATCCCGCTGAGATCAATCCGCTCTATCTCTTCGGAAAAGTCGGTGTGGGAAAGACCCATTTATTGCATGCGATCGGTTCCGAAATCGTAAAGAAAGAACCTTGGAAAACGGCTTACTACGTGGATATAAAATCCTTTATGAGTGAATTCCTCTTCGCTCTACAATCCAGAGATTCTATCGAATCTTTCAAAATCAAGTACCAGTCCTATAACTGTCTGTTGATAGACGACATACAATTATTGAATACCGGTGCGGAAAAGACCCAGGAAGAATTCTTCACTATCTTCAATTTTCTATTCGAGAGAAAAAGACAAATCGTCATAGCATCCGACCGTCCTAGCTCGGAACTCCCTATCCATGATCGTCTGAAATCCAGGTTCGTAACCGGAGTGCAGGCGGACATCCAAGCACCGGACAGAGATACTAGAATCGGAATCCTAGAGAAAACCTGCCAAATCCTAAACTTAGGACTATCGCAAGAGCATATCCATTTGATCTCGGATCTAATCGAAGACGATACAAGAGCCTTATTGGGAGCATTGAACGATCTCGCTCTTCATAAAAGAGCGTTCTCCCATCTATTCTTTACTAATACGATGATCGAAGAGATTTTGAAGAATAGAATCTTTCGTAAGAAAAATTTCCAACTCAGCCAGGACAAGGTCATCGAGTATATTTCCGAAATCTATCATTTGGATCCTAAAGAAATCATGGGTAAGAGTAGGAAACCCGAGTACGTTATCCCAAGACACCTATGCATGTACGTTCTACATAAAGAATTTCGCCTGAATAAAAGTCAGGTGGGAAGAATGTTCAGTAGCGAACATACCACAGTTATCCATGCTGTTCGTAACATAGAAAATCGAATGAAAGAAGACAAAGATTTCTCCATTAAAGTGGAAAGTATCCTCAAACGCTTCCAATTCCAATAATATAGAAAGATTCAATAGCTCAGCTTATCCGACATAGAGCTGGGTATAGTATGTAAATAACTCGTGTATTTCATATCTATAAGGTCTAAATAAGACATAAGACAAAATTATTGTCCCTTATAAGAATGAAAATGAGCGTAAGTATAACAGATAAACAGTAGTTTTTTTCGGTTCTTGGAAATTGTACTTTTCAATATAAATGCGACATATTTCCCTTATCTCAAGACTTATGACTCTTATGTACATACGCACATGTACAAGTACAATAACAGTACATATAAGATAGATATATATAACTTACCATTAATTTGAATGGAGAAAGCAAATTGAAGATAAAGGTAAACACATCCGAATTTTTGAAAGCGATCCACGCCGTAGAAGGAGTTATCTCAGCTCGAGAAATTAGATCCATTCTTTCCAATTTAAAATTGGAGGCGGAGGAATCTTCGGTTTCCATATCCGCGACCGATTTGGAAATCTCTATTAAAACTTCATTAAATGCAGAAGTTTCCAAAGCGGGAAATATTTCCCTTCCCGCAAAACAACTTTCTAGTATCTTTAAAACGATTCACTTTGAAGAAGCTTTGTTATCCACCGAAGGAACGGAAGCGGATTCCACGATCACTTATATCACGGACGCAACCAAGAAGAACGATTATAAAAATAAACTGAACGGAATGGATGCGGAAGAAATCAAAACGATTTCCAAAGTGGATCCTTCTATCGTCTCCGATTTTCCTACTTCAGTATTCGCGGAGATGATCCGCAAGACCAGTTATGCCATCGCTCATGAGGATCAAAGATATATCTTTAACGGATTGTATATGGTTCCTAAAGGGGACAAACTCGTATTTGCGGTAACCGATGGTCGAAGACTTTGCAAAATAGAGAGAACCTTAGCGACTCCTCTGAAGTTCAAGGATCCGGTTATTATTCCAGCAAAGGCTATTCGCGAGATATCCAAAATGATCGGCACTGCCGAAGTCGGTAAGATCGGTATCGTAGACAATCAAATCTATGTTAATGCAAATCATATCGAATTACTCTGTAAGCTGATCGAAGGGAATTTCCCTAACTACGAACAGGTAATTCCTAAGTCTTCCAAGTTCAGCGCGGTGATACCTAAGGAAAGTTTCCAAATCTATCTGCGCCAGGCTTTGATCGCTGCGGAAGAACCCACTCGTCAGATTCGTTTGACCTTCTCCAATAATAATCTCAATTTTTATGCCCAGACCCAAGGTGTGAACGAGGTTAGTATCAACATGCCGATAGAATATTCAGGAGAAGAGATCACCGTCGCATTCAAAGGCGAATATCTATCCGAAGTATTCAGATCCATAGACGATAACGAATTCAAGATAGAGTTCAGCGATTCCAGTTCTCCAGTGGTATTTAAGGATCCTTCCGATCCGGAATTCATATCGGTTATCATGCCGATGAAAATATAAGAGACTACCGTGTTTTTACGAAGCCTAAGGCTTCTGAATTTCCGTAATCACGAACAGGTAAGCTTGGAGTTTCATTCCAGGCTTATTTTCTTTGTAGGGGAAAACGGAGAAGGTAAAACCAATCTTTTAGAAGCGATCTCCATGATCTCTTGGTTGAAAAGCTTTCGTGAGTCGGAGGAAGGAAATCTGATTCGTTGGAATTCCGACGGATACTATATCAAAGCGGAAGTCGATCGGGACGGCAAAAGAGAGAGTTACGAACTCGGATTCTCCAAAAAGCCGGTAAGCAGAAGAAAATTAAAATACAACCAAGAAGAAGTGAAGAAACGTTCGGAACTTCTAGGTAAGTTTTTAACGGTTTTGATGACTCCTCTGGATTTAATTATCGTGGAAGGAGGTCCTTCTGAAAGAAGAAGGTTCCTAGATAGCTTACTTTCTTCGATCGATCTTTCTTACCTGAACGATCTAATAGAATACAACCGCATCCTAAAGCAAAGGAATGCTCTTTTAAAAAGCGGTTCTTCCGATCAGGGCCTCTACGAAGTCTGGAACCAGAAATTGATAGAAAAAGGAATGTCTATTTTTCGGAAGAGAAAAGACTTCATTCAAGATTTCGATCCTATTTATAGGGAGAATTTGAAGAAGTTAAGTGGAGGAAGAGACAATCTTCTGCTCGAATATCGTCCAAGCTTCACGGACGAAGAACATTTTAGAGCAGTGCTTGCCAGAAACTTATCTAGGGATCGCAAACTAGGATACACCTCCGTAGGAATCCATAGGGACGATCTTTTTGTAGGAGAGGACAATCGCGATATCATGGATTTCGCCTCCCAGGGCCAAAAGCGAAGCACGGTTATTTCCTTAAAATCCGCCGCTTTCCAGTATTATAGGAATCGCTTAAACCGTACCCCTATTCTTCTCATAGACGACGTGATCCGAGAATTGGATGTAAAAAGAAGAGAATATTTCGTGGATTTGGTTTTGAATTCAGGACAGGCATTTTTCACCACGACGGATTTGGAAGGAATTTCGGATTACGTCGGTAGACTCGAGGATGAGAAACAGATTTTTACCGTTAAAAACGGACTGGTTACGGCCCATCTATGAGTTCCGAAAATCTTCCTCATAAAATTCGTTCGGAAGAATTCCGAGCGATGCTAGGAGAACTGGGATTCACCGAAGAAAGTTTATATGCGAAAATCGCAGTCCAAACGCTTGCAAAACGCTGGCCGGACATAATCGGGCCGATTTACGCGAATCAGTCGGAGCCCTTTTCCATACAAGACGACACATTAATCGTGATTACTTCTCACGCAGCTTATAAGCAGGAGATTCTCTTTTTAAAAAAGAGAATTTTGAATCATTGCTATCGCTATCTAAAAGAGAATACGGTTAAGAAAATAGAAGTTAGAATCGGAAATGTGTCTAGAAAAGACTCCAAAAGTCCTCAGCCAAGCGTCCAAAAAACCGGACTGGAAGGCAAACAAGATCTGGTTTCTTTAGCCGAAAAAGAAACGGATCCGATCGCAAAAAAGAGGCTTTTGGATCTCATCGAATACCTATAGTCGAGTCTATTCTTTCTAGTAATCCTACCGAATTTCCTTGCGTCTCTGGCGAATTCAGGAAAACTATTCCTAGATTCCGGAGGACTGGATGAGCGAAACAGACAGCAGTTATAGCGCAGGTCAGATCAAAATCCTAGAAGGATTAGAGGCTGTACGCAAGCGTCCAGGGATGTATATCGGAACCCAGGATGAGACAGGTCTTCATAAAATGGTTTATGAAGTCGTGGATAACTCTGTTGACGAGGCAATGGCCGGCCATTGCAATGAGATCACCATCTCCATTCTTCCCGAAAATATAATCGAGGTTAAGGATAACGGTCGAGGAATACCGACGGCTATCCATCCTGAAAAGGGAATCTCCACCATTGAAGTCGTTATGACGATTCTTCACGCCGGCGGTAAGTTCGAAAACGACGCATATAAGGTTTCTGGCGGTCTTCACGGTGTGGGGGTTTCTGTTGTAAACGCTCTTTCTGATTGGTTGGAAGTGGAAGTTTATCAGCAAGGAAAGATTCACCAACAAAAATATTCCAGGGGAGTTCCCCAAGGTCCCGTTACCGTGATCGGAGAATCTTCGGATAGAGGAACAGTCGTCCGATTTAAACCGGATGCCAGTATTTTTACCACTACCGAGTTTCAGTTCGACGTTTTGACTTCCCGATTTCGAGAATTAGCCTTTTTGAATAAGGGCCTAAAACTAATCGTTCAGGACAAAAGAAAGTCGGAGCAGGATCGCCATGATTTCCTTTTCGACGGTGGGATTGTTTCTTTCGTAGAATATCTGAACGAAAACAAGCATCCTTTGCATAAAACCATTCATTTTGAAAGGAATAAGGACGATGTGGTGGCCGAGATCGCCATCCAATATTCCGATACGTATTCGGAAAATATATTCTGCTTTACCAACAATATCAATAATAACCTGGGCGGGACCCACTTGGAAGGTTTCCGTGCCGCTCTCACTCGTACTCTAAACGATTATCTAAAAAAGGACCAACAGCTTTCCAAAAAGCAAACCGCACTATCCGGGGACGATTTAAAAGAAGGTTTAACCGCGGTCATATCCGTAAAGATTCCTCAACCTCAGTTCAACTCCCAAACCAAGGAAAAATTGGTGAACGCAGAGATAAAGGGAATCATGCAAACTCTTACCGGAGAAGGTTTGTCCCTATTCTTCGAAGAGAACCCGGCGGTTACTAAGAAAATATTAGAAAAATGTATATTAGCTGCGAAGGCCAGGGAAGCGGCACGTAAGGCGAGAGATCTAACTCGTCGTAAAACCGTTTTAGAAGGCGGAGGTCTTCCCGGAAAACTGGCGGATTGTTCCGAAAAAGATCCAGCCGGATCCGAACTCTATATAGTCGAGGGAGATTCGGCGGGCGGTTCGGCGAAACAGGGCCGGGATCGAAATTATCAGGCTATTCTTCCTTTAAAAGGTAAAATTCTGAACGTGGAAAAATCCAGATTGGATAAGATTTTAGGAAACGAAGAGATTCGTACTTTGGTTTCCGCGCTCGGGACGGGAATCGGAGAGGACGAATTCAATGTCGATAAGATCCGCTATCATAAGATTTTCATTATGACTGATGCGGATATCGACGGATCTCATATTCGTACCCTCCTTCTTACATTCTTTTTTCGTTATATGAAACAGGTCATAGAGAGAGGGTACCTCTACGTCGCCCAGCCTCCTCTTTACCTGATACGTCACGGCAAGGTCGCCACTTATCTATATTCCGATAAAGAGAAGGAAGAATATCTGAAGTCCATAGGCACTGATAAGGCCGTGATCCAACGATACAAGGGACTCGGAGAGATGAACCCCGAGCAATTATGGGAAACCACTATGGATCCGGAAAAGCGTGTAGTGCTTAAGGTTAAATTGGACGACTACGTGGAAGCCGAAGACACCTTCAATATCCTAATGGGCGACGAGGTCGTCCCGAGACGCAGATTTATTGAAGTGAATGCGGCTAAAGTCGCCAACCTGGATCTTTAAAAGACAGATAAAAGGGAGCTCTAAAATCGAATGAGCCAAGAGATGGAGAATGAATCGAAAACCCTAGGTTTCAGTCCGACGTCCCGTCCGGATATCGGGGAAGCGCTGAAAAACGGCGTCAGGGTGATTCCGGTCGAAATTGAAGACCAGATGAAGGAGGCCTACCTAGGATACGCGATGAGCGTAATCGTAGGTCGCGCGCTTCCGGATGTTAGAGACGGATTAAAACCCGTGCATAGGCGTATTCTTCACGCTATGAACGAACGTGCATGGAGAAGCGATCGTCCTTATGTGAAATGCGCTAAAATCGTCGGGGAGGTCATCGGTAATTATCACCCTCACGGGGATAGCGCCGTATACGACGCCTTGGTTCGTATGGTTCAGGATTTCTCCCTTCGCGTCCCTTTGATCGACGGGCAAGGAAACTTCGGATCCGTCGACGGAGATAATCCTGCCGCTTATCGTTATACAGAAGCTAGGCTCGAAAAAGTCGCGGAAGAACTCTTAAGAGATATAGAGAAGGAAACCGTAAACTTCTCTCCAAACTTCGACGACACGAAACAGCAGCCCGACGTTCTTCCGGCAAACTTTCCTAACCTGTTAGTCAACGGTTCTTCCGGAATCGCAGTGGGGATGGCTACGAACATTCCTCCGCACAATCTCCAGGAATGCATCCAGGCCGTAATCTCGGTTATTGAGAATCCAGATATTACGATTCCTGAATTATTAAAGATCATGCCGGGTCCGGATTTTCCGACCGGGGGGATCATCATAGGCGGAGAAGGTTTGCTTTCCGCCTATCATACGGGAAGAGGTTCGATTCGAATCCGCTCTAAGGTGGAGATAGAGGAAAATAAGAAGGGTCGGGAAGTCATCGTAATCACCGAGATTCCGTATCAGGTCAATAAGAGAACCTTATTGGAAAGAATCGGGGAGCTTGTGAACGAAAAGCAGGTGGAAGGAATTTCCGAAATCCTGGATCTCTCCGACAGAAAAGGAATCCGAGTAGAGATCCATATTAAGAAGGATGCGAATGCTCAAGTAATCCTGAATCAACTTCTAAAGCTCACTCAACTACAGGTGAGTTTCGGGATCACGATGCTTGCGATTCTGGATAACAAACCTAAGATTTTCAACCTGAAAGAAATCTTAGTTTCCTACTCCATTCACAGAAAAGAAGTCATAGTTAGAAGAACCCAGTTCGATCTGGATAAGGCCGAAAAAAGGGCACATATCTTAGAAGGATTGAAAATCGCTCTCGAGAATATCGAAGAAGTGATCCGGGTGATTCGCGCCTCTAAGAACGCCGCAGAAGCCAAACAAGAGTTAATGAATCGTTTCGTTCTCTCCGATGTCCAAGCGGATGCGATCCTAGAGATGAGACTACAACGCTTAACTTCTCTCGAAGTCCAAAAGGTTATAGATGAGTTAGAAGAAGTGCGTCTCTTGATTCTAGATTATAAGGATATTCTGGCGAAACCGGGGCGTGTCGCCGAGATCGTTTGCACGGAACTCAAGGAAGTGTCGGATAAATTCGGAAACAAACGCAAGACAGATATCAGTCTGGAAAGCGTAGAATCCTCTTCCTTCAACGCGGAAGATCTGATCGCCGACGAAGAAATGGTTCTCCAAATCACTTACGATCAGTTCGTAAAAAGACTTCCCTTAGATACGTTCAAAAGACAGAGAAGAGGCGGTAAGGGAATCCAGGGACTTTCTCAAAAAAGGGACGATATCGTTAAAATCATGAAGTCTGCAATGACTCATGATAATGTAATGTTCTTCTCTAATATAGGAAAGGTCTATATGATGAAGGCCTACGAACTTCCGTTGGCTTCGAAAGAGGCGAGAGGAAAATCCTTAAAGGCCATTATCGGCTTAAGCGAGGGAGAATACATATCCGCAGTCTTCACATTCAGAGCGGAAGATAAGGAGAAGGACCTTCTTCTTGTGACCAAGAAAGGATTCATCAAGAGAGTGGAACTCTCCGAATTCGGAAACGTAAAGAAATCCGGAATCATCGCCATCGGTTTACGAGACGGGGACGAATTGATCACCGTAGTATCCGTCCAGAAGGGAGACGATTTTATGATCTTCTCCGCAAACGGACAGGCCTTACGTATCGAAATGGATGCTATCCGAGCTCAAGGAAGAACCGCACAAGGTGTTACAGGGATGAGACTCTCCGATGACGATTCTATCGTTGGACTTTCCAAAGTCGTAGAAGGAGACGATATATTCGTGATCTCCGAAAACGGTTACGGCAAACGTCTGGGCTTCGAAGAATTCGGAACCAAGGGTCGTGGTGGAAAAGGAATGGCTTTCCTCAAAGTCGGAGATAAGAACGGGGCAGCGGTCGGAGTCGGGTCCGTCGGAGAAGACGATGAAATCATTCTCGTGACCCAGCAAGGAATGGTGATACGAACCGAAGCGAATCAGATCTCCAAAATGGGAAGAACCGCCGTAGGTGTGAGAGTCGTCGATATCAAAGATAACGATAAGGTCCAAGACTTCACGGTGATTCGAGAAAGTAAGGAAAAATGATTCGGATCGGAACAGTCGAGATTCCCGGATGGTTGGCCATGTCACCGATGGCCGGGATTAGCGACAGTCCGACCCGCACTATAGTCCGTCGCTTCGGATCGGCCTTTTCTTACACGGAATTCGTTTCTACGGATAGTCTCGCAGTAGGATCTAAAAAAGCATTATCACTTTTGAATTTTCGAGAAGAAGAGAGGCCGATCACTTTCCAAATCTTCGGCAATAAACTCGAAATCATCGTGGATGCGGCAAAAAGAATCCGAGAGTTGAACCCGGATATCATAGATTTGAATATGGGATGCCCCGCTAGAAACGTATCTATGCGCGGATCCGGCGTGGGTCTTTTGCGTAAGCCCATATATGCAGGAAAAATAATAGAAGAAATGAGAAAGGCACTGGATATTCCGGTGACTGCGAAAATCCGCCTGGGCTGGGACGATACATCCCGAAATTATATGGAAGTATCCAGAATCCTAGAAGAATCCGGCGTCATGGCGATATCCGTGCATGGCAGGACGAGAGAGATGGGTTACTCTGGAAAAGCGGATTGGGATGCGATCGCGGATATAAAAGCGGCGAGAAAAGTTCCCATCTTCGGAAACGGAGACGTGAGTTCCTATGAGGAAGCGGTTCGCCGAAAACAAGAGTCTGGCGTGGACGGAGTTTTGGTGGGTAGGAATTCCATCGGAAATCCTTGGATTTTCTCGAACCAACTCAAGGAGACACTCTCCTTAGAACAAATCGTATCCGTTGCACTAACTCATCTAGAATTGATGAGAGAATCCTTCGGCGATAAATTAGGCGTACTACTTCTTCGGAAGCATTTGGTGAGATATATCCAAGGCCGGGAAGAATTTGCTGCCAGCCGGATGGAAATCCTGAAGGCTGAAAACCCGGAATCTCTGGCCCAACTTTTGAAAGCGGGACTCAGAGAACCCATCTTTGCTTGATCATTCTACGGGAACGAGTTTTCCTCTTTTAAGTTTGAACTGAAATGGAGAATAAAGCTTCTCATCTTCTTTATGGCAATTGTCATTATTTCTGTGGAGTTCGGAGCCATAAATTGAAATTTGTCCACAATTAGAGCCGTAACTGGACCTAGAATAAGTAGCCAGAGTCTCGAACTTGGAACCGTTGAAGCGATAGAGAGTTTGACTAATGGAACCGGATCTGCCTTCCGATTCGGTGGCTAGTATTTCGTAAATGCCGTCTCCATCCATGTCTTCAAATTTCGCATCTCCGATTCCTTTGTATATGGTAGAGTAATTTGCTCCGTCTTTGAATAATAGTATTTTAATCGTCGCGGATTCATTGCTTTTAACATAATAAGTCTTTATCTTCGTCTCTACTTCGAAAAGTTTCTTCTTTCCGAAATTATAATCGGTTACTATCACATTATCCAAATCGGCCTCACCATTTAAGGCGGCTCCGATAGCTTCTAGCAATTCCCTGGATTTGTCTCCTTTATATCGAGATAGTTGCAATCTTACGATGGAAGGATAAGTATCCAAAATATCCGCCGGAAGGAAGCCTGAATACGCAACGGAATTACCGCCTTCATAAGAATCATATTCGGAGGATCCGTCCGCTCCATAGACATGAAAGTAAACCTTTCCTTGTTCAGTGATTAGCTTCTGATTAAAGAAAGCTGAGCTCCCTTCCGTTAGATGATAGGAAACATCGTCGGATGGGATCAATTTTCCATTCGTATAATTATATATCTTTTTAGGCTCCTTTCTCAAGTAAGCCCAGCCGGTTTGCGGCAAGTTAAGGTCTTTGGTTTTAGCCAATATTTCCGGACTCGCATCTCTCATCACGTAGGCAGTGAAAACGAATCCTGTCTGACCGTTTTTGGTTTTTACTTTCGCCCAAGTGCCCGTCATACCGTCTATGGATACGGGCTTAGATTGCTCCTCTTGTAGTTCTACGATCTCTCTGGTTTGTAATTTACCCAATACCTTTCCGTTGACGCCCGGAGTCTCTCTGAGCATCAATTGAGTGGCGGTTACAAGACCGAATTTATTGGTCAACACGGGGAAGAATGTAGATACGGAATTCCTAATACTTTCTTCTTCCCGGGAAACATAACCTACCTGTTCGCTCTGTTTGACCTTTAGCCATAAGAGTTTTAAGGAGGAGTCCTTGTCCTGGATATCGGCTCCTAGAATCTCGTATTTTTTGGCTTTATCCAACGCGAATAGAACTTCGCTTTTCAAGGATGGTTTTGCGTATACCTTCACATCCTTTTGGCTGACATATCCGAAACCGATCGGGGTAGAGGCACAGGCATATACGCCGTATACCGTGATGAGAATCATGAAAACTTTAAAGGAGAACTTGCGCATAAATCTTTCCTACAAAATTGGAAAATGACAAAACATCCGTTAGGATTCCCTTGATTAAAAAATCGTCAATCCAAAACGAAATCACTTGATTGTTACAATAAATCTTAAATTGATATGGGAATGAGACCGACTCTGGTGGGATGTTCTATCTCCCTTCTTTTCTTCGGGGTCTTTCTATCGTTAATCTATTCTTCTCCTCGTCCTGAAGTCGGGAGTTTACAAAAAAATCTAGGTTTCAACAAAGGATTGGCCCCTATAGCCTTCGATCCGGAAAAAGATTCCATCCGAAATCCTAGAACGGGAAAGCTCTTAAAAACCGCGAAAGATTGCGGGACCTGTCATAAAACGGTTTATCAAAATTGGTCCGCCTCCAGGCACAAAGAGGCTCATACCAACCAAATCTATCGTCATAGCTTCTCGTTAGAACCCATGCAATGGTGCGAAAATTGTCACGTACCTTTGCGCAACGGCAAAGAACTGTACCTGAATACGGAGGGCATTTCTTGCAACGTATGCCATGTGAGAGGCGGAAAAATCATCGTATCTAGAACGCCGGAAGTGTCCCATAGTATTCTTTTTCATGAATATTCCCAAGTAAAAGATTTCGGATCAGCAAAGCTCTGTGAGTCCTGCCATCAGTTTAATTTCCCGAATGCAGAGTCTCTTATGAAACCGGAAAAGGGAGTCGTGTATTCGGATCTAAATATGCAAGGAACATTCGATGAATGGTCTTCTTCCGGAATCTCGCAGGAATCGGATTGCATAGACTGTCATGTAGCTCCGGATTCCGGCCGAAGTCATTCTTTCCAAGGAGGACATTCTCTATCTTCACTTAGAAAAAGTTTGGATGTACAAGCGGAATATTTAGGTTCCAAGACGATTGCAATTCGAGTCGTTTCCCAAGGAATAGGACACTCGTTTCCCACCGGCGATTTGTTTCGAACTCTCCGCTTGAAAGTATTTTCGGATTCGGGAAGATTGAGGGAAGAATTCGTTCTAAGGAAACTGTACCGAAACAAGTATCCCAATGAGAGAAATATCTCGGATGCGCCTAAAGTCTTAGAATCCGACACAAGGATTCCTCCTCCAATCGGAAATGAGCGAAACTCCTGGAAAGAATTCTATCTGAAAGTCGATGACCGTCCGCAAAATATTAAGATAGAACTGTGGATCGATTATCTCAACGATGTGGAGAAAATATTCTCTCCGCTGAAACCATCCGATTCCAAGCATAGGATCTTAAAAAGCCGAATAAGAATCGAAGGACGGGATCGGTTTAAGGAAGGAGATATGGGATAATAATCCCGTTCTCTATTCTTTTACGAATTTTCCTTTAGAAAACGAATAGACCTCTCGTATAAGAGGATCCTTTCCTCCGTTTCTACTCCCGCAAGAATCGATATAAACGAGTTTTCTATTTTTCACCTCGACCGTCGAGCAACCTTCCGGAGAAACATCTTTTTGGAATATACGGACGAGTCGATCGGCTCTGATTTCATATACCGAGTAATCCGGAAGTCCAGCCCTTGTAACATTCCCTTTCACGAATAATTCGGGTAATCCGTCTTGGTCGAAATCGACCCATTTAATTTCCTTATTATGAAATTGTTCCGAATAGTAACCGTCCTTTCCGGGAATAAAAATGAAATCGGAAACGGTTTTTCCGACTCCGTTTCGAATTTTGTTAGTATTTGCAGGAAGGAGGATCGGCGATCGAAGGAAAAAGCTAACATAGAAGACCCTTCCGATCGGAAGATCGAAAGATTTCACGGAAGTGTTGCAAAGATCTATATTCTGGCCTTGGAAGCCTTTCAGTATTGCCTCGGTTAACTTTTCGGGTTGTTTCCAGCATTTCCGCTCCAAACTGAAATCCAGATAACTTAAATATACTTTAGAATCTTCTCCGGCGATGTAGAATTTATATCCGGTATCCGTAATGGAATATTCGTCACTGGTATAAGCGTCCGTCCCGCCCACGATGCGATAAAAGGTGTCTCCTGTAACGGTTCGAACGATTTCATTATAAGATGCAATTCCTAGAGAAATTCTAGGAACCGTTCCGAAGGGTTTGAGTACTCCGTTTTTCCAGATAAATTTCGGCTTGTTTGGATCGGCAATTTTAATCCAACCGTTACTCGGGTAGCGCAGGTAGCCCGTCTTAAGTAGAGCTTGCGGATCCTCAGACTCTTGTATTCCGCGATCCTGGATGTAGCCGATCTTTCCATCAGGTGAAAGAATCTGTAACCAATTATAATAATTCTCTCGCCCATCATAATAATCGGGACTTCTCCCAAGAATTTTATAATAGCTTGTGAATTCTAATCTAGATCGCGCATCGGAAAAAAGGGAGGGTTTATCGTACATTCTCAAATCGGAAGCGGCAACGACCGCATAACGAGATTCGGTGGCGAATAAAATTGCGGTAAATTCTTCTTCGATATGCGCATCTTTAAGAGCGTATTCTTCCCCCTCAAACCGGACCAGGTAGACGTTCTTATTCAAATCGTCCGACGTCGATTTTTCCTGGGTAGCGGCAAGGATCTCGAACTCCGAACCTCTTGGAATTTGGACGGACTGTGATCCTTTTGTTACCGTTAGCCGATAGGAATTAACGATTCCAAGGCCGATCGGCTTCGAGCGGAAACAACTTAGAAAAATTGCCAATAGGAAGAGGATGTGGTAAGCGCGGGATTTCATTCTAACTTGGTATTAGTGAAACTATCCGCTTTTAGGTAAATTCCGGCCAAATCGTATTCTGGAAAAAGCGGCGTTTGACCATAAAGAAGGGAAATACTTCGGGAAAAATTGACCGATTTGGATGACTTTCCGGATTAGATGAGAAGGGCCGATTCCTTATTTCTTTCGGAAAAGAATGAGATTGACAATGGTTTCAGAGAATCGGCACATAATGGATTCCCCAAAGGAGAAAGCTCTCAATGAGATTAGGTAAGAAAATTCCAACCGCTATCTTAGCAGCCTCAATACTGTTATTCGGTTTTTGCAAAAAACAGGAAGAGGCACCGGTTGCTCAAATCGTCGGAACGAAATATTCCGCATGGAATCAATGGATTTATAAGAAACCGGGAACCGCCGAGAAGGCCGACCAAGTTTCCTTAGTATATGGGAACGAGGAAGTGACCGGATTGGAACTGGTAAACCATGAAAGCACGGACGCAAAGGGAAATAAGACCAGCGCGGAATATTTGAAAATGAAAACCGTCGACGGAAAAGAGGGATTCGCACTTGCAAAGAATTTCTTCGATGACGTTATCTTCATCATAGCGGAAGGGGATTCCGTATATGCGAAGAATTCCTTAACCTCTCCTACTAAAGGCAAACTCGAAAAAGGGATGTCTTGTTTCGAGTCGGAAGCAAACGGTGATTTCGCAAAAGTTCGTTGCAGCGCTTCCATTTTGAAAGGCGGTAAGTTGAATAGCTTCTACGATGTTTGGATCCAGACTTCTTCTCCGAATCTGTCCAGAATTTCCAGTAATCCTTTGCTCGCAGATAGTATTCGAAACTTAAAAACAGCTAGTGATAAGATTCTGGAAGCGGAAAAAGCGACCGAGCCCGCTAAGCAAGATGAACTGAAAAAGGCCGCAGCGGCAGCTCTTAAAACTGTTGTGGAGAAAGGTGACCAATTCCAGGAAGACGCAACTAACCTGGCGACCGAACACGGGTTGGTTTTGGAATAAAGCTTCTCTCATTCCAGCCCTTCGAATCGATCATTCGGAGGACTAATTAATCTGAAGCCTCGGGAGCGAAAGCAACCGAGGCTTTTTTGTACCGCAAAATAAAAAAGCCCCCATTCCGGAAGGAACGAGGGCTTTATCTCTCTTAAGAGAAAGTTGGATTATTTTCCGACTTCTTGCGCTTTTGCAACGAGAGCGTCACGACCGCCGGGGAATTTAGCGTAGATTACGCATTGGCATTCTTCCCAGTTGTCTTTGGAAACGTCGCTAGGATCGGAACCGGCTCCGGAAGCTTTACACTCGTAAACTCCCACTCCTTTTACGACACCTGCAGATTGAGAAACGATAACGGAAGCGGTTGCTTCACCGTCGGAAACTCCGGAAGCGGATTCTACGGTTTCACCAACCATTTTCTTAACCACATCGGAAGCGCCTTGGAGGCGAGAAGCTTCGCGGCAAGTAGACTGCATCATAGCCGGGCTTTTTTTAGCAACAGCTTTAGTAGATGCACGAGAAGAGAACTTCATGTAGTAATAATCTTTCGGGTTAGTGTCTTTAGGAGTTTTTCCGTCGTTTCTTTGCTCTGGTGGACCACCCCAACCTTCAAAAGACCATCCTCCGTCACCTACAGAGGTTGCGTCCTTTTGTGCGTTGTTGGTTCCGCAATAGGTTGCAAGAATAGCAAAAATCGAAATAGCGATTAGTTTCTTGATCATCATTTTCTCCTTGATCAGATGGATTTGAGGAATATATCCGATAAACGGATTCCGCAAGCCATTTTTTAATGAAGCCTTTTAATTTTAAAAGCGGCCATGCATTTTGGAAAAAAGTTTTTATTCGCGGCGCACAATTGTCAAAAAATTTCCTAATTCTCTTTTCTACTCTGCTAATTTTAGCAACGAACGACGCAATAGCGACGACGGTCCTATTCTTACCGGGCTCTTGGGAGGGTCCGGCTCCGAAATTTCTGGAAGGAACCGGAGAAAAGCCGTTCGAATTGGCGAGAATTGCGCAATTCTACGCGAGTAACGGCTATGCATTACAGGTCCGGGAAGAATTTTCCAGCTCTTTAAATCCAGAGGCAAAAGAATATCTCGTCCCCTCCGTTCCAAGGGACAAATTCAAGCAGAACTGTAACCGAACAAAAGTCGATTATGTGGTTCGAGATGTGTTAGAGATTCAGGAAAAGATCCGAATCGATCGATCCGTTTACGACTGCAATTTATTTCAGATGCAGGAGTATTCCGCGATCGGCAAAAGAGATCTTTTCGAAACGTATGAAAGGTTGACCCGGGATTCGTTTCCTTTGGTTCCTAAGAAAAAGAAAAAAGACACTCCTAAAGAACAAGCTTCTGCTACGCCTCGTATCCAAGTTTTCGTATTGGATGCCGCTTACTCTTATGCTCCGGAAAGAAAGGAATTTATGTCGCAATTGGAGGCCATCTCTTGGCGGCCAGAGACTAAGTTTCGTTTAGTGGTGGCAGGAGCGGGCAATTCTAAAGTTTATCCGGAATCTTCTCGCAGCGAGTTCTTTCGTCAATGGAAGGATTTTAAATCCGAAGGAAAGACTACTACGGAAGACCTTTCGAATGCTTTGCTCCGTTTAAAAAGAGTTCTTTCTTCGGAAGAAACTCCGGGAAGAAGGAAGCAATACGCTGTAACGATTCTAACCAATGCCAAAAACTCGGATTCCGGAAGAGGATACGGGGCGGCCATTGAAAGCTTAAAGCAATCGAGTGCGAATATCTCCATTTTATATTCTTCTTATTCGGGTCCCGAGGCGAGAAGGGAACATAAGGAGGCGGCCAAAAGAGGGGCGGAATTTCGAGAGATCGTTTATTATCAACGAATCGTTACGCCAAGAGATGCCAAGACTCTCGTTTATAGAAACGGTAAATTATATACAACCTCGCAAACCGCTGATTCTACCGCAAATTTAGAGGAAAGCGATCTGGAGAAGGTGGAGTTATCCGGAAAATATTCTCTAGGAGACGCTTTGAATCCTTGGGGATTAGCGTCGATTTATTCGGAAATTAAAAACGAAAGAATCCTTTCTTCGGAGCCTGTAAGAAGCAATTTCTCCAGCCAATTCGCCAAGGTGGTTCATCAAAATTCCAATTCCGAATACTTTGCCAATTATCCGAAACTTCTTATGAAATCCGGGGCCAAAGCCTTTTGGATACGGATTCCGTCTCCTAACGGATTCGCAGAGGGAAAAAAAGGAATCTGGCGAGTCAGGTTTCTTTCGTCCGCTTTTTCTTCGGAAGGGGTCGAAGTAATACCGGATTCTGTGGAACAGTATCCCTATGCCCCGGCGAGAACGTTGGAATGCGATCCTTCCGTTGCCAGGAATTATTTTCAGAATACGGAAAAATCCGATTTTGATTGTTTGATTCGGGGTGAGATATTAGAACTTTCCCTCCCGTAGGTTGAACGATGGAAGAATCTCATTTTATCGCCTTATCCCCGTTAACTCGTAAACTCCTGGAGCGTGCAAAGCAGGCCGCTAGTTCGGATTTGCCTCTGCTATTCATCGGGGAGAATGGGACGGGAAAGAGTTTCTTCGGCGCGGTCTTTCATTCTTTTTGCAAAGAGCGATTTCCAAAATTCTATGTGTACGATTTTACCGCCCCCGAATCCGAGACGGAGATTGCGGAACTCTTTTCGCAGATAGACGGTAAAGCGGGCAATACGATTTACTTGGAAGGTTTTTCCAATTTGAGTCCCGGTCTCCAAGTACAATTGCTCCAAAAGATACGAAACGAAAAAGGAAAGAATCGATACCTTCTCTCCGATTCGCCGGATCTGAACGAAAAAGTAAAGTCCGGAAAATTGCAAGAGTCCCTATTCTTGGAAATCCAAACTCTTCAGTTGAGATTGCCTACCCTTAGAGACAGAAAAGAGGATATTCCTCCCTTAACTCGGATCTTCTTGGATCTGATCGGCAAAAAATACAATCGCAAGAATATTAAGATCTCCGAAAAATTGGGACGTTTTCTTTTGGAATACGATTATCCCGGAAATCTCCACCAACTCAAGAACTTGTTGGAAGGAATGGTTTCCATGCATAATGTAAAGACTCTGGATACCAAACATCTTCCTCCTGAGCTTTTCGAAACGCATTACAAGGATGGCCTGGAATTAACGGTAAGAACCGGAATCACTCTCCGGGATTACGAAAGAGAGATCATCCGTAGGAATCTGATTCTGGTGAACGGAAACAGAGAAAAGGCCGCGAGGATTCTGGGAATTTCGGAGAGAACGATCTATCGAAAGATCACCGAGTTCGGATTGTTCGATTCGAACGATGAAAAAAATCCTGCACCTTTGTGAGAAAATAATAAACCGTGTCCTCTTTTTCCGCACCGGTTTTGATTCTTTGGTTCATCTCTAATAAAAATTCGTAAAGTTCCTGCATTTCCAAATCGGAAAATAAGGAATTCTCCTTCTTGAGCCTTTTGAAAGTGTGCATTTTTCTACCGGGAGAATAACTTTCTATTCCCAGTAACTCGGCTTGTTCTTTCTCGCTTAGAACCTTGTCGTAATGTCGAAAGATCACTTTATAAATCCGCAATCTGTCCAAAGCGTCTTTGAGAAGGGAAAGGAAAATCAAAAGCGAATCCTTACCTATTTTGAATTTGGAGAATTCGCGGGAGAATCGGATATAATCCTTTTCAAAGAAAAAGTCAAGGATCTCGGAAGAACTGAATTCGGAACTTTGGAAGAGGACCTCCCGTAAATCCGACACAGAGAAACTCTTTTTGCCCAGATATAATTTCAGCTTCTCCAGATTCTTGATATAGGCGCCAGCGCTCGGGCTAACTTTAAGAAGAAATTCCTCTTCGGCTTCTTCGTCTAGCTTGATATCGATTTCTTTGCATGCCCTGAGAAAGGCTTCTTTTCTCTTGTCCGGAAAAAGTTTAGGAGACTTGAAATACGCTACATTCTGACCGAACACACTTAAAAGTTCTTTTGGTACATCCCAATGATCATAATGAACGATTACCTTAACGGAATCCGGGAGAGAAAATCCGCCCGATTTGGGAGAATTTTTGGCCTTAGTTTTGCCGACCCAGGGTTTAAAAAAATTTAGACCGGATTTGATGATGAATAATTTCCGATCGGCGAACATGTCCAAATTCATGGCCTCGCTCTGGAAGTTTTCCAAATCCCCCGGCTCCGCCACAAAGACTACGATTTCGTAAGGGTCCGAACTTTTCTTGTAAGCATTCTTGTATAGGTCGCTTACGACTCCGAATTCGTAAGAATCCTGGGAAACGACAAAAAGAACCTGAGGAAGGCTGTCCGCGACAGGTTTTACCCGATGCAGAAAGTCGATGAGGTTCTCGTAGGAAGAGGGGCCTGCCTCTTTGGTCGTCATGGGTGCAGAATGATCCGGATCGGCCGGAAGTCAAGCCGGTGAGCTGAAGATTTTCTAAAGGAGAAGGAATTTCCCGCCGATAAGAATCCTAGGACTAAGGCGTATGAGAATCAGCGACGGAGTACAAAGGATATCTTTCCCCGAAGAATACCTTACTTATATCAAACCGATCCTGAATCGCTCCGAAGTCTCCGCGATCGAACCGATTCGCCAAAGGGATTTTTCAGATATAGGAAAATCACTTCGTCTCTACGGGCCGGAAGGAGAAGCTTCCGCATCCGGTCCTTCTAACTCCAAGGGACAACTTTTCGATTTGTACGTTTAATTCGAAACGAAATCGTTTTCTCACAAAAATTCGGACCAAATACCGTGATGTCGGAAGAATTTCCGAATCGGAAAACCTAGTATATTCGTGTAAGACCCTTCGAAACTTTTTGCGGGTGATCCTTTATCTTGGATTCCGTAAGCTCCCGCTTTATCGAACGGCTTCTTAGATCGAACGTATTTTCGAATTTCTTCCTTGCTCCAATTATGAAAAAGCACCTGGGAAGAATCGTAATCGAAAATGTCTCTTCCTTCGGTACGGATTCCTAGTCCGGAATACACAGTGTGAACATTATCGTTCAGTAAGGATATCATCCTATACGCTTCTTCTTCATCTTTCGGTTTTTGCAGGATATCGTTTTGGAAAACCACGATGGTGTCCGAGGAAACCAATACAGATTCGGGGTCTTGGTTGAGAGGACCTAATTTTGAGAGAGCCACTCTTTCCAAATAATCCAAAGGTTTTTCCGATTCGAAACTGGACTCGTCCACGGGCATGACTTCGATTCGAAAGTTTAAACCGAGAGATTCTAGGATCGCCTTTCGTCTGGGAGATTGGGACCGGAGGATGAGCATATACCCAAGTTATAAGAAAAGCCTTGCCAGGCACTCCTTTTCCGATTATCCCTGGTTGAAGGGACGGATACTCATTTGAACAGAATCTTATCCAGTAAACTCGTTTTTACGATTTCGTTTTTTCTTATATTCATATCGCTTCCCGGATTCACCCAGGAAAATAAACAGCCGGCGACTAAAGATAGTTCGACAGTCCAACCTTCTTCTCCCGCTCCCAATCCGAATGCGGATCCAAAATCCAGGGCCTATTCTCTTCGTAAAAAAACTTGGGTGGCTTTGCGTTATTTGAGAACTAGCTTACTGAACTTCGGAAAGAAAAACGATTGGGAAAGTCTATTGGGAGAATATTCCAGGGGAGAGTCCTCCTTTCAAAGGGGAGAATGGGACAATGCTGGAAATCAATTCCAGACTTTGAAGAGCAAATTGGACCAGTTGGCGGAGACCCAAGCGAAGGAAGTTTTTAATAAGTCGGAGGCTTTGGAAAAGGAAATCCAACCCAAAGTCGTAGATCTGAAAATGGATACCGAGGCCCAAGGAAGACAATACGTTCCCGTGATGGAAAAGCATCTGCAGATCTATAGGGATACTTGGCTTGCGGCGAAGTTAGAAAGAGAGTCCGGCAACCAGGGGCAGAATTTATACTTTGCGAAGCAGGGGCTTTTGCAATTATACAAAGCCAAGATTCTTCTGGAAAAAGCCAAAGAAGGAAAGCTGGAATCAGAAGCCAAGCTTTCTAAGAATCGAGTACTCGAGACGGATTATTTGGCTAAGGATGAAGTCACTTACTGGGACGATTGTCTGGAACTACTGCACGACTCCGAGGAGAAGAATCGCGAGAAAGAAAAGCAAGCCATCCGGAGTGTTTATCAATCAAGGAAAGGAAAAATTCCGGAGAGCGACAAATCTTCCGGATCGGATTCTTCCAAAGCGGGCGAACCCGCTTCCGGTAAAAAATAAGGAAGAATGAGAAAGTTCTCCCGACAATAACGGAAGCAGATGAAATCTTTCCTTCTAAAACTACGACTCTATCTGATACTTTGCCTCGCTCTGAGTTTCTTTTCCTGCAGAGGTTTTAATCTACAGAATATCAAGAAGCATACTTTCGAGACCGGTTGCGATTGGCTAAATATATTCTGTGATCGTATCATAGTCGTTCCGGATCTTTCCGATTGTGATCCGTTTCACGAAGAATACGAAGGCAATTCTCATTATATCGATCGGGATGTGATCAAAAACGATTACAAAATCCTGGAAGAGGCCAAGCAGGAAAACGAACCGGAAGATCCTACCGAACCCAAGGCTAAGAAGAAAGAAAAGATCAAGGCTACGAATACGGATTATGGAGATAATATGCGGATCGATTCCAAGAAACTCTTCGAAAGATACGATATTTCAGCCGGAAGAAGATCCGATTCCGATCGCTCCGAGCATCCTTGCGGAGTTTTGAAAGATTCCGGAAAACCGAAAGTGTACTATTCCGAACCAAGCAATCAACCGAAGGGGAATGAGTTTTGAAAAATATATTCGATGTTAGCGGCAAAACGGTACTGGTAACGGGAGCGACCCGAGGAATCGGTAGACAGATCGCCCAAGGATTTTTAGACGCGGGTGCTATCGTTTACGGAACCGGATCTTCCGAAGAATCCATCAAACGTCTGGCAGGTACGGGGATCGAAGCCTATGCGGCGGACATCCGCCAACCTGGCGCGATTGATTCTGTAATAGAGACGGTGGGAAAAAAGCACGGAAAATTGGACGTGCTCATCAATAATGCTGGGGTAGCGACCAATCTTCCCGCTGCATTCTTCAAGGAAGAAGATATACAGAACGTGACTCAAACCAATTTCGTGGGAGTGTTCCGTGCGTGTCAGGCATTCTATAAGATCCAAAAGAAAAAAGGCGGGAACATAATCAACATAGCCTCCGTCTTAGGTATACAAGGAACTAAGTTCGCTTCCGTTTATTGCGGAACTAAAGGCGCGGTGATCAATATGACCAGAGCCTTAGCTGTAGAATGGGCCGGGTCCGGTTATAGGGTAAACGCTGTGTGTCCCGGATTCATAGACACCGATATGACGGAGATGATTAAGGAAAGACCGGAGGTTCTGGCACAAATGAAGGCAAGAATCCCGTTGGCAAGACTAGGTAAACCGGAAGATCTCGCAGGCGCCGCGATTTTCTTGGCTTCGGATGCTGCGGCTTACGTTACCGGACAAATCATCGTAGTGGACGGAGGCGTTACTACCGGAATATGATCGTACATTTACATCCCCAAAATCCCGAGAAGAGGATACTCGGACAGATTTCCAAAAAATTGTCCGAGGGTGGGGTGTATATATTTCCTACCGATACGGTTTATGCGCTCGTTGCGGATTCCCAATCCCATACGGGAGTGGAGAAATTATACAAGTTAAAGAATATTCCGAAGAACCAACCGCTAGCTCTTCTCTGTCCGGATATCTCTACCGCGTCCAATTACATGGAGCAGATGAGTAACGAGGCTTTTCGTTTGATGAAGCGTCTCACTCCGGGACCTTATACTTTTGTGGTGAAGGCCAATCGACACTTACCTAGAGTTTCCTTTTCCAACCAAAAAGAAAAACATATCGGCATTCGAATTCCGGATTCCACTTATCTACGCGCCTTATTGGAGATGCATCCGAATCCTCTCACCTCCACTTCGGTTTTTTTCAAGGACGAGTTCGTGATCGATGTGGACAGGATAGAGTCCGAATACGGATCCCGTGTAGACGGCGTAATAGACGGAGGAATCCTAGAATTGGATCTCTCCACCATCTTGGACTGCACCGGAGATTCCATTACCATTCTTAGGGAAGGTAAGGGAATGGAACAGGTCGCTAATCTTTAAATTCGTTCGCAAAGCCTTCTTTTATTATAAAACTATAATTCATTCCTTTTGGAGCAACGTATGAAGAAAAGACAATTAGGAAAAATAGGTCCTTCGGTTTCGGAACAAGGACTCGGATGCATGGGTATGTCCGATTTTTACGGACAAAAGGACGATGCCGAATCCATGGCAACCATCCATAGGGCTTTGGAACTCGGAGTGACTTTATTCGATACTGCGGATATGTACGGACCTCATACGAATGAAGTGCTTCTCGGAAAAGCTTTGCAGGGGAAGAGAGACAAAGCGGTCATCGCTACTAAGTTTGGAATCGTGAGAGACCCAAACGACCCTTATAAAAGAGGATATAACGGAAAACCGGACTACATTCGTTCCGCAGTGGAAGGAAGTCTAAAAAGATTGGGAGTGGATTACATAGACTTATACTACCAGCACAGAGTGGATCCTGATACTCCGATAGAGGAAACCGTAGGCGCCATGGCCGAGTTGGTAAAACAGGGAAAAGTAAAATACATAGGTCTTTCCGAAGCGGGTCCGGAGACACTCCGAAGAGCCGCCAAGGTGCATCCGATCAGCGCTTTGCAAACGGAGTATTCTCTTTGGACTCGGGATCCGGAAGACGGTATCCTACAAGTTTGCAGGGAGTTGGGAATCGGATTCGTGGCGTATAGCCCTCTCGGTCGAGGTTTCTTGACGGGTCAAATCCAGAAATTCGAGGATTTGGATCCAAGCGATTTCCGAAGGAATTCTCCTCGCTTCCAAGGAGAAAATTTCCAGAAGAATCTGGAACTAGTCGCTAAGATCAATGAAATAGCGAAAGAGAAGAATGTTACTGCAGGTCAATTGGCGCTCGCTTGGGTGCTCGCCCAAGGAGAAGATATCGTAGCGATCCCGGGAACGAAAAGACGTCCTTACTTGGAAGAGAATGTTAAGGGAAGCGAAGTGAGACTATCGCAAGCGGATTTGGATCGCATCGATTCGGTCGCTCCTCAAGGTGCCGCCGCCGGACTTAGGTATCCGGCATCGACCATGGGTTCCGTAGGAAGATAGGATTATTTCTTAAGGACGGACTTCCACTCTTCTTCTTTGAAGCCTACCATTCCGAAACCTTCTCCTAGCACGAAAGGTCTTTTGACCAGATTTCCGTTGCTGGAGAGAAGTTCGATTTGTTCGTCCAAGCTCATTTTGGGGAGCTTGTCCTTGAGTCCCAATTCTTTGTAATCGCCACCTGAGGTATTGAAAAGGCGCTTGGATTCCCCTCCCAGATAAGAGAGCATTTTCTTGAGTTCCGATTTGGAAGGAGGAGTCTCCCGAATCGGCTTCCTTTCAAAGGGGATCTTTTTGGATTCCAGGTATTTCAAGGCGTTTCTACAGGTGCTGCAATTCTTGTATTCGTAGACTTTCAATTTCACGGTTTACCCCTTCGGCTCCTTCCTAAATTCGGAATTTATGTCTTCTTTGCAAGCTCGTTGCGAAGAAAAAACTTTGCCTTGAAAACGGGAATTCTTGCCGATATGATTCCTTAGGAAGCTCGTACTAACAGTGCTGAATAAAAAAACCACCCTTACCGGAAGACAGAAAGCGGCCATATTCCTAATCGCCGTAGGGTCCGACGTATCTTCGGAGATATTCAAGCATTTACGGGAAGATGAGATCGAACAGATCACGTTCGAGATCGCCCGTCTGGATAAGATCACTCCCGAAGACAAGGAAAAGGTTCTTGTAGAATTCAACGAACTCATGATGGCCCAGGAGTTCATCTCCAACGGGGGTATCGATTTCGCCAGAGGGCTCCTCGAGAAAGCCTTGGGAAACCAGAAGGCAATCGATATCATCAATCGACTTACTTCCAGTTTGCAGGTACGTCCCTTCGATTTTATCCGTAGAACGGACCCTCAACACTTATTGAACTTTATCCAAAACGAACACCCTCAGACGATCGCTTTGATTTTATCCTATTTAGATCCTCAAAAAGCCTCCAGTATCCTTTCCGGGTTACCTCATACCATCCAGGCGGAGGTCGCTAAAAGGATCGCTACGATGGACCGGGTTTCGCCTGACGTTCTTCGAGAAGTGGAACGGGTCTTGGAGAGAAAACTTTCCACACTCGCGAGTGAGGATTACACCTCTGCGGGTGGTATCGATTCAGTCGTGGAAATTCTCAACCTGGTGGATCGGGGAACGGAGAAAACGATCATCGAGGCCTTGGAGGAAGAAGACCCGGAACTTGCGGAAGAGATCAAGAAGCGGATGTTCGTATTCGAGGATATCGTATTACTCGACGACCGAGCCATCCAGAAAGTCTTGCGAGAAGTGGATAACTCCGATCTCGCAAAAGCGCTCAAATCCGTGGATACGGAAGTGCAGGAAAAAATCTTCAAGAACATGTCTAAACGCGCCGCGAACTTGCTGCGGGAGGATATGGACTTCATGGGACCGATCCGTATCAAAGACGTGGAAGACGCTCAGCAAAAAATCGTTAATATCATTCGTAAGCTGGAAGAATCCGGAGATATCGTCGTCGCTCGCGCAGGCGAGGACGAACTCGTTATGTGAGGTCCCGAATTGGGCCGTTATATATCCAAGAAAACATTCTTCGGGATCTGCGTCGCTTTACTCGTAATCCAATTCGGATGTATCGGAGAACAGTCTTTCTCCCAACAAGTCGATTTTGCCGATTTGGAATGGAAGGCTCATTGGGTCACAAAGCCTAAAAAAGAAAATCCTACCCCTGAAGCGAATCCGAAAGGAAAGAAAGTAGCAACTCCCGTTTCGGAAGAATGGGAAGATCTTCCCCCACTACCTTGGACTTTCACCGCGATCTATCCTATTGCCCCTGATTCTGGGGTCCATAGGATAGATGTTAAAGCCGAGTTCGATTTATCCAAAGACAATCCTCTTCTAAAAGTTCCTTCGGGATTGTATCTACCGGATATCGGAGAGAACTGGCGGATATTACTTAACGGAAACGTTTTAAAAGAAGAATGGTACGGAAACGACGGAGATTCCTTGGAAACGAAGAGAGCTCTAAAGAGCCTGATCGTTCCGATAGATTCGGGAATTCTCAAACCGGGTAAGAACGAGATCCGAATAGAATTCAAGGGAGAATCGGATAGCAATCCATACATCCATAACGATCATTTCGGGTTTTATCATAAGAGAAACTTCCGGATCTCCTCCTTGGAAGAGATTTATAATTCCTCTTCCGAATACTTGGACATTTTCCTATTCGGGATTTATTTCATCTTCGGATTCTATCATGTTCTATTCTTTGTTACGAGAAAACAGGACTTATACTACCTGTATTTCGGATTCTTCTCTTTACTGTCTTCGATTTACTTTTATCTGACTTCTTTCCATATATATAATAAATTCATCAATTACTGGGTCGGAACCGATACGGAGATCTTCTTTCGTACGGAAGTCGCGGCTTTGATTCCTATCGTTCCGGTATTTATGTTGTTCGCTCGGGATTTCTTTTACAAACAGGAGGGGAAATTCTGGGCAATCCGTATATTCTGCGGCTTCAGCGCTTTATTATTCGTAACCAATTGGGTGTTGCCGTTTAAGTACATTCTCATTAATCTAACGGCGTATCAAATTCTTCTCATACCTATGCTGCTTTACGTAATCGTATTCTCCATCAATTCGATTCGTAAGAAAAAACCTGACTCTATCAAATTGGCGATCGGAATAGGAGTCTGCACGGTATTCGGGATCTGGGACACCTTGGATGCGATTTTGAAAATCGTAGGGATCCATTATCCTTTCTTTAAAATAGCTTACTCCGTTTTTATTTTAGTGATTATTAGCCTTTTGGTTTCCCGCTACGTAAGTCTTTATAAAGAATCCCAGGCTTTAAATCTTGTGATTTCCAGACAGAGGGACGCATTTTATAGATTCGTTCCTTCCGAATTCATATCCATCCTGGATCGCGAGAGTCCCGTGGAGATCAAGATCGGAGATTCCAAGGAAAAGACCATGTCCGTTTTCTTCGCGGATCTTAGAGGTTACACTACGGTTTCCGAGAAGTTGAGTCCGGATGAGAATATTAAGTATCTGAACCGGTATTTTTCCGGATTCGAGGACATTATTTTTAAGAATGCGGGTTTCGTGGATAAGTATATCGGCGACGCGATTATGGCGCTCTTTTCGGATCATAGCGAAAGAGCGGAGAAGCAGAATTTCAACTCCGCCGACAACGCACTCCAATCTGCGATCGATATGGTTCGCTTCGTTCATTCCTTGAATGACGGAAACGGAGTGGGCGCGGATTTGGGAATCGGTGTGAATACCGGTCCTTTGATTTTAGGGACAGTAGGAAGTGAAAGACGAATCGATACGACCGTCGTAGGCGATACAGTGAATCTTGCCTCGAGGGTCCAGAGTTTGACTAGTTTTTATAAGACTAAAATTCTCGTGACTCATCATAGTTTCCTACGATTGAACTTACTCTCGGATGTAAAGGCTAGGGAAATCGATACTGTAATCGTTAAAGGAAAAACCCAACCGGTCATTTTATACGAAGTGTATGAAGCGGACGATCCGGAATCGATAGAATGGAAGGACAGGGCAAAAACCAAATTGAACGAAGGAATCGCCTTGTATAAGGCAGGCCAGTTTAAATCGGCCTTCTCTTTGTTTCGGGACCTATATAGAGAAAGACCCTTGGACAGCGTAGTCCGTCTTTATGCCAAGAGAACCAAACTCTTCATGCAGCAAGCTCTTCCTAACGATTGGGACGGGATTTTCCGCCTGCATAAGAAATAAGATTTTTACGATTTCTACTTCGATCGAAGCCGTAATTTTTAATTCTTTCGCAAGCACGGATCCTTTTTTTGGGAAACTCCGGAACCTTAACTCTGTCTTAATTAGAAGCATTTGCAAGAATGCGATCATCTTCTCTCCGGAACCAAAGGTTTGCTTTTGATGAGATACTTAGGAATAATCACTACTCTATCATTCTTTTCTTGGTCTTCCTTATTAGCCGAGTCGAAATCGGATCTACCCGAATTTAGATTAGCGGACCAAAAGGGAGTCGTGTTCCGTTCCGATTCCGCTAAAGGAAACGTGTATTTTCTTTTGGGTTGCGGATTCAAAGATGTGGTTCTTTGCAGAAAACACGGGAGAAAGATTTATTGGAAGATGCAGACATTTCTACAAGAGGAGGACAAGGTCTTATTCTCCGCTTATCTGGACTTAAAAGGAGCGCCTAAGCCGGTTTTCGATTATATCTCCGGAGAAAAGGATAAGGATTATGAAAGCCTCCTTTTGGATAAAGACGGCGTATTGAAAGAGGGTTTAATGGACGGAAAATCCTATCTTCGCGTTTATTCTCCTAAGGGAAAACTTTTGCATATCGAATATTTTGAATCCGTAGACGATACGAAAGTTTCCGAATTATTCGAATATATCAAGAAGTATAGAAGAGGGAAAGGCAAATGAAGTTTTTATCCCTTCTTCCGTTCTTATTATTGATACTGCAATGTACTACCCACCATCCTGCCGCGGCCGATTATTTCGAAAAGTATTTCGCTTACCAAGAAGTAATTCAAAAGGAAGTCGAAGACGACGATATAAGATCCATCATCTACGGAAATCCTGAGTCGGACGGAGAGGGCAATTTTCATGAAAAGGACGGAAAGCTTCTTCTTTCTCTCCGATTGTTCGAAAACGGCGGTAAAATCGGGAATGAGATCTCCGGTTCCCCTTTTACCTTAACCCCTTTCAGTCCGTATACGATCTCGGTGGAAGCCAAGAAGAACGAATTCAGAAAAAAGAATACGTACAAGATAAAACGCACGGTGGAAATGATTTCTCCGGAAGCGAGCGTATTCGACGTTTTTCCGGTTATGGACGAATCGGTTTCCAAGCTGCGAAAAGCGGATCTATCCCAGGTCCAAAAATTATCGGAGGTGCAAAAGTTTCTTTGTGAGAACTTCGATTGCAGCATATCGAAAGAAGAAGGAATCCTATTTTTAAGATATACTTTGTCGGAAAGAATGAGGGAGAAGTTTCCTCAAACCTACAAGAAACTTTCCAAGAGATTGGACCAGGTAGCATTTCGATTCCAGATCTTCCAACCGGGCGGATTCTCCAAAGGTATTGAAGTATATAACGAAAAAAGAACGATTATATTGGGAATTCCGGATTCAGCGGTGGGACATTGGTCTCATCCAAAGTCGATTCACATTAGATCTTACTTTTATATCAGTATCCTCGGCCTGAAAGTAGACATACGAGGACTTGGATATACATTTCGCTTTTCTAAATCCGGAAATACGGACATAGTCTCCGGAGAATTCACTAAGATTCCCGAAACGAATATCGGAGGCAGATTCCTATCCGTCTTTCCTCCGGGCATGGTGAATTTTTTTATCCCGGAAGACATGAATCAGTATGCGGACGATTCTTTCGAGTTGATGGTGAAAGGTTCGGACGCGGACGGAGGAAATCGATTTCAGACCAAGACGATCCGAAACGGGAACAAGACAAAAGTGATTCTCACTTCCGAATCGGAGATTTTCAGGGACCGCTTTCTTCCCTTTAAATCGAAAGATCGAGACGACGAGCCGGGCTTTTTCTCTAGTTTAGGAAAAGCGCTTATTAGAGATTTACGCGGTAAATGATTTTTTAATAACTTCAAGTTAACTTGAAGATTTTAAAACGAACTTAGAAACTTTCTAAAACTGCTTGACTTACCCCCTTTTGGAAGGAATCTTAATTCGATCCGACGATACAAGCCGGATAGAATTTCAGAACTGTGTGTGGAGGAATCATGGAATTTACCCTCTTTACTACTCAGCAGGGTCTTTATTTCCTAGTTAAGTATATTCACTTTCTAGCGGGAATAACTTGGATCGGTTTGCTGTACTACCTAAATTTCGTTCAAGGACCATTCTTTAACGAAACGGATGCCGAAACTAAAAAGAATGCGACCCAAAAATTGGTTCCGCGCGTGCTTTGGTGGTTCCGATGGGGAGCGATGTTCACTCTGCTTTCCGGTCTTATTATGATTGCGCTCGCTATCAGCAGCGGAATTCCGCATAACTCTCAGTGGTTTGTAGTGATCCTCGTGGGAGCAATCTTCGGAATTCTCATGTGGGCAAACGTTTGGTTCGTAATCTGGCCGAATCAGAAAGTGGTTATCGCTAAAGCCAAGGGAGAAACTACCGTGGATCCGGCTCCGAACGCGAACCGAGCATTCGTAGCGTCTCGTACGAACGTGTTTTTCTCTATCCCGATGCTTTTCGCGATGGGAGCGGCAAGAAACCTTCCTCTTAGCTACAGCCCCGATAAATTGCAGATCTTTCTGGGAATCATCGGATTAATCGCACTTTTGGTCGAAATCAACGCTTTGACTGCGGATCAGAACGGGCCTACCATTAAACCCGTAAAGACCGTTAAGGGAGTAATCACCAGCGGACTCGTATTCGCTTTAGTGGTTTACGTTCTGATGGAAGCATTGTTGACCGCATAAGGAAACAAGAATGAATTTATCCCGAACTTTACGTGCCGGGAAAGAGAGGGGCGGTTTCTACCGCCTTTCTTTTTTAGGCCTTCTGCTTTTGTTATTCTTCTTTTCTTTGCTGACCTTTTGCAAAAAGGAAGAGGCCCTTTCTCCGATCGCTACCGAAGGAAAGGGGATCTATATGGCAAATTGCATCGCCTGCCATAATGTAAATCCTAAGATAGACGGCGCCGTAGGTCCTTCGGTGGCCAATTCTTCCTACGAGCTTTTGGAAGCGCGCATGAAAGGAGAATATCCTTCCGGATATGCACCGAAACGCCAGAGCCAAGCGATGACTCGTTTTACGTTTACGGCCGAACAATTAAAAGCTTTGGAAGAATTTTTGAAGCGCTAAATTTATCTTACGATCCGGGGTGGTTTGTCCCGGATCGTAAATCTTAGGAAGAGCTTAATTTCTTCCGATAGAAACTCTTACGTTTCTAAGAATATCGATAATCTGTTTGTGAATCTTTCCATTAGAGGCAACTACTTCCGCTTGTCCGGAAAGGAAATGCTTTCCTTGGAAATCCGTCAGTTTACCTCCGGCTTCGGTTAAGATCACCGAGCTTGCGACGGTATCCCATAACTTGACGCCTTTTTCCCAAATGCCGTCCAGGACTCCTTCCGCAACCCAACAGGTATCCAACACGAAGGAACCAGTCCTTCTCATAGATCTTCCGCAGCTGATGAAAGCGGTGATATCCGCGATCACCTCGTTTAGGATTTCTTTCCTATTGGTGGGAAAGCTGGATACCAATAGGGACCGAGCCAAGGAATCGGTGTTGGAAACGTCGATACGGAGTCCGTTCTTGAAGGCGCCTTGGCTTAGAATGGCAGAATACCTCGTGTCCATTTCAGGAGCAAATACGACTCCCGCAACGGGAGTCTCTCTATGCTCTAGACCTACGGAGATACAATAGAGGGGAATGCCTCGAACGAAATTCATGGAACCGTCGATAGGGTCCAGAACCCAACGGAAAGAATTGCTTCCTTCGTGGCGGAAGTAATCCTCGGAAATGATAGAGTCGTTCGGAAAATTTTGCCGGATGAAATCGATCAGGAATTTACCCATCAATTCGTCGGCCTTATGAATGCGTTCTTTCTCTTCGGCTTCGGTTACGATACCGAATACTCGGATCTCTTTTTGGAGTTTTCTTGCGGATTCTAAAATCAACCCGGAAACGGATTGGACCGATTTAACACGTTTCTTGACTTCTTCTAACGGAAAATCGATGGGGGGCGCTAGTGATTCCATGCCGGGTTCTTATGTCCTTTCTTCCCGTAAAATCCTCCATGCCATATTTCCGGAAGGGGAAAGCATTCTTTCCGCCTTATGAGAGCGAAGCCAGCGGAAGAAGGAAATCCGGGTGGATTCTTCTAAGGTCATGCTGTCCGGTCTTAACAAAAGATCAACAACTTGGTGGAAGGAAATGAAATCCTTTGCGATATTCCTTAGGGAAGTCTCCAGGAATCTTGCCGTTAACGTGAGATATTCGACTGCGATAGGCTGGAAGATCTTTCCCGGAGACCAATCTCCCGGCTGAATGCCCAAGGATTCCTGGATGACTTGAATCTGCTTGGAGTAATCCACCTCGTCGAAAATTTCTGAGTAGGTATGCCGAACTCCTTCGAAGGTATCCGCTCCGATCTGAACCATGAAATCGGACTCTTGGTATTTCTTGGCGGTAAAATCCACGAGAACCGAATCCTCCACGATCAGGGATTCTATCGGAACCACTCTTGCGGAAAAGTAAGCTCTCTTGGTCCGAGCCGACATAGTTCTACCTTGGGATGCGGCGAATTGGATATCTTCTTTACTCGCTCCGCCTAAATGCATTAGGAAAAAGCTGAGAACGATCGCGTAGGGAGGAGGGTTCTCTTTCCAAAGCCGTGGAGAATTCTCCCTAAAGAATTCGCCTTCGGTATATAAGGGACGGATCAGAAATAATCTATCTATATTCCTTTTCGGTCTAGGTTCCGGTAATACAAGACAATCGCTGACGAATTCCGGAGCCAATTGCAGAAAACTTCTCAGAAAAGATTCTGCCGCGGAAAATTCCACTTCGAATACGGACGTAGAAGGAAGAAGATACTGCTCTTCGAATTCGAGAAAAGAGGTGTGAAGATTGTCCACGAATATCGAGTTGGGTTTATTCTTTAAATGACTCGTATCGCTTAGAATCCTATTTAACTCTTTTACTTCTTTTATCTTCATGTTTTCACTTTAGGAACAATACGCACTTCGTAAGGTTTGAGCAGATTCCAGCCCGCCGGAGAGAATTTGCCGGAATGGTTGATCAAAATTTCGTAGTCCTTGCTTTTTCCCTTTCTAAACGTCTTTTCCACATTCGGACCGTAGAAAGTAAAAGGAACACCCGCTTTACGTAAAATTCTGCGATACAATAACATGAAAGAAATCGGATTGAGACTCGCCCCAATATATATTACGTTTCCTTTTCCGAATTGATTGCAAGTGATTACCGGTTTTCCTTTATAAAATTTCTTTCCATCCGAATATTTTGCCCAAACTTTCGCGGTCGTTGGTTCCAAAATCTCGCAGATCTTGGAGCAACTTCCGGGTAAAATACGGAAGCGAATCTTAACTTCCCTGTTTCCTACGGCTTCGAATTTTCTCACCTTGATTCCGGCCATTTCTGCGAAAGGACCGGGGACCTGTGAATCCAACATCCAAGAGTTCTTGTCCTTGGATCCGGACCTATACCCTATAACCAGAGTTCCTCCGTTTTCTACGTAAGACTTCAGCTTCTCTATGATGGAATCGTCCACCATAGAATACAAAGGAAGAACCAAAACTTTGTATTTAAAAAAGTCCGTTTTGGAAATCGGAAGAAAATGAGAGTTTACGTTCAGAATATTTAGGCCGGAAAACCAAGTCGCCATTTCCACATCGTAGCCCACTTGGGCAAACGGTGCAGGCTGGAACTTCAAACCGGAAGAAATCGGCTGGTGTTTGAAATTTCTAGAGTTCTCAATATCGTGCAGGACAGCAACTTCGGCGGGAAAAGGCTCGGAAGCAAAATCCTTGGCCGCAGGTAGGAACTCGGAAATTCCCTTCTGCAATTCCGAATATCTTTCCGTTAGGGATTTGTCGTGGTCCAAGATTCCGTAGCATAACTGTTCCTGTCCGAATCTCGCGGTCCTATACCGAAAGAAAACGATTTGATCGGCGCCTTGTAGAATCGCCTGTTTCATCCAGAGTTTGGTCTGCCCCGGAGCGGGGAGATAACCTAAAACGTCATGCCCTTGGAAACCGGAGATTTGTTCCATAACGGTGAAAGGAAGATTTTTCAAACCTCTAACGTATTGGTGCATGGCGGATATAAAAGGGTGCGGATAAGGTTCGGCCTGATCTCCCCAAGTAGGATAATTGTCCCAAGAAACATAATCCAAATAAGTCGCAAGTTCGGACATATCAATGACCGGAAGAAAAGGACTCGGGTACAAATTTGTGGTCAGCTTTCTACCGGGAGAATATTTACGAAGAATTTCCGCTTGGAGTCGTACGAACTCCACGATCGTGTCCGAATGGAAACGGTAAAAATCCTGAATCATAGAAGGGTTGAATCCGGCGCTCACATGGGGACCCGGGATAGGTATCTCATTCCAATCGTTGAAGATCACTCCCCAGAAAACGTTTCCCCAGGTTTCGTTCAAGTTCCGAATCGTTTTGTATTTGGATTTCAACCAAAGGCGAAAAGCCTTTAACGAAGTGATAGAATGGTCTATATCGGAACCTTCATGACCGATTTCGTTATCGATCTGCCAACCCACAACTGCGGGATGCTTTCCGAGAGCCTGCGCCATTTTAGTGACGATACGCGTCACAGCCTTTCTATAATTGGGAGAAGAGAAGCAGGCCTGTCTTCTTGTGCCTATATCTCTTAGGATCCCGTCTCTAATTTGCAGAACATCCGGATATTTCTTCGCTAACCATGGAGGGAATGTAGCCGTAGGGGTTCCTAGAATCGCATCCATTCTGTGCTTTTGGACCAAATCTAGAATTTTCAACCAGAAGGAGAAATCGAACGATCCTTCCTTGGGTTCCATTAAGGCCCAGGAGAATTCGGCTAAGCGAACTCTCGTTAAGCCCATATCCTTCATGATTCGAAGGTCTTCTTCCCAATCTTTGGGTGTCCATTGCTCCGGGTAATAGTCCGCTCCGAAAATCATTCCGCTTCCTTCCTAAATCGGGTAGAGACGATCTTTCCTAGACCTAGACTTCTTTCCAGAAAGAAAACCCGCAAATCCAAGGGAATTCGGGAAAAAATACTGTCTTTTCGATACGATTCGGAGAGAATAAGAAAAGAGCCCGTTCGGAGACGATGGGATTCTCCATCCATACATGGAAAACCAAGATACGTATGCTTACGGGATACTTCCCGATGTTCATTTTCGATTTTCGGCCGCCGAAATTTCCTACGCGGTAACCGCAGCTTCCAATCTCCACGGTTTCGACGATACCGGTACGGAGTTATTGGCGAGAACTATGCTTTCCGCATTCTTCTTAGCGGACTTGGTGAAAGGAGAAACTAAGGTCAGCGTTCAGATTCGATTCTACGACGATTCGGAGATCCATTCCGTTTTGGCTTACAGTACTCGTCAGGGTAGAATGAAAGCGACTCTTCGTCATCGTCCCGAAGAGGATGTGGAATCCGGACAAATCTCCGAGGAAAATTTAGGAATTCTGAAAGTATTTCGTTGGAAAGACGGAGAATGCATTTATCAATCCATCGTTCCTTTTCGGAACCAAAGTTTTGAGGCCAATATCGAGGCTTACTTGAGAGACTCGGAACAAGTCCCGTCTTTTTTAGTGGCGTTCGTGAAGTTGGAAGGATTGCATTGGAAAGTAAAAGGACTCTTCCTACAAGCTCTTCCCGAAGCGAGATCCGAGCATATAGACGCAGTAAGAGAATGGGCCGGCAAGGTGGAAGAGCGCAAGGCCGTAGTGTTTGCCGGGAAAATCCGCGAGTCCCTACAAAGCTTGGAAGCGGATTGGAACACTAAATTGCAGATCCTGGAAGAAGGAACTCCTCAATATCGTTGCGATTGTTCCGAAGAAAAGATCAAAGAGTTGATCCAAAACCTGGGAAAGGAAGAGGCGATGGACATCGCCGAAGAGCAAGGTCAGATCGAGGTAACTTGCGAATTTTGTAATTCTATCTACAGATTTCCTAAGGAACAGGTCCTCGAGTTGTTTTAGACAGAGGAATGCAGAGACAATTTAAAGATTTATCGCTGGAAGAGCTTGATATTCCCGCCAAGGTAATTGCGGGTCTTGCCGGAAGGGTCTGGAAATCCGGAAATTATCCGATTCTCCTCCTCTCCGGTAAAATGGGCGCAGGCAAAACCACTTTTTCCGCTAGGATCGTCTTTGCGCTCTTGGATTTTTTCGGAGACCCGACGGATAAAAAATCTATCTACGTAAACTCGCCCACGTATACCATTTTGAACGAATATTCTTTCGCGCTTACAAAGAACGATACGGGCGAGCCCCTCTCGATTTATCATTTCGATTTGTTCCGTGTAGGATCCGAGGAAGAAGTCGGGGATTTAGGATTCGAAGAATATTGGGGAACTAAGGGAATCAGTCTTGTAGAATGGTGGGAACGGGCACCTTCCGAATTTTCTAACCGAAAGTATACGATTCGGATTCGTTTAGAAGAAGAGAAGGAGGAAACCCGTAAGATCGAATTGGAACTATCGGGTTCGGAATGGAAGAATGAGAAATACCGATCCTTACTTCTATCCCCTCTGGAGCAGTAAGAATGAACAAGGTATTATTCTTTGACGCTACGAATTCCTGGATTCTAATCGGATGCTATTTGCAGGAAGAATCCGGAAAATTCTCCCTTCTCTCTAAACACGAGGAAAAGCATAATAGGGAATCCTCTCAGTTATTGGTAAAGGGAATCTCGGATTGTCTCCAAAAAGCCGGTTGGGAAAAACCGAATATCATAGTTACAGGACTCGGACCCGGATCTTTTACAGGAATCCGAATCTCGGTTACTACAGCCAGAAATTTCGCCCAAATCTGGAATATTCCGGTCTTAGGAATAGATAGCCTGGAAATTTACGCGACTCATTACTTCATCGAAAACGAATCGCCTGTATCCGTTGCGATCGAAGCCAAGCAGAACAAGGTTTATTTCGGAATAAAGGATAAAAGAGGATATCTGGGAAGTTTGGACTTGGAACCGGACGCTATTGCCGAAAAGATTCCGGAAGATAGACTAGGATCCTATATTACGGGTTTGAAATACACCGATTGTCCCGGTTTCTTTCCCGGCCAGGACATGAACGAAAATCTCCCTTCTCCCGAGGCGATACTTACGGAAAGAAGCGGAGAAATACGAAACGCACTCATAAAACCGGCGGATCATTCGCATTTACAATTAGTTCCCAAGTATGTGAGGGGAACTTACGCGGACGATAAGCCAAAGGTACATTTTAAATGAAACAGAAAAAGAAGACCGCAAAGCCTGCAAAAAAAAAGGCTAGTATAAAGAAACAGAAAACACTTCAGGAAAATTCTAATAAGCCAGCACCCAAGCCGGTCGCCGAGAAAAAAACCAAAAAAGATCATAAGGAGGCAGGTGGTAAAGGTCTGGATCTCCGCGCTTCTCTAGAAAAGGCCAAGAAAACTGTTAAAGAGCTTAAGGAAAGACTTACAAGAAGAGAATCATCTTCTAAACAAAAAGCCCCTTCCGTTCGAACGAAATTAGAAGAAGTTCCTAGGTCCCCAAAGTCGGAAAAAAAGTATGAGCCTAGGAAGAAAGAATCCTTCTCTTCCTATTCGGAAAAGCCTAGGTTTGAAAAAGAGCGGAGTTCCGGCAAAAAGGAAAATCATATTCCGGGATACCAAAAGCGATTCTCCAATCGGAATTTTTCCCACCAAGATAGAGAAAGAGATAACGAGCCTGGTCGAAAGCTTCTAAAATTCTTCCGAGTGAATGCGGGGAAAGTCGTATCCGAACAGGAAGTTTACTCCAGATTTCTTTCACAAGCCGGAAAGAAACAAGGCCATCGAAGAGAACGGTGGGAAGCCCAGGAGCAAAAAAGATCCGCGTTGGAACTTCTCGCATTCTTCGAAAAAGAAGGCCTGATAGAGATCCAAAGGAAAAGTCTCATCATACGTCCTGAGCAAACTCTTCATGGAACCATTGTCCTGAGTCGCAAGGGCGACGGCTTCGCTAAGCTTACGACAGGAACGGAAGTATTCATTCCCGCTCAATATACGTCTTCCGCAATCCAAGGAGACTTGGTGGAAATCCTACCCACCGGAATCGGTAGGAAAGGAAAGTTAGAAGGAGAAGTTCTCTCCGTTTTAAGAAGGGGCCGGGAACTCTATCGAATGAAAGTCACCGAGAAAGCGAATAAGTTTATCATCGGTACTTTCTTGGATATGGAAGCCGGAGAGAAGGAAGCCTTTTTACCGCGAAAGAGTTTACTCCAGGATCTACAAGACGAGATCAATATCGGAGACGTTATAGTAGTGACTCTCGACTCGGAAGCGAGTCATGAAAATAATCTCTACGAGGCTCATTTCGTCAGATTCGAATCGGATACCAAGGAAGACGTGGATCTGATGCGGATGCTTATGAAATACAATTATAATATTCTCTATCCGGAAGAGGTTCAACTAGCGAGTTTACCCGACGAAGTGGAAGAATCCGGAGTGGAGGATTGGGGTTCCAGAGTGGATCTCAGGGATTTAAAATCCATCACGATCGACGGGGAATATTCTAAGGATTTCGACGATGCTATCTCCTTCCAAGTGCAAGGAAAGAAAATCCGCTTTTACGTTCACATAGCGGACGTTTCTTATTATGTTCGCCCCGGGACAGAATTAGACGCAGAAGCATACAATCGAGCTACCTCCGTTTATCTCGGCAGTAGGGTGGTTCCTATGCTTCCTCCCGAACTTTCCGAAAACCTATGTAGCTTGGTTGCTAAGAAGAATCGATTGGCCTTTACTGTGGAGATGGAGGCTGACCGCGAAGGAAATATTTTCCACGCTAAATTCTACAAATCAGTGATTCGCGTGGACGAGAGATACACATACACCCGTGCGGAGGCTGAGATTCTCGAGGGGAATTCCGAGAATTGGATTTTCCAGATGATGAAATTCGCGGAAGCTCTGAGAACCAAACGTTTGCAATCCGGCCGAGTGGATCTAAATCTGAAGGAGACAAAAGTGGTTACCGATTCGAACCACACCGTAGTGGAAATCAAAACCTCCGAAAGATTGAATGCGCATATTCTGATAGAAGAATTCATGCTTTCCGCGAATATTAAAGTCGCGGAATTCATTCGGAAGAAGGAAAGACCGACTTTGTACCGAGTTCACGAACCGATGGACGAGGAAAAATTGGAGATGCTCAATTCTTTTCTGAGATTGAACGGATTCAATGCGCAGCTTACCGATACAAGTTACGAATCCATTCGCTCGGTTTTACAAGTAGTGGAAGGAACTCCCGCGGAAAGAATCTTCAATATTTCCCTTCTTAGAAGTTTTATGCAGGCTTATTATTCGGGAGAGCAATTGGGTCATTGGGGATTGGGATTCAAGGATTATTGCCATTTCACTTCTCCCATCCGTAGGTATCCGGATTTAGTCTGCCATCGAGTATTACAGAGCATTCTTCTTGCGGAAGAAAATCCATATAACGACGAAGATGTCAAAGTGATGGGATTGCACACTTCTCACGAGGAAAGAAAAGCGACCGATGCCGAAAGGGATTATTATAAACTCAAAGCGTGTCGCTTTTTGGAAAAGACCGGAAGAAAAGAATTCCAGGCGACTCTTACCGGTTTCCGTTCCGCATTTGCTTTCGTAGAGTTGGATAATCCTCCGGTGGAAGCGGTATTGCCTGCGATAGAATTCACCGATGAGGGCGAACTCCAAGCCGAAACCGATTTTTCCTTTTACTCCAAAAAATATACTAAACAGTATTCATTAGGAGAATCTTTCCCGGTGGAATTGGACAGAATTGATTTCGAAGAAATCAGAATTTACGTGAAGATGAAAAAATTCCAAAAGAAAGGATAGACAAGCACTTCCAATTTTCAGAACATTCGTTACGTCAAAATTCCGTTTTTCGAACGGAATGACGGAGGTGATAATTGGAAGCCTTTTTGGATGAGAAAATCTCCCGCAGTCGTTTTCTCAAATTTCTTTTTAAAACTGCAGCGGTGTCTGCCATCCTTCTTCCCCAAGCTTCTTGCAAGTCGGCGAATATTCCCAAATTGAACGGCTTGAGCGACGAGCAATATTTAGCCTTTAAATCTTTGGAGGAAGTCTTCCTGGTCGGAAATCCGATTGCAGGCTTCGATCTGGGAATAGCAGCAGATAAATATATCTACGGACATCCTTATCCGATAGAAACGGAATCCGTTTTGAAACTATTGGCTTTCTTGCCGACATCTTCTCTCGTAGCTTTGGCTTTGGATTTTTCCTTCGTTCCTCTTGCCAGTCTTTCCGTGGAAGATCGGGAAAAAAGACTCCTATCTTGGAAGAACTCTTCTTTGTCTTTGAAAAGAGGAGCCTTCAATATCATGCGCCAACTTTCCTTCTTCTTGGTCTCCATGGAAAAGGATTATTCGAAATTATTAGGATACGAGGGCTAATCCGGTGGCTGGAATTCCTTTAGAAAACGATCAAATTATTACTCCGAATAAACACGCAGAACTGATCCAAAAAGAAAGGATCAAAGGCGGAACTTGGAATCTGAAGGCCGAAGCGGTGATCATCGGGTCCGGAGCGGGCGGTGGTGTGGTTGCCGCTACTCTCGCAAAGGCGGGATGGAAGGTGGTTCTTATCGAAGAAGGTTCCTACTTTACCCCGGCAAAATTTACGGGGGACGAGTTTCTTGCCCAGTCCAGATTGTATCGCGACGCGGGTTTCATCATTACAGAAGAGCAGACTCTTTCGATTCTGCAGGGTAAGACGGTCGGCGGATCCACTACCATCAACTGGCAGACTTCTCTTTATCCTCCCGATTATGTGACCAACGAATGGGAGACTAGATTCGGCTGGAAAGGATACGGAAGACAAGAAATGGACGCATTCGTTTCCGAAGTCCATGAAAGAATCGGAGTCCATGAAGTACCGCAAAATCTGATCAACGCAAACAACGGCATCTTGATGAAAGGCGGAAAAGCGATCGGTCTGCATCCGGAAGTATTGAAGAATAATAACAGAGGGTGTATAGGCTTGGGCAGATGCGGTCTCGGTTGTCCGATCAACGCCAAGCAATCCGCGTTCTTGACTTGGATTCCGGATGCGATTGCGGCCGGCGCGACGGTTATCTCCAATATGAGAGCTCAGTATATCAAGGAAGACGGAAAGATCAAAACCGTCGTGGCTGAATTTGCTCCAGATGCGTATGAAAAGGCGCCGAATACGATCATAGAAAAACTATTGATCGAGGCTCCTGTAGTCATCGTAAGCGCAGGCGCTATCGAAGGACCTGCGCTATTGCAAAGATCCGGAATCGGCAATGATTGGGTAGGAAGAAATTTAAAAGTCCATCCTACGAGTACGAATTTCGCGATCTTCGACGAGAAGATCAATATGTTCTCGGGACCTCCTCAATCAGTAGTGATCAAAGACGGTCATAACCAGGACAATACCGGTTACGGTTATTGGTTGGAAGTAGCTCCCTTCCGTCCGACTCTCGCGAGTTCCTTGGTTCCATTCTACGGCCAAAAGCAATTCGACGTCATGAAGAAATATCCGAACATGAGCGCGGGTATCGTTCTAGTGAGAGACGGAGCCGACGGTGAAGCGAACGCTTCCGTGAAATGGTCCTTAGGAAGAAGAAAAGTCTATTTCGAGATCACTCCTACTGACGGAAAAAACCTACTTAAAGGTCTTAAAGCGTTAGCGGAAGTTCAAGTGGCTGCGGGGGCAAAGGCGATCGTCTTTCCGTTCCCCGATATAACGGATCCGATTCCAGTGGACAAGAATTCCAGGTTCGATTGGGTTTTGGACAAGAGTATCGAAACGGGTAAAATCGCAATCGGCTCGGCCCACCCTCACGGTTCTATTCAGGCTGCGAATTCTCCGGATAAGGGTGCCGTGGATCTGAATTTCGAAGTCTACGGCCACAAGAATATCTTCGTAATGGATGCTTCGGTTTATCCTACAGGATTGTCCGTAAATCCGCAAATAACCACTATGAGCGTGAATTTACGGGCCGCTAGGGCATTGGCGACGCGCAAGGAAGAGATTTTAGGAAATAAATAATTCCGGTAAGAATGGGAAGAATTCCACTTTATTCGTGGGCTCCCCTTTCAAAACTGGAGATATGCCCGTTCGATCTCGCCTAGACCTGAGGCGAATCTTTTCCTTTATCGATAGAAGACTTGGGACAAATCCTTTCGTTTTGTTCCCGGCTCTTCTCATATTCGCTCTTCCCTTATTTGCCGATCTCAAAGAGGGGAAAAAAGCCTATTCTAGAAAAGATTATACCGAGGCCCTGAAGCAATTCCAGAAGTACAACGACGGTAATCCTAGCTCGGGAGAGGCTTGGATGTACATGGGTTATATTTACGAGAGTCGTAAGGATTACACCAAATCCATCCAGGCGTTCAAGAAAGCAGTCTCTTTGAATCTGCCCAAGAAAGATTTGGTTAATTCTCTCACTAAGATCGTTCTATATTATAATTACCAAAGAGATTACGGAGAAGTTCTCACCTACTCTAATCGGCTTCTAAAGATAGATCCGGAGTTGAGTCATATCCAAAAAATACGAACCGCAGCCGAAGAGAGATATTCTTCCGGGGGTCCCCGTAAACAACCGGTCTTCCAGGAAGACGACTCGGAACAGGAAAGCGTTTCTAGCTTAGAAAAAAAGCTGAAGCAGGACCCGAATAATAAAACGATCCAATGGCAACTTGCCTTGGCGTATTACAACGAAAAAGAATTCTCCAAAGCGGAAACTATTCTCGCCAACTTGTATAAAGAAGAACCGGAGAATGTGGAATACGGATATAAATATGGAGCTCTTTTGGTACGGATCCAAAAATACGACGAAGCGATTTCCGTATTGAATCGGACGGAACCTAAGATTCCTTCGGAAAGAGAAAAGCTGCTCTATTTCACTCATCTTACCCAAGCGGCCGCTTATCATAAAAAGAGAAACTTCGAAGACGCCGCTAAGTATTACAGAAAAGCGTACAATAATAAACATACGGTTCTTCCTCTGATCGGTCTCACAAAAATCAAATGGCAATTGAAGGATTGCGAGAACGCGATCAAGTCAGCGGAAAAAGCCTTAGAATTCGGAGAGAAGACCAGAGAGATCCGGATGTATATCGGGCTCTGTAAGATCCAATTAGGCAAAAAAGAAGAAGGTTACGATTTGCTAAAGGAGATCGCCGCCGCGATCGAAAAGGAAAATCCGGATTTCAAGGGACTCCCCGAAGTTTATAACGATGGGATCCTTAAGCTTGCCAGATACTATACCAATAACGGAGAATACTCCAAAGCGCTTCGCTATTTCCAATCCGTACAACCCGACGAAGAAGAGGAAAGGGAGTATAGATTTTATTTGGGCAAGGCTTATTATTATACCGGTTCTGTGGACAAGGCGATTCCATTATTGGAAAAGGTTCCAGATTCCGCCGGAGCTTATTATCTTTTAGCAAAATGCTTCGCGAAGAAAAACGATTCGGATATGGCAATGTCTTACATTAAGAAGGCAGGCGATATCAAGTCTTCGTACTGGGAAGCCGCGGAATCGGAAAAAGCCTTCAGGCCCTTGAAAGAAAAGGAATCCTTTAAGAAATTCTTGGAGACCCGCGCAGGAACCAGAGATCCTAAATCTTCCCAGTCGGGAGAGGAAAAAGAAGAAAGCGAAGGTTCGGATCCGGACTGATTTTAACCTTCCGCTCTTTTCTTTAATAAGGTCTGTAAGTCCACTTGCCCCGGAGCCTTGGGCGATCCTAAGCAGGAATAAGTAAAATCGGATCCGATCTTTTCCGGAAAGATTCTGAATTCGGCTCCTTCTTCTCCCATAAGAATTCCACAGAACCCGACGGGTTCTCTTTGCTTTTTACAGATTTCACCGATCCTTTTGCAGGATTCTAAAAAATCTTTTCGCTCGTTTTCCGATTTGGCAAGTACCGCGATCTTAAAGACTCGCTTGAACGGCAAATCGAATGTCTCCCGGCCGGTCTCTTCTTCCAAAACGGATCTCAGAAAAAAATCCAGTTCATCGAATCCGGGGACTCCGGAAAAACTATGAACGGATCGGATGATACCGAATCCGTTTTCATTCAGATTAGTGAATATGGAATTATCCTTATCCAATTCCAAATCCACATAATGCTTTCCCGGTTCCAATCGGCCGAGTAAAGGAGATACGTCTTCTTGGGTCCAGATTCCTAGACTAGATAAACTCGAATCCTCAGGTTGTCTGTAGGTGAGAACGCAGGCCGACTTCAATTCTTCGATTTTCGAGGCGATCTTTTCGGATTTTCCCTTATCCGGAGAAAACTGATCCAAACGAATCTCTAGAAAATCCGCCTCGGGTTTTTGTACGAGGGAAAAGAATTCCTTTTCGTTTAAAGTCAGAACGATTCGAATTTTTGAATTCTTCGGCATTCTAAATGTTAGAGCCCCTTTTGGAGCAAATCATGTATGGAAACTATACCGAGTAGCTTTCCTTGTTTAGACACGATAGGAGCTACAGAGATCGGTTTTTCTCTTCTTTCCATCGCCTGTAATACGTCGTAAGCCATGATGCCGCTTTCGAAAACGATCGGTTTAATATTCATCATGTCCTTAGCCTTGGAATCTTTACCGAATTTCCCTTCTTTGAGAAGCTTGCGAATATCGTAATCCGTAATAAATCCTTTCAGAGTCCCTTCCGAATCCACTACTCCGGTAGCACCTACGAGTTTGGTTGTGATTTCGGAAAGTACCTCGTCGAAGCTTGCCTCAGGTCCGATCGAGGCCAATTGATCTCCTTTGCGCATGACATCGTCTACTTTTAAGGAAAGTCTTTTTCCCAATCTTCCCGCAGGATGATAGAGTGCGAAGTCCTCTTTTTGGAAATTTCTCATTTCCATAAGAGCCATTGCGATCGCATCACCCAACATCAATGCGATCGTGGTACTGGAAGTGGGAGCAAGTTCCAGAGGGCAGGCTTCTTTAAGTACGGGCGTAAGAACGACTATATCGCAATCCAAAGCGAGTCTGGATTGAGGATTTGCGGTCAATCCTACCAGCTTGGCTCCTATACTCTTGATCGTCGGAAGAAGATTCAAAAGTTCTTCGCTTTCTCCGCTTTTTCCGATAGCGATCACTACGTCCGACGGCGCAAGAATTCCCGCGTCCCCGTGGGCGGCGTCGGATGGATGCATGAAATAGGCCGGCGTCCCGGTGGACGAAAGTGTGGATGCGATTTTTTTTCCCACGTCTCCGGATTTACCGACTCCGGTTACGATAACTTTACCGGGGGAGGAAAAGATGAGTCGTATCGCCTTTTCCACGTTCGGATCCAAGTTCTGACGAAAATGAACGATAGCTTCTATTTCCGTATCCAATGCTTTTTTGACTTTTTCTAATATATCACTCAACTCTAGTTCTCCTCCGCGGTTTCCAAAAGCTCGGAATTCAGATCCAGGTAGATCGCAGTATCAATTCCGGAGAGCGAAACCTTGACCGAAGCTTTATTTCCTTTTCTGACCACTTGGGCCCTTCTTCCTTTAAATCTTCCCGCGGTTATCAAAACCTTTTTTCCCGGTTGTAGGGAGTTTTCTTTTTCGATTCGGATCCTGTCCGGATATTCGTCCACTAAATCCCGGATAAAATCCATATCCTCTTCCGGAATCGCATGAGGTGCCCCGGAAACGGAAAGAAAATGATGAGCTCCGGGAGTTTCCAGCACTCTGATTTTTTCGGAGCGGATATCTATCTGAACGAAAACATAGGATGAAAAAACCGGAGCGTGAATCGTTTTGATACGATCGGACCATTGCCTCTTGATAGGAATCAAAGGAAGATAATGGTTCATCCCTCGTTTGGACAATTGTTCCGCCAACTTTTTTTCCGATCGGGAAAATGTGTAAACTGCGTACCAAAGCTTTTGCGGTTTAATCATACGATTCGATGCTGAAAGAAACGGGAATAATTATGATCTTTCCTTCGGGCAGTTGAAATTTCCAGCTAGAAACCGATTTTCTAAAATGAGCTTCGAATAAGGGATACTTACACGGCTTAACGGTTCGTATTTTTCTGGCGATTCCTCCGGGACCAATCTCCAATTCCCAAGTGCAATCCGATTCCAGTCTCTGCTCCACGGCTTCAGGAGGGAAATGAATTTCGTTTTGGAAACGTTGGATTTCGGCCTCCGGGGTCCCGGCCAAGGCTTGGTTCGCCGTTTCGGATTCCCCTTCTCCCTTTTGCTTAGGCAAGAAGAAGGAGATATTGGGAATCTGCCCCTTATTCCATTGAAGCCGTATCATTGCCTCGTTTTCTTCCCTGCCTTTGAACTTCCAAAATAGTCCGAAGCCTAGTAAAAAGTGTATGAGCAAGGATGTCGAGATAGCGGTTTTAAAATCCATGGACTTGGGACCGGAGACTCTTGCAATATTAATGGGCAGCCAGTTCTTTCATAGTTTATTTCCAGACTTAAGAAATAGATCCTTAAAAGTCTTCCTACAGTTTTAATAAGCGGACAGACGATTCTTCGCATTCAAATAACGGGAAAAACTAATATAGTTATTGGAAAACCCGATTCTATCGGAAGGAATTTTTCTTGAAGTGAAACTCGGAATCAGTAGCATTCGACTCCCATGAGAGAGTGGGTATTCTTCAGCGCGGACTCTACGGAAATTGTTTCGATTTTGATCACCTGTTCTTTCGTAGGTTGGATCACGAACTATATTGCCGTCCAGATGATATTCTTTCCTATGGAATTTAAGGGATGGGGAATTCTTGGCTGGCAGGGCGTTATTCCACGGCATTCCAAAAAAATGAGCGGATTGATTGCCGAGGTGCTCACGGACAAGCTAGTTCGTCCCGAGGAATTATATAAAAAAATAGATCCCGCCTTTATTAGCGAATCGATCCGAGACAGGATCGGAGAAAAATCGGAATCCATCGTAAAAGACATCATCGTCGCAGAGAACCCCGACCTATGGTCTATGCTTCCAGCGAGGGCCAAGGATGTTTTACAAAGGGAGATTGCGGAGGAGATTCCGACTAAGATCCGAGAGATTTACGAGGCATTCGGAGAGGATTTGGAATCCGTCTTGGATGTTAAGAATTTGATCCAGGAATCCTTATCCGGAAGGAATGCGAACATTCTTTCTGAGATTTTTCGCAGATGTGGGGGCCCCGAATTCCGATTCATAGTTCGATCGGGGATCTACTTCGGATTCCTGATCGGTTGCATTCAAATTTCCTTATTAACTTATTTAAATCGTTGGTGGACTATGCCTCTTATGGGGGTGTTCGTAGGTTACGTTACGAATTGGCTTGCTATTCTGATGATCTTTTCTCCTTTGCAACCCAAGAGGTTCCTATTCTTCCGATACCAAGGGCTTTTTTTGAAAAGGCAAAAGGACGTTTCGAAGGAATTCGCATCCGTGGTTTCTTCCCGCATCTTGAATCCCGACAATTTGATAAGAATCATCTTCCTTGAAAAAGGCGGAGATCTCATCGTTTCCGAACTTTTAGCTAAATCTAGGGAGTTATTGGATCGAAAATTAAAGGAAAAGGTTCCTTATGCACCTTTGATACTGGGTTCTCAAAAGCTTGAGGAAGTAAAGAATAGGATTTGCGACTCTATCTTGGAATTGGTTCCGGAAGCGGCGGATAAAATGAAAGGCTATATAGAAGAGAGATTGGAGATCGAGAGGGTAGTATTCGAAAAATTGAGCGTATTGCCGGCGGAAGAATTCGAGAATCTTCTTCATTCCGTTTTCAAAGAAGACGAGACGACTCTAATTTTACTCGGCGCGTTGTTAGGTGGGATTGCCGGTGCGATCCAGGCCTATCTGGTCTTTTTCTTATAAAAGATTTAGGTACAGTGAGTTATTAGGGGATACGCATAAAGGTCTAGTTACGAGAAAAGTAGACGATATATCAAAATGATAAGCGAATTTTATCTCCCATTTTAGCTATTACTCTTAGGGTCCAAAATCGAAATGGTATTTGTATGAGAAAGAATCTTCCTGTTACTGGCCGAGAAATTCAATTCGGCGATTCCGCAGTTATTATCTCGAGAACGGATGCAAAAGGTAGAATTACTTATGTGTCCAAAGATTTCGCGGAAATAAGCGGCTATAGCGAAGAAGAGATGATGGGGGAACCCCATAATATAGTTCGTCATCCGGACGTACCGCCGGTCGTATTCAAGGATCTGTGGGATACGATTCAGAGCGGTCGCCCTTGGAACGGTGTTGTAAAGAATCGCGCGAAAAGCGGGGACCATTATTGGGTCGACGCTACCGTAACTCCGGTTTTGGAAAACGGGATCATAACCGGCTATATGTCAGTTCGCAAAAAAGCGGCTCGCAAACATATAGAAACGGCGGAGAAATTATTCTCTTCGTTAAACGGAAAAATGCAGATAGGATTCTATATATCTTCGCTAGCCAAAGCTGTGGCCGCTAAGATTGGGTTCTTTCAACTCGCGCTCTTACATTTGGCTTTTATCTTATTGCCGCTCGGCTTTTTGATTTTGAAATTCTTTTCCATCGATCCGGTTCTTGCGACCGCTTGCCTAATTTTCGTTTCGATAGGTACCGCTTTTCTTTTGAGCTCTCTCATTTCTCAAAGAAGAAGGACACAGGAAGTCACCGAGATAGTAAGAAATGTGGTAAACGGAAATTTTATATTGGATATTCCGAGAACGGAAGGTGTGGACGATCTGGATAAGATTTACTCTAATTTCAGATGTCTTACTATCAGTCTCTGGGGCCTTCTTGTGCAGATGAAGGAAAACTTCTCCCGAAACTTGAGGCTTTATGAGGAGCTTTTCAAATCAGTGAACACATTCCAGACGGGTTCGCAAAAACAGGCCACGTCGGTAGAAGAGACCGCGGCCGCTTCTCATGAATTATCTCGAACGATCGACGAGATCGTTCTTACGATCAGCGAACAGACAAGAAGCTTATCTAATGTGACTAATAGTATCGGAGCGATAGATTCTTCCTTATCCGAGACTTCGATTTCCATGGACGACTTGGAATCTCAGGCCGGCAACGTGGCGGGTAAAGCTTCCGAGGCCGAGAGAACCTTTAACGATGCGATTCGATCCATGGAGGAAATTCGTTCATTCTCTAATCAGATCAATAAGATCGTAGGAATCATTACTAGCATATCCGATCGCACCAATATGCTTGCCTTAAACGCTTCCATAGAATCCGCAAGAGCCGGTGAGGCCGGTAAAGGTTTCTCGGTAGTCGCCGATGAGATTTCGAAATTGGCGGAACAGACCAAGCAAAGCATCAAAGATATAGTTCAATTGGTGAAGAACACTTCCGATTCCGTGGAAGCCGGAGCTGTGAAAGTGAATCAATCGGTGGACCTTTTCAAGAATCTGCAGGACTATATCGAAAAAGTTCATAGTTCTTCCTTTAAAGTGAAGAATCTACTTTCCGAGCAATCCAAGAAATTAGGAGAGATTCGCTCCAACTCGAATCAGGTTTTGGAACTGGGAAAAATGATGACCAATTCTTCGGAAATGCAAAAGGTCGCCGCTAACGAAATTTCAGATTCTATGAGCTTGATATCCAAAAGCGCCGAAGAAATCGCATTGGCCTCGGATACGATTAAGATCTCGGTAGAAGATACCCTCGATCATTCCCAGAAATTTGGAGGAATTCTAAGCCATTTTAAAACCGGATCCTAATTCGGATTCCGGAATAAAAATCCGAACTCGAATTTTTTATCCGGGCATTTCTTAGAAGAAGTTCCTTCCGAAAATGCCGATATATATTTAAGAATGGAGAACCGCTTTCTTCGTCTTGCTTTACTGCTCGCCATCGTCGTTACCTTACTTTCGTATTGGAATCACGGATGGGTGTCTTATTTAAAGGATTTTGTCGTATTAATACATGAGGCCGGTCATGCGATCGCCACTCTGATTTCCGGCGGGTCGGTGCAAACGATAGAGCTCCAAGACGGCGAAGCAGGGCAAACGATCGCATCCCCTATTTCAGGAAAGAGCCCTTTCGTATTCGTGGTCTCCGCCGGTTATTTGGGTTCCTGTTTAGTGGGCGGATTTTTGATCAATCGGGGTTTCAAAGGCAATCTAGTAAGGCCCACTCTTCTTCTTTTGGGCGGTGCGGTTTTACTTCTTACTTTTAAGTACACTTCCCCTGGCGGTCTTGCACAACGTACCGGCTTATTATGGGGAGCCTTTCTTGTGATCGCTTCCTTTTTACCTTTCGGATGGGACCGTTTAATCACGGTCTTTTTAGGAACAAGCGTAAGCTTATATAGTCTTTACGATCTCTTGGATTTCACGGATAATATACAAAATACGGATGCTGGAATTCTTGCGCATTGGGCTACCGGAACTGTGCCTGGAGGGGCGGTTCCCAAATCAGTGGTCTTTCTGGGATATTTGATTGCTCTCCTTTGGTCCTTTTTTAGCGTATCCATCGTATTCTTTTCATTGAAGCGCGCGGTCGTTCCGGTCTCGTCGACTCAATCCGTGTCCGACGATTTCTCTCATGATCTCGGCCTGAACGAAGGGAGTTCCGAATCCCCCTTTCCCGGAGAAGTAACTCCGGAAGTATTGGAGTGGTTCTTGAGTAGAGGTTTGGATTTAAACGGCAAACCGCTTTCCGCAGAATTTACGAATTTAGAGAATAAAGATGGGTAATAGAGTATTAGTCACCGGGGGCGCTGGATTCATCGGTTCGCACCTATGCGAAAGATTGATCCAAGAAGGAAATGAAGTCATCTGTGTGGATAATTTTCATACGGGACGAAAAGAGAATATTCAAAAGCTTTTAAACAACCCTCGCTTCGAACTGATTCGCCACGATATCACCGAACCGATCCGTTTGGAAGTGGATCAGGTTTATAATTTCGCCTGTCCCGCAAGCCCTGTTCATTACCAATCCAACGCGATTAAGACGATTAAGACCAACGTTCTTGGAACCACTAATATGCTCGGACTCGCAAAAAGAGTAAAGGCGAGAATCCTACAGGCGTCCACCAGCGAAGTTTACGGGAACCCGTTGGAACACCCACAAAAGGAAACGTACTGGGGAAATGTAAATCCTATCGGTATCCGTAGTTGTTACGACGAAGGAAAAAGAGTCGCAGAGACTCTGTGCTTCGATTACCACCGAAATCATAAAGTGGATATCCGAGTCATTCGGATCTTCAACACATACGGGCCTAGAATGTTACCGGACGACGGACGAGTCGTAAGTAATTTCGTAGTCCAGGCTTTGGCAGGAAAAGATATCACGGTCTACGGAGACGGATCCCAAACCAGATCATTCTGCTATGTGGACGATCTCGTGGACGGAATCATCCGAATGATGAACACCCAAGACTTTAGCGGGCCTGTTAACTTAGGAAACGACGGGGAGTTCACCGTGAAGGAGTTAGCGGAGTTAGTTTTAAAAGAGACCGGCTCTTCTTCTAAAATCGTCTATAAGACTCTACCTCAGGACGATCCTTCTCGTAGAAAGCCGGACCTGACACTGGCTCGCCAGAAATTGGGCTACGAGCCTAAGGTTCCTTTATTGGAAGGAATCCGGAAAACGGTCGAATACTTCAAAAATCACTTGGATTAATCGTTCGCCGAGAAAATCTGGACCTACTTTTCCCATAATAGGGGATCGAACCGAAAAATAAGTTTCGAGTAGGCATATGAACATCGGAGTATTAAAAGAAGCTAAGGAAGAGACTAGGGTAGCAGTAACTCCCGACGTTGTAGACGCTCTTAAAAAGATCGGAGCTTCCGTTACCGTTGAGAAAGGAGCCGGAGAAGGTTCCTACTTTTCCGACGAAGATTATAAAAAGGCTGGAGCAAGCATCGCTGCCCGAGCCGATGTTCTTAAAAAATCGGATATTCTCGTAAGTATTCATTTAGCGGACGGCGCATCTCTTTCTAAAATCAAGAAAGGCGCAATCTATTTGGGAATGTTCCAACCGGCCAGCAACGCTTCTGTTGTAAAAAAGTTCGCCGGTCAAAAATCCACTTTAGTGAGCTTGGATGCAATCGCTCGTATCACAAGAGCTCAGTCTATGGACGTTCTCTCTTCTCAGGCAACCGTATCCGGTTATAAAGCGGTCCTCTTGGCTGCCACTCACTTGACTCGCTTCTTCCCGATGTTGACTACCGCGGCCGGGACCATTACCCCCGCATCCGTTCTAATCATCGGAGCCGGTGTGGCTGGATTGCAAGCGATTGCGAGTTCCAGAAGGTTAGGAGCCGTCGTAGACGTATTCGATACTCGCCCCGAAGTGAAAGAGCAGGTTCAATCTTTAGGCGCTAAGTTCGTGGAAGTCGAAGGTGCAACCCACTCCGCTGCTGCAGGCGGTTACGCTGTAGAACAAACCGAAGAATACAAAAAACGCCAACAGGAAGCGATCGAAAAATTCGCGGCAAAGGCGGATGTGATCATTACTACCGCTTTGATTCCGGGCAGAAAAGCTCCGATCATCATCACTAAAAAGATCGTGGATAAGATGAAATCCGGATCCGTAGTCGTGGACCTGGCTTCTTCCAACGGAGGAAACTGCGAGTATACCCAACATGGAAAGACCGTCCTTACTAAAAACGGAGTCTCCGTGATCGGACACTTGAATCTTCCGGGATCTCTCCCTTCCGATGCGTCCAGAATGTTCGCTAAAAACGTATTAAACTTTCTTAAACTTCTTATTAAGGATAAGAAAGTGAATCTGGATCTGAACGACGAAATCATCTCCTCGACTACTATTGCCCACGATGGAGAAATTCGTCACAAACTGACTCTGGATGCGTTAGGCTCCAAAGATGGTGGGAAAAAGCCAGCTTCCAAGAAGAAGGCCTAAGCCCCCGAAACAAGCCCCTATTACCCAGCCTCCTAAAATGTCGCTGGGGAAATGATGCAGGGATAGAAGTCTACCTATCCCTGCCATCACACTCACCAATAAGAACCATTCCGGAAAACCGAATAAGAATACCAGTATCAGCGAAGCCGTCATCGAATTGGAGGCGTGCGCCGAAGGAAAGGAGTGTTTCATGTCGGGATTCCCGTCCACTTTCCCGGCAACGGTGACTAGAGGTCTTTTTCTAGAGATCTTCTTTTTTAAGAATAGTACGAATCTATCGTTCGCGTATGCAACGATTCCGGCATAAGGGATCACAATCCACCAAGGATAAGGTAAGAGCCCATTCTTTGCGGCATAAGCCAAATAAGGGATGATAAGAAGAAGCATCATTTCTCCCCGATTGATTCGGGAAAGGATGCGGTTTAGAATCGGACCGTGGATATTTTTGCGTATGAAAGTGGCTACCGCATAATCCGCGCGCTTCAAGAATGAAAGTTTATCCAATTGATTTTATCCGAATAGGGATTTTCGCAGAACGGAAACGAGTTCGTTTCTGGAGACGAGGGATTGTTCTCCGGACACGAGATCCTTGAGTTGAACTTTGTTTTCGGCGGATTCCGATTCTCCTAAAAATATCACGAAACGGTAACCTTTTTTTTCCGCAGTCTGGATCTGTTTTCCTAGTTTCGCCGCCTCTAACATGGTCTCCGCTCCGATCCCTGCCGCCCTTAGCTCGTCCGCAAGTTTTAGTACTTCCGTAAACAAGGACTCGTCCAGAATCGGAACCAATACGGCTTTTTTCTGTTTTAGGTCCGGAATTAAGCCGTGTCCTTCCAGGAAGTTTTTGAAGGTTACATCCCCTAATCCGAAACCGATCCCGGAAAGTTGATCGTTGGAGAATAGTCCGATCAAGTTATCGTATCTTCCTCCGCCGTATAAGGACCTTCTATTTTCCGGATTGGTATCGAAAACTTCGAAGATAGATCCGGTATAATAATCGAACCCTCTGATGATCGAAGGATCGAATTGGATCTGATCCTGGATTCCCAAAGATGCCAGGTCGGAGAATAGTTTTCGTAAGAAAGAAAGAGAATCCGGATCGATGCCTTGGATTTTTTCCACGGTTTCCAGATTACTCTCTAAGTATTCGTATATCAAAGGAAGTTGGGAATCCGGTTTGGAGAGCAAAGGAAGAATTTCCCGCTCGAATTCCTGTTTGTTGATTTTAGCTCTCTTATCCAAGACCTTCGAAACAGCTTGGATTTTTTGCGGAGGGAGGCCGAGGGATTTTCCAAGAAACGAATCCAAAATCCCTCTATGCGAGACCTTGATCTGATAACTTCCCTTGGGAGCTCCGAATTTTTTCAGAATGGAGTCCGCTATCAGGAGAATTTCGACTTCTGCTCGATAAGAATTCACTCCGAATAGATCCACGTTGAGCTGCCAATGCTCTCTGAGACGTCCTTTACCGGGTTGCTCGTATCTCCAGAGATTAGGAATGGAAAACCAACGGATGGGCTTGGCCAGGTTGCGAACTTGACCGGCTACCATTCTTGCGAGAGTGGGAGTCATCTCGGGACGGATGGCCACGTGCCTTTCTCCCTTATCTACGAAATCGTAAAGTTGTCTCTGTACGATTTCCTCTCCGCTCTTGGCTTGGTATAATTCGAAGGATTCCAGGATGGGGCCGTCGTATTCCTGGTATCCGAAGGACTGAACAACCTCGCGCATCACGGAAAACATCCATGAGCGCAGGGCCATTTCGTCGGGATAAAAGTCTCTAGTCCCCTTGTAAGGGGTTGTAGGTAAAAAGGATTTCTGTTTTTCCAAGCCTGTTAGACGCTCTTAATGAAGCTTAAATTCTTCTTTAATAGAGTCATATTCGCCTTGGCATCGTTGGAGCCAACTATTTCTGCACCGACCAGGTAAATTTCCCCGATTTGAGAAATATGTCGGATTTTGAATGCGAATCGCAACGGGGCTTGCATCTTGAAAGTCAGGTCCGCCGTAAAAAACGGTTTATGCAAAAAGGATTCCACCAACTGGGATTCTGTGACTTCGAGTAGTATGCCGCCTTCGGAAGCATTCACTACGTTTTGTCGAACGTCCAAATCTAGCGTGTTGGAATCTTCTATCCTTTCGTTGAAAATATCCTCGAGTTCCTTGAACTTTTTAAGAATTTCCGGATCGAGTTGCTTGTCTTTGGTTTCCGCATAACCTAATGCTAAAAGTTTTGGGCCGAGAGGATCCCGATAGTAGATCGGATAGACTGCAAAAGCTTGGATTTTTCCCAATCTGTAAGCCTTCATGCGATCTTCCAAAAGCAATTCCTCGTCGAGTTCTTTCCGAAGATCCATCAGATCGAACCCAGGCGCTTCTTCTTTGGAGAGGGATTCGAGAGTGATCGCATCTTTTACGAAAATGGCTTTTCCGGATCTCTTGGATAATTCCTGCTCCGGATTCAATTCTTTGCCTGTAGGAAAAACGAGCCTTGAAAAAGGATAATCGGCGAGAATATTGCGATGCAAATCCGTGAGAAGGATTTGCCCGGAGGTCCCGAGTACCTTCGTGGAGTCCTGATCTTTTTTCAAAGTATGAAAACGGTGTGCGACTACTTTGCCTGCTAATCCTTCCACTCTCGGCAGAATTCTTCCGTCCTTAGCAATACGAATATATTCGGGAACACAGATTACGACTCCGTCGTCATGATTGACGGACTGGACTCTGAATCCGATCTCCATATGTTTGCTAAGGGTCTTGTATACCGTGATTTCCCCTTCTTCGTTCACGTATTCCGGATCGATTCTGAGATGAATCTTACCGTCCGAAGCCGTTTGAAGAATCTGTAATTCCTGCTTCAGGGGATTCTCTTTAAGAAAGAGTCCATTGTTGTGTACGTACTCCTTCAGAATATACTCTATCTTTTGAGGGTCGCGGATCGTGTCCCAAACCCTTGGCGATTGTAGGAAGGATTTATATTCGACTTCCATTTAGACTCCTTATAACTTCCGGAAATCGACCCTCCTGTTTTTCGCCCTTCCTTCTTCGGTGGCGTTATCCTCTTCGGGTCGTGAATACCAATACGCTCTAACTTTCAATCGAGCGGACTGGATTCCTTTACTCTGAATATATTCGTAAACTTTCCGAGCTCTGTTCCCGCTTAAGCGAGTGTTATATTCTTTGGAGGCAATATTGTCGGTATGGCCCCCGATCTCTATTTTATCGGACGGATTCTTTTTCAGATACTCCACAATGCGATCGAGTTGTTGACGATGAGATTCCGTAACGTCGGTCTTATTGAATTCGAAATAGAGTTTTGTACCTAGAACAACCGGCACGTCCGATTCTTTTCTCAAAGAAATCGAAATTGTGGAACCCGGTTTCATATCTTTCCTGATTATGTTCACACTTTCGGAAATATATTTCTCCGCTTTTGCAAAAAGTTCGAAGTCCGTATCTGGCACTATAGAGATATGGAAATTTTTTGACGAACTGTCGAATTTGAGAATTTCTCCCTGTCTATTTTTAGGTGTAAACATTGTAACGCTCGCTCCATCGATCGGAGCTTTTGTGAGCGCGTCGATCACTACCACATTCAAACCCTTTCCTTGGGTATCGATTCCGCTCGTGATTTTCCCCTTCTCCTCATCCTTAATGGGCAGAAGCACATAAGTCTTATAGATCTTCTTATTGCGTTCTACGTTGCCTCGCAGATCCAGTTTGTCTTCCGTAGGATAAAATCCCGGAGAAGAAATTTCCACTCTATACACCCGGCCCGTCTTCAGAACCGTTTTGAAGTTACTTGGATTTCCTTTGGAAAGGTCCCCTCCGATTCTGCGAGAAGTGATCGTGCGGGGAGGACTGACTCCGTCGAAGATCTTAATGGTGGCATCGAGTCCGATCATCGTGGATTCCGAACCGTCGAGTACCAATCCTTCGAATGATACGTCGTAAGAATTTCTCAAGCCTTCCGGAACCTGGAAGCGATAGATATCGTACTGACCTTGCCCGCCCATACGATTGGAGGAGATATACGCCCAAACTCCTTCCTGATCGAAGGAAATTCCTTCTGTGTCTATTCCTTCCGCTGGATCCAGATTGAAAGGATGAGGAAGTTTTTCTAAGCTTCCCGTTTCCGGAACAGGGTGATCCAATTTGTTTTTGCTGGAAGTGAGTTTGTCTTCGGGATCTTCCGTATCCGCTTCGGCGGGAAGATTTAAGAAAACTCTGAATATGGAGAACTTCTTTCTTTCATTTTCCCGGTTCGTAGAGAAGTAAAGTTGCTCTCCGTCGGGATGGATATAGGGAAGAATTTCACTGGCCTTGGAATTCACTTCGGCACCTAGGTTGATCGGATTCGACCAGGCTCCCGTGGAAAGATTACGATAACTCACCCAAAGATCGTATTCTCCGAAACCACCCGGGCGGTCCGAAGCGAATACTAGATATTTTCCGTCCGGAGAAATTGCCGGCATCTTCTCGTTGAAATTGGAATTGATTTCGGGGACCGGAACCGGATCTTTCCAGAGCTTAGTTTTTTCGTCCCGACTCGTATAATATATATTTAAAGCGTCCAGTCCGGCTCGGTTGGATTTCTCGTTTTTAACGGAAGTGAAAAATATCTCTTTCGGGCTTCCGACTTCGTCGAATCGAATCGAGACTCCGCCGTCGAATTTATCGGTATTGAACAGTTCGGCCTTCTTTTCTCCGGCAGGAAGTTCCTTCTTATTCTTTTCCCAAATACCTTGGTTGAGATTTACCGGCTTTCTCCAATCCGCTTCTCCATCCCTCTTCTTGTAATTCGCGTTTTCCGAGAGCCAGAGATCCATTTCTCCTTCTCCTCCCGGTCGATTGGATTGGAATACTATATACTTTCCGTCGGGACTAATGACTGGATTGTACTCGTCGTTCTGAGTATTCAGAGGAGATCCGAAGTTCCTTTCTAAGAGCGGAGGAATAGGCTGCGAAGAAATCTTTGCAGGGGAAAGGTAAGAAAGCAGGAGCGCGGAAAGAAGGAGAATGATACCTTTGGAATTCATATGATAGCGTTTGAGTCTGCGGGAAAAAAGCATGAGCGCTCCTTGTCTCGGAGAAAATCCTGGATTTTCCTTCATTTGAATTTAGTATCGGAAACTAAGCCCTAAGTATCAAGATGGAAACTCGCGGAGAAACGACAGTTCAACGGGGAAACGGCAAAGGAATCCTACCGCCTAGACCCGCATTATTCGGTGTTTTGAACATAACTACCGACTCTTTTTCGGATGGGGGAAAATACCTGGATTCCGGGCTTGCCTTGGATAAAGCCAGATCTCTTATAGTTGAAGGAGCTGACGTGATCGACATAGGAGCCCAGTCCTCGAATACGGCTGCGGGGCTCGTGGATCCGGACCTGGAGTGGGCAAGAATGGAGACTCTAATCCGAGCGCTCAAAAAAGAAGGAATCCCTATCTCTATCGATAGCTTCAAGCCTTCCGTGATTCGTAGAGCCTTGGACTCCGGCGTGGATTATATCAATCATATCAAAGGTTTTACCGATCCGGAGAGTCTGGAACTCGTTCGAAGAGCTTCCGATAAATCCGTAAAATTCATCGCGATGTACTCCCAAGATCACGGAGATAAGGCCAATGAAAATTCTCCCCTAACTCCTGAAACTGTTATCGAAAAAGTTTTGGAATTCTTCCGAGAACGTCGGCAGGCCTTTGCAGAATACGGTATTTCAGGAGATCGTTTGATCTTGGATCCTGGAATGGGCTTTTTTTTGAGTCCGGATTATAGAGTAAGCTTCAGCGTAATTTCTTCGATCAAGGACGTCTTGAACGAGTTTCCGAATCTGATGGTTTCCGTTACTAAGAAATCTTTTTTAGGAAACGGACTAGGAGGTCTTTCGGTAGAAGAGAGAGAAATTCCGACTGCGGTTTCGGAGTTATTTCTTTGGCTGCAAGGCGTTCCGTTTCTTCGGACTCATTCTCCTAGCTCCTTTTTAAAAGCAATGCGCACCTGGGAATTATCCAACGGAAAATATTAATGTCCCCAAAAAATTCGATCCATCGCTTCTTTTCCTTCGGGGGTTGTCGTGGGAAAGAATTCCTCTTCGGGAATCTGAAGACCTTTGGTTTGCAATCTCTTAAAGTAGGGAAGAAGAGCCGAGACATCTCCCTTCGGAGATTTGGCAAGAAGAGCATTCTTCCATAATTCCAAAAATACGATGGATTCTCTTTCGGATTCGGGAGCTTTTTCGATCCAGGTGAGAGCTTCCGCATATCTTCTTTTCTCGAAGTATGCGTGGGCCATATAATATTCCAATTCCGGGATTCTCTCTCCGGTGGCACTCAGACTATTTCCGAAAACTAGAACGTCGTCCCATTTTTCCAGAATGTGTGCGATACGAAGCATAAGGCCTCGCCCGTTCTTATGATAAGGACTCTGCTGTAGGATTTTTTCCAGATAGAAATAGCTCTTGGGCCAATCCTGTTTGGAAAAGAAATATTCCGCCAATCCTTCCCAAGCTCCCAATTCCTGGCCGGGAATGGAGGATAGCGCGTCTCGAAAAATGACTAGTTCTTCTTCGCGATCCGTTTCTAGGAGAAGGTTCTCGAACTTTTTCCTTTCTACGGGAGATACCTGCTTTAAGTAGGAGCTCAGGAATTTCTTGGCTTCCGATATATCATCTACTAAATAATATAATCTTAATAGATTCAGAGAAGGGACGGGGTTGCTCGGTAGGAGCTTTTGGGACTCCAGAAATTCGGTCTCCGCGTCGTCGAGTAACGAGTTGCGGAGAAATAGGATTCCAAGATTATTCCTGTCCGGACCAAGGATCGCCTTTCCTCGATGGGATTTTGCCTGCCAAGGACTAGTTACTTCTTCCACTTTTTCGCGGGTGTATTCGTTGGCGGGTAAGAATAAGAATTGGGTATCTTGCTCTAAGATCTCGTTGTTTCGGACCGGATACAAACAGGTTAGAGCCAATCCCAAGAATAGGATCGGACTAAGACGCTTCGGAGCTAGGATTTTCTTGTAGGTCTTTTTGAGCATAGAGGAGATACTTTAAAGCGCGCTCCGTATCTCCATGAAACAAATACATGAGAGAAAGATCAAGCGCGTCCTGAGCCTCCGGTGCTTCGAAGTCCTGAGGGTTTTCCTTGGATAAGGTGAGTTTGTTTTTGAATTCGTCCAGTTTCTTGCGGGTCAGGACTTCCAGATTATTGAAGAATTCCTTCTCCTCCGGTTTGGGACTTTTTTTAGCGGCTTGGATGGAATCCGAAAATTGCACGAAGCCTTGGGCGCTACTCGTTACTTTCTTGAGAGTCTCGAAAGATTGTTTATAGTTTCCGAGTTTAACATGGATCTCCGTAGCTAGGATTTCCATGCGAGGGTCGTTGGGATTCAACTGTAGAGAGGTATTTGCCGCGGCTAAAGCTTGTTCCCATTTTTCCGTATCGAAGTAAATGGTAGCCAAGGCGGAATAAGCGGTCTTATTCTTCGGATCTATCTTGATCGCGTTTCTGAGATACAACTCCGATTTATCGGGCTTCTCCAACTGCTTATAGCAATAAGCCAAGAGAAGATGTGAGTTCAGATATTTCTTATTTAGTTCTAGGGAACTTTTCAGGGCCTTCACAGCAGCATCTAAATTCTGGAGCCTGTATAACTCCACGCCTAAGTTATAATACAATTCCGTGGTTTTGCCTAACTCAAGGGCCTTTTGGTAGGTCTTGATCGCCTTTTCCGAATCTCCGATCCGGGAATACAGTGCGCCCAAGTTCAGGTAGGCTTTCTGGAATTTCGGATTCATCCCGAGGATATCCGTATAGACCTTGGCCGCCTGAGAGGCCTTTCCCTCTTTTTCGAATTTCAGGGCTTCGTTAAATTTACGTTTGATCTCGGCCTCGGACATATATCCGGAATATCGACGAAATTCCTGTGAAAAACAACCTGAAAAAAACTTCAGGGAAAATTACAAATCCGCCGAAAATATATAGGAGAGAGATAGAGGTCTAAAATGAAACAGATAGCTGCTATTTTCGCACTTACAACCATCGCAGCATGCGCCTCCACCGAGACTCGTAGGAGTATCAGCGCATCCGGTGACCCGTCGGAAATTTTCTTCGAAAAGGAAATCGCACCGATGGACCAGGAATCCAAAAGGGATTTGATTTTAGCTAAGAATTCCTCCAGCCAAAGGGGTCTAGACGATCTTTTGGCTGATAATAAACCGGTTAAGGCTACTACCCCTTCCCGCCAGCAAGGCGGATCGACGGGAGAATTCGACGAAGTAGGATATTCTTCTTGGTACGGGCCGAAATTTCACGGTAAGCCTACCGCTAGCGGAGAAATTTTCGATAAAACGAAACTGACCGCAGCTCATCCTAGCCTTCCTTTGGGGTCAGTGGTTCGAGTTAAGAATCTAGAGAATGATAAGGAAGTTCTGGTTAAAGTTAACGATAGAGGACCTTTCGTGAAGGATAGAATTATCGATCTTTCCGAGAAGGCCGCCGAATCGCTGGAATTCAAGGATGTAGGAATCGCGAGAGTCGGTTTGATCGTAGTTAGCAAAGGCGGAGCCGGAGCGGAATCCGAGGACATGGAAGCTCTGGACGACGAAGACGCATTATTAAAAGAGAATAAACCTGAAAAACTAACTCCGAAAAAAGTCGTGGCCACTCCCGCTCCTTTAGTGAAGGGAGCACCTAAAGGGCAAACGGTTCAGGTCGGAGTCTTTCGCAATAGTCGTTTGGCGGAGGATTATAGAAAGAATCTTTCGGCGGAATACGGAGAGAAAGTGTATCTATTCGAGAGAGATGGGATGTTCGTTTTACAAATGGGCGATTTTACGGATCGGGCCAAAGCGGATATTCTAAAATCCAAACTGAAAGAGGACGGAGTAGACTGTTTTATTCCGAAGAAATAGTTTCGTTTAGGATCTCGCTCTAAGAAAAAAGCCTCCGAATCGGAGGCTTTTTATTTTAGCGGAAGAATTCGGAATTAATCCCTATGGGCCCTGCAACCTTTCATACTCATTCTACTGTCGCAAAAGGTCTTGGATAACTGGACGTAAGCCGGAGTGCAAGTACCTACTCCTTGTCCGCAGCCTGGATCGACGGCCAACATTAATGTGAAACACTCGTCATACTTTTTCAAATCGTCCGCGCAAAGATCCTCGTGATTTACTAATATTCCGCAATTAGAAAAAAGGACGAAGCTAAGCAGTATGCTTACGGACACTGACGTTATCTTTTTAAATTTCATAGACCCTCTAATACACTAACTATGTGTTTAAATAGTAGCCCAATTACTAGGAATCTAGGTCAGAATGTCAAAAAAATTACCGACTCGAAGTCGGTTGGGGACGGATTAAATTCCGTCTCCGTGGATGAATTGATTTAGTTCCTCTTCCTTTTTGCGATCCGGAATCGGCGCCTTTCCGTGCTTCTCCTTGGAATATAACTCGTTCACTTCCTTTTGGAGAGTTTCGATTTTCTCGACTAGGATAGAGAATACGCGGGTGACAGGATCCGGCAATTCTCCGTGATCCAACATACGTTCTCCTTCCTCTCCGAAATCCACTCTGGATCTTACTACTTTTCCCGGTACACCCACTACGGTGCAATCCGGAGGGACATCTCGAAGTACGACGGAGCCGGCTCCGATTCGAACGTTATGCTCGATTGTGATATTTCCCAGAATTTTAGCTCCGGCGCCCACCACTACATTCTCCTTTAGGGTTGGATGGCGTTTTCCGGATTCCTTTCCGGTTCCGCCAAGAGTAACTCCTTGTAGGATGAGACATCCTTTTCCGATCTCGGCTGTTTCGCCGATTACGACTCCGTGGCCGTGATCGATAAAAATTCCGGATGCAATTTTAGCGCCCGGGTGGATATCTACTCCGGTTAGGAATCGGGCGAAGGTATTTATAAGGCGAGGAACTAAGGGGACCTTGCATTTATACAGAAAATGCGCTACCGAATGGAACCATAGGGCGTGAAGACCCGGATAACATAAAACGACTTCGATATAGGATTTGGCCGCTGGGTCGTTCTTTCGGATCGCCTTTATATTCTCGAACAAGTTGTTATCCCGATTTCCGTTCTATTTCTTTTGGAAGAATGATCGTCTGATGAATAGACTCTGGAAAATCGGTTTCCTATGTAAAGGAGGAATCGTTTTGCAGGGGAACCGAATGAAAATCGCTGAAAAAGCGGGGACTTTCCTTTGAACAGACCGAGGTACGGCCTCCATCTATCTTTATTCGTTCTCACATTTCTCACCTTAACCTTTCAGGGAGATCTTCTTTCTCTTCCTGGTAAGCGTTGGGAGGAGATGATGCGAATTCTACTCATCCAGTGGCCTTACTCAGTGTCCTTGCTTTTGATTCTTCTTTGCCACGAGATGGGACATTACACTGCCGCTAGATATTACGGTATTCGGGCGACTCTTCCATTTTTCATTCCTATGCCGATGTCGCCGGTAGGGACAATGGGCGCGGTGATTAAAATATTGGAGCCGATTCGAAATAAGATCCAACTTTTCGATATAGGCATCTGGGGTCCCGCTATGAGTCTTTTCTTATCCCTTCCCTGTCTATGGATCGGTTTGCATTTTTCCACACTGGAATCGATCTCCGACCAAATGGCTCAACTCGCTGCGGATTCCGATCGTGCAGGACTACGACTCGGCAACAGTTTACTAGTGTATTGGTCCTCTCAGAAAATACTAGGCCCTTTCGATTCGGCATTATATACGGTGGATTATCATCCTCTTGCGTTCGCCGGTTGGGTAGGACTTCTTGTGACCGCATTGAACCTTCTTCCCTTCGGACAATTGGACGGGGGTCATATAATTTACTCTTTGGCGGGCGAGAGATATAGAAAGTGGATTTATTATCTATTTTCCCTGTTTCTATTGCTTTCGATTTGGAATTATTCGTGGATCTTTTGGGGATTGATCATCTATTATTTTATTCGAGTGGAACATCCCTACGTCCCGGACAGTCCGATTCCGATGGATAAATACCGCAAATATTTCGGTTGGGCGATGTTGCTATCCTTAGTGTTTATCTTTCCGATTTCCCCTTTCGAAGTGGTTACGAATTCCGGAGTGCAATCTAGCTTGGGAGAGGATATCTGGAATACAATAAAAAGCTTATTTGATATATGAAAACGAATCGAGTCTTACTTTCTATTCCCTTAATTTTATTATTCTTCCTTTTTCCCATCCATTCTCAAGAAGAAGGAGATGTGGATATCCAACTTACGGAGAATCCTTACGGTCTTTCCTACGATGGAACGAATTTCTGGTTCGCAGATAGCAAGCGTAGGGCGATCATCAAAGTGGACCCTACCGGCAGACAGGAAGCGTATAACTTGGGAATCCCTTTCATTGCCGGATTGAATTTCGATTCGAGAGAAGGTAGAGTCTTCGTAGCTACTAAGAGAATGGTCCTTAAGATAGAACCGAATACTGGAGGTGTGACGGAGCGCATTGCGGTCCCGATTGATAAAATCGGAGGTATTGCCAATTACCAAAATTATCTCTATATTCTGGATGCGGATAGCGGAAAGATCACCATCTACGATAAGGGAACCCAAACATTTCTAGGAGGCTTTCCCACCGATAGAGCGGAACCGAAAGATATTTGCTTTGCCCGGGATAGTCTTTGGGTAACCGATTCTTCCGACGGAAACGTTTATAGATACGATCCCACCAACGGAAAGATCACGGGTTCCGTCCGGGCACCTTCCAAGGATATTCGAGGCATTGCCATTCTAGGAAGTAGAATTTACGTAGTGGATAGAACGAGTCGTGAAGTGAAAAAAATCTCCTTCGTCGAGACCGATCGCTTTCTTTCTTCCGGAGAAGCGACTTATCTGATCAACGTGAAATTGAAGTATTCTTTGGACGATCCCACTCTAGTAGGCGGAACCTTGGGTTTACTTCCTCCTCCGACAACGGAACACCAAAGAATCCGGAATATGAAGACCAAAGATCCTAAGTTTAAAGGAGATAGCGTTTTAGGGGTTCGAGCTCTATCTAAAAAATTGGGTATAGACGATCCTAAAGGATCCCAGTCTTTAGAATATCATTTCGAGGCAAGAACTACTAACGTTCGTTATTATGTGATCGACGATTTTTTAAAGAAGAAGGAAGAGATTCCGACGGACTTGGCTCCTTTTACCAAAAATAAGGTCACTGTAAAGGATAAGGCCGCCAGTTATTTCATCGATAAGATCTTCGATGCGAGGCTATTCCGATCCGATTGGGACGGATTGAAAAAGTCTCTTTCGGATTCCGGCATTCCGATCCGACCTGTAAAAACGATTTCCTTCGCTAATCCTGCTAGTCCTGCTTTCAAGGATACATTGGACATTTACATACCTGGTTTCGGGTGGGTGCCGATTTCTACCATTCGACCCGAAAAAATAGAATCCTCCCGTTCTTATCAAAAAGGGGAGGATGTAGTGGATCTATTCAGGAGCGAAGGTTGGAGCGGCTTACCTTCTCCTCTTTTGTACAAAGCCAAGGATTCCGACTTTTGGAAACCGATTCCCGCGGAGATAGAAATTTCCATTCTTCCCAAGGGAACGGACCTTTCCTCTAACTGAACGATTCCGATTTTTGTAGGAAGAGTTTTTTATACGCCACGTAACCTAGCGTGACGGATCTTCCGAGCATATAGGTCGCGAGCGAAAACCAGAGTAGATGATTGTCGGCTTCTTTCTTTCCCCAAAGAGCAAATGGCAGGAAGAATATTAGAGAACTGACGAACATCGAGTTTCTGAGAATTCTGCCTTCGGACAGTCCCAGAAAAAAACCATCGAGAATAAATGCCACCGAACCGAAGACAAGAATCGGCACTAGCCATAGGCTGTATTCTTTCGCGATTCTTACCACTTCGCGAGTCTTACTGATCCAGCCGAAGGTTTGGTCTGGAAAAATTAGAACTACAAAAGAGAATAGGAATGCTATGGATAGTCCGCTCCAGATTCCTAATTTCAAAATTCTCCATAATCCGTTTCGATCCCGGCTTCCTTTTAAATTTCCCGAAATCGTTTCGGTCGCTAACGCGGCTCCGTCTATCCAAAATGCTCCTACTAAAATGAATTCATGGAGAATCGCATTTGCCGCCAGAGTATAAGAGCCGAGGCCCGAGCTGAAATTTCGAAAAATACTGAATGTCGAAATCAGTAATACTGTTCGGATCATGATATCGGAATTTAAAGATAGAAGAGAACGAAATCCCTTTAGATCGAATACCCCTTCCGATCGAAAAGCGCGGAGTATCCCATCTTTTTCCTTTAGTAGGAAGAGTAAAAAGAAAAGTAGCATTAGATACTGGCTGATGGTCGTTGCGAGTCCGGCTCCTTCCGATTTCCATCCCAAATGAAGAATGAACCAGATATTTAAGAGAAAATTGGAGACGTTTGCGACTGCAGTCGCGATGAGAGCGATAACGCTCTGGGATTTTCCCAGAAACCAACCTGTAAGAACGAAGTTGCACATGACCGCCGGAGTACTATAGATTCTTGCATCGAAATATTCCAAGCCCGCGCTCTTCACATCCGCTTCTCCCTCTAAAAAAAGAAAACCGAAATCGCGGATCTGATTTTTGAATACCAAAATGATTGCCCCGATGATGAGAGATAGAGCTCCTGATTTCAAAAGAAGGCGCCCCGATTCTATTTTATTTTCTCCGCCTTCGGACTGGGCGGTGAGGCCTGTCGTACTCATCCTAAGAAAGGAGAAGGCCCAGAAGAGATAGTAAAATAGAATATTGGAGAGAGCGACTCCTGCCATGAAAGTATGAGTCTCCAATTGTCCCAATATGGCGGTATCGGCAAGGCCGGTTAAAGGAACGGTAAGATTTGTAAGAATATTATAGAAAGTAAGTCGGAAGAATTTTTGATCCAAGAACGAATTAAGATCCTTTTTCTTCCAGCTTCTGGAAGACGTTACAAGCGGTAAGATCGCCGGTGATATTCACTGTCGTTCTGCACATATCCAATATTCTATCCACGCCCAAAATGATTCCGATTCCTTCCGTCGGAACGCCCGCACCCGAGAGAATAGAAGCTAGAATTACGATCCCCAAACCGGGAGTACTAGGTGTTCCTATAGACGCCACGACTGTGGCGACTAGAATGAATAGAATTTTTGCAACGGTAAGTTCTATGCCGTAGACTTGGGAGAGAAAGATCGTAGCGACCGCTTGATAGAGAGCCGTTCCGTCCATATTGATCGTAGCGCCTAGGGGGAGAATGAATTCGGCGATCTTTCGAGGCACTTTCATCTTCTCAATTCCGGTCTTTAAGCTGAAGGGCAGAACTGCGGCGGAACTGGAAGTTGAGAAAGCCAAAAGCATCACCTCTCCTGCTTGTTTAAAAAACCAGAAAGGACTCTTGCGCGCAAAAAAGATGAGAATCAGGGAATACATGAGAAGAACTAAAGCAAGTCCTCCTAAGACGGTCAGGAAATAGACCCCTAGACTTAAGAGAACCTTGATGCCTATCTTTGCCGTAATTTGAGCGATCAATCCGAAGACCGCATAAGGAGCCAATTGCATCGCCCAATCTACAAAAATCATACTAGTCCGAAATATTGCGTTAATGACCGGTAAAACATGTTGGGAGCTTTCCTTCTCGATGGATAATAGCGCTATTCCGACTAGCAGAGCGAGAAGAACGACCCCGAGCATGTCTCCGTTCGCGAAAGTCTGGAAAGGATTTCTGGGAAGAACGGAAAGTAGTAGATCCGGAAATTTATCTAGGCTAATAGGCTCCGAATTCGCCGGGATTTTGGAGGATGGGGCAGCCGGAATTCCGGCAGTGTCCACGAAGCTTCCCGGTTGGATTAGGGTTCCGATACCGATACCGATGCCTACGGCAAGAAAGGTAGTCATAACGAAGTAGCCGAAGACTCTTAGGCCGAAACTTTTGAGATTTTCTAATGTTTCTCCCGCATGTATCCCGAGTAAAATCGAACAAAACACCAGTGGGATCATGATAATCTGAAGTAGAATAAGGAAAAAATGCCCGGGGAGACCCAACCAGGAGGTTAAGGCTTTGGAGAATTCGGCTGAGACGAACTGATTTTCGGGACTCAGATAGAGCCCGGTCAAGAATCCGCCGAATAACCCGATAAGGACTCGTAGCCACAGTTTTTCCTTTAACATCCGTTTGAGACGGAAACTCAAAGACTTCATCGGTTCTTCAGTCGGCATGCATGACAGAATAGGAGGCTTGTTCTTATTTTTCTATTGATTTTTCCCTTTTCAAAATGATAGTGAAGGCTTCAGCCGTTTTTTCGCCTCTTTCGGGAATTGGATTTCTTCGGAAGGCAAATCAAAAATAAAGACTCGGCTTTGCGTCGGTTTTCGATGACCGGAATTCGAACCGACTACGGGAGTTTATGGGGTTTAATCCGCTGTCTTGGGACCAGGTCCTTTTTAACTACTATTCTTTCGGAAGTTTATTGGTCACGTTGACCACCCTTTTCCTCGGCGTTTTCTTTTTAACGCTCCGAAACAAAACGATCGCCACCACTTATCTAGGAATCGGATTCATTTTCCTTACCGTTTTCGAGACCGGATATTTTCTAGCGGCGATTCTTTATCATCCTTGGGCGGCTTATCATAGATGGCTAACGGGCGGTTTTATTCTTCCCGCACTTGCCAGCTATACCCAATTCCTACTTCGCTTTCCGGGAAACAGCAACCAGAGAATCGCTAAATGGGTTCTGATCGCAGAATACTCCGTCTGGGGAATTTCCGTAGCCTTATTCATTTATCTTACCGGTATTTCGGAAAAGATTTATCACTTTACTGCCCATCACTGGGACTTTAACGCTTACGATGCGAGTCGTTATCTGGCGATCGTGATCGTTCTATTCTCCTTAGTGGGATTTATCATTATTCCTGCTTGGCGAGTCATCGTTACCAAGGACAAGAGAAGAATCGCGCTTTTAATGTTCACTATCGGATTCTTGATCGCCGCGATTTATCCGAATATCTCCAACTTCCTGAGTCGCGACGGGGTGATGGAACGTTCCACTTATATCACTTCCAATACGATCTTCTTCCTGACCGCATTTTCGTTCTTGGTGATCGCCTTCATCAATAATAGCGCGGAACGGACTACTTTTATGGTTAAGATCGTGGGTATTACGCTATTCACGATTTGTTTGATCGTTCAGGCCTTGGTTTATATATCCAGCCAAGAAAAGGACGCAGAATACGATAGTTTACGTTTAGTGAATATAGAAAGAGTGACCGAAAACGGGGTCAAATCCGCGGACATAGAATATATTCTGAAATGGGACGATAACAAGGATAGCATGGACTTGTCGGGTTACGATTCCAAATTGGATTTGGACCTGAAGCAATCCGAAACTGACTTACAGAACGTAGCGATTTACGAAGAAATTCGGAATTTGGACGATCAGAATTTCAAACCTTCTTTGGATTCCCTTCTTTCTAAAAGCCATTCTTATTTTGGCGGTTACAAGAGAGTGATTAAGGATTTGGTTTCCTCCAATTCTCAACTTTCTTCTGCGGAACTCAAGGCTCTGATCGTATCCAATGCGGAAGTATGGAATAAGAATGCCTTCGTGACCACGAATAAATTAGAGGGTCTATCCGAGGGATCGTTCTGCAAAGACGGGCGGAATCTGATCAAATCGTTGGGCTCCGCTGAGAACGCGTTTAAAGAGGAGATATTCTCTCATTGGTCCGAAGATTGTCTCTGGGACGGAAAGAAGCTGGAATACAGGCCTCTTAAATCCGAAATTCTACGTTACTTTAGATATTTTAAGCCGAGCGAGACCCGCCACTATCGTAGGAGTAATGACGGATTGGGCCATTATGTGGCTTTCATGAAATTCGATCCTAAAAAGTCGGAACTGAGCGAAGTAGGCTTCTCCTATAGAGTGTATCGCGAATTCATGCACCCAACGGCGGTGAAGCAAACCATCATCTTGCTCTCCGTGCTATTCGTAGTATTGGCGTTATTCCCCTTATTCTTCAAAAACAGTCTCGTCGATCCTTTGAATAGCTTACTCTCCGGTGTGGAGAAAGTGAATAAAGGAGATCTGGACGTTGTGGTTCCCGTAAAGGTTCGGGACGAAATCGGATTCTTAGCGGACTCCTTCAATGCCATGGTTTCCTCCATCAAACAGGCAAGAAGGGAATTGCAGGATTATGCGGAAAACCTGGAAGAGAAAGTCAGGGAAAGAACCCGAGAAGTCCAGGAAAAGATGGAAGAGGTGCAAAGACTCAAAGTCCAGCAGGACGGTGACTACTTCCTTACTTCCTTACTTGCGAAGCCATTATTCTATAACGCGAATAAATCCAAGTTGGTATCCACCGATTTCATCATTCGTCAGAAGAAGCAATTCGAGTTTAGAGGAAAGCACTCCGACCTGGGCGGAGATATCTGCGTCACAGGAAATCTTAGATTGGGACGTCCCGATTCCTTCAAACGCTATACGGTATCCATGAACGGGGATGCTATGGGAAAATCCATGCAGGGCGCCGGTGGAGCCTTGGTGATGGGAGTCGTTATGAACTCCATTCTGGCCCGCTCCGCGGCGAATAATCGCATCTTGGAAGCCACACCGGAGCAATGGCTAGCCGAGGTTTACAACGAAATCCATGCGGTATTCAAATCCTTTAACGGATCCATGGTGATCTCCGCAGCCTTGTATTTGGTCGAAGACGAGACCGGAAAAGTCTGGTATTTCAATGCGGAACATCCTTATTCCGTTCTCTATCGGGACGGCAAGGCTAGTTTTATAGAAGACGGATTGACTCTCCGAAAATTGGGATTGGATTCCGAATTCGAATTTAAGGTAAGAAGTTTCCAACTGAAGAAGGGAGACGTGCTGATCCTGGGATCGGACGGTCGGGACGACGTGGATCTGACTCCCGAGGAAACCATTCGAACGATCAACGAGGACGAGATGCTTTTCCTTCGCCATGTGGAACATGCAAAGGCCAATTTGGAAGATATCGAAATCGAAATCCGCAAAACCGGAGAACTTACGGACGACCTTTCCTTATTGAAGATAGAATTCCAGGGCGAACCTAAAAAAGACGAAATCGAAGATATTTTCGACGATTCCGATCATATAGACAAGGCGCTCAATACGGATTCAGTCTACGAAGAAGCGCGAAAAATGTATAAGACCGGTAGATTAGAAGAGGCTCTCGAGTTACTCAAGACCGGTTATTTGCATGATAGTGCCAATCAGAAATTGAACAAATTATTGGGTCTCTTAAGCTTTAAAGGAAAGGATTATTCTACCGCTGTAGAGGTTCTGAATAATTATCTCAGCTCGGATCCCGATCTACACGAGTACTGGTTCTATCTGTCCATTGCAAATAAGAAAATGGGCAAATACGACCAAGCCTTATCGGCAAGTCTGAAACTTTTGGAAGCGGACCCCAATAATATGTCCAACCTGGTCAATCTTTCCGATATCTATCGATTGATGGAGATGTACGATCGTGCGGAGGAGTATGCCCGTAAGATCCTACAAGAGGACCCCGGGAATGAGAACGCTCATAAATTGATCCGACTGATAGAGAGAGACCGTTGATCGGTCTCTCTTTCCGGAGAGAGGTTTTTTTTCGGATCGGATTCAGTCTTCTGGTCCTAACGTCTACCCTATCCTTATCCGCTCAAAATCGCTCAAAAACTTCTAAGACCGCAGAGTCCGAATTCAATCTTCGCTTAAGGGGAGGGGATGTCCGGATCGTTATTCGGAACGAAACGGAAAATCCGGATTGGAATCGTTACGCATTTGAAAAAACGAAAGGACTAATCGATTCTTATGAGTCGTATCTGGGCTTTCCTTTTCACCAAGCTACCCTGCCGATTTACCGTTCTTTACCGGATTCGGAGAAAAATAAAATCCGTTTAGTTCTAAAAGAAGCCGTATTCTTAAACGGAACCAGGGCCGGAGGATATAATAACGTTTCTGGAGACCTGGGAAAGGATATCGGAATATTCATGGAGGCAGGTCTGGTTCCCCAAGGATATCCCGCGTTATTATTGCACGAGCTAGGACACTATTACTTTACGGAACCGACATGGTTAAGCGAAGGAATAGTATCCTTTCTTCCCTACCTATTGGCTAAGAAAGGAACTCTAAGACTGGATTCCGAAGAATTGCTGTCGGTTCGGGAAGAATGGTCCTTGGAGGAAAAACTACCCAAAAAAGATCCTCCTTTGAGCCAAGACTTTCATCTTACTGACGCTTCTTTGGGGCCTTGGTACTATTCCAAGTGCGTCCGAACACAGTTCATTCTATACAAAGAACTAGGACCCGAAGGATATAAGAATTTCTTGAAGCAAGTTGCTGCTTCTTCCTCTCTCACCACTCAATCCGTTCTTCAATTACTGGGAAATATACAAAGAAAAGACTGGGCAAGGATATTGCAAGGTTGGGTGTTTCCCGGGCCGTATGCGGTTTATTCCGCCAATTCGTTTACCAAACCCCAAGATATCGAAAAATTATAATTTCTTTCCCGATCCGAAAGCTTCGATTTTAGGAATTTGGAGAAGAATACTTAATATCGCATCCGTTATGAATAGGCTTTGCAGAGCGAATTTCGTTTTTAGTTTGATTAGAATCGTTCCTGGATCAATATAATCCATTTATAAGAGGGGTTTTGGCGATTTAGGACGGTTTTCCTGTATAGGATTTATAACCAGACTTAAGTTAAAACTCTCCCTCCTTTTAGAAGCTTATGGAAATATTCTCGGTACTTAAGAGCGACATTCTTCTGAATTATTACTCCTTCGGGAGTCTTTTGGCGGTCCTCGCCTTTCTATTTACCTCTTTATTCTTCCTGTTTTTGAGGGAGAAGTCCTCGAGTACTATGCATTTGGCTCTCGGTTCCTTATTCTTTGCCTTTTTTTGCACCGGATATTTCTTTGCCGCATTCTTTTACCATCCCAATGCCGCCTATCATAGATGGCTTACCGTAGGATTCATACTTCCTGCTCTGATGCACTTGGGGCAATTCATGTCCCGTTATCCCCAAAACGCCCATCCTAAATTGAATCGGAATCTATTGATCGGACAATATTCGGTGATGGCGATCGGGGTTTCCTATTTTTTCTACGTAACGTATAACGCTCCCAAAAAATACCATTTTACCGCTCACCATTGGGACTTCAACGCCGAGGATGCTTCTCGAAAGATCGCGATCCTGATCGGACTCTTTGTGTTAGTTTCCTTTCTGATCATTCCGATTTGGAGAATGATCAAGACTAGCGGCAGGGTGCGATTCGCTATCGGCGGATTTATGAGCGCTCTATTGGCCGGAGGAGTCGTACCCGCGCTTACCAATATTCTAAGTAGAGACGGATATATCGAAAGATCCACCTACCTCACTTCCATCGTTCTCTTGATGACTTTGGGACTTTTCCTGATCCTCGTGATTTTTTTAAATTTCAGCGAAGAAAAAACCACCTTTATGGTGAAGATCGTAGGGATCACTTTCGTGACTTTGATGCTCATCATGCAGGCTCTCGTATTTATTTCGAATCAGGACAAGGAAGCGGAGTACGATACTAAAGCCATCGTAAATATGGCGAGAGTTCTGGAAGGTGGAAGATCGACTCCGGAAATGGAATATATCGTCCAGTGGGAAGGCGACTCTAAACCGGTGGACTATTCCCGTTATAGCAACCAACACGATCTTCGACTTCCTCAACTGGAAATAGACTTTAAGAATACGATCTTGTTCGAGCGAATCAAACTCCTGGAAGAAAACGATTTTAGAAATTCTTTAAAAAAGCTTCTGAAGGATACTCACGAATATTTCAGCGGATACCGTGCTACCATACTGAAATTCTTGGAATCCAATCCCAACCTCGAAGGGAAAGAGCTAAAGACTAAGTTATTCGAATCCCTCAATTCTTTGAACACAAGCGTGTTCGTAACTTCCAATAAACTGGATTATATCTTTCCTAAGGACTTCTGCTTGGACGGGCGGAAGTTTCTAAAGAGTGCGGATAAGGGTGTGGCGGCCTTTAGGGACCATCTACTCGCTCGTTGGAAAGAAAAAGACGGCAATTGCACTCTAAACGATAAGGACCTTTTGATCGGAGATTTGAAGGCGGAGATTCTTCTGTATTTCCGTCCCTTTCAGCCCGCATTGTATCGCCATTATCGCAAGAGCCTGGATGAGCATCGCCATTTTGTGACCTATATCCATTACGACGTCAAAAAGGACCTGGTAAGTGAGGTGGGATATTCTTATAGAAAATACAGGGAGTTCATGCACCCGACTGCGGCAAAGCAGACCATGATCTTGGGAATCGTGCTTATCGTCATATTCTTCGTATTTCCTCTATTCTTCCGACAAAGCTTGGTCTCTCCTCTGAATCGTCTTTTATCCGGAATGGAGAAGGTGAATCAAGGCGCCTTGGATGTGGAAGTTCAGGTGGACCTGAAGGACGAGATCGGATTCTTATCCGATTCGTTCAATAGCATGGTGACTTCGATTCGTCAGGCCAGGGGAGAATTGCAGGAATACGCGGAAAACTTGGCTACGAAGGTTCGGGATAGAACTACCGAACTCTCCGAAAAAATCGAGGAACTCCAAAGATTGAAAGTGCAGCAAGACGGGGATTATTTCCTAACTTCTCTTCTTGCGAAACCGCTTTTTTATAACGCGAATAAGTCCTCCAAGGTGGGGACCCAATTCATTCTCCACCAGAAAAAGAAATTCGAGTTCAAAGGAAAGCATGCCGATCTTGGTGGCGACCTTTGTGTTACCGGAAATCTCCGTTTAGGAAAACCCGACGATTACCAACGCTATACGTTTGCGATGAACGGAGACGCTATGGGAAAATCCATGCAAGGTGCGGGAGGCTCTCTCGTGATGGGGGTGGTCATCAATTCTATTTTGGCCCGCTCCGCGGCAAACGACCGTGTACTGGATTCCAGTCCTTCGGAATGGCTTACGGAAATATACGATGAAATGCAATCCGTCTTCAAATCCTTCAACGGATCGATGGTAATTTCCGGAACCTTCTTACTTGTAGAAGACGAGAGCGGAAAGGTTTGGTATTTCAACGCGGAACACCCGTATTCCGTCATTTACAGAGACGGAAGGGCCGGTTTCTTGGAAACAGGACTGACTCTCAGAAAGATAGGATTGGATTCCGAATACGAATTTAAAGTACACCAAACTAGATTGGAACCGGGAGACGTTCTGATTATCGGCTCGGACGGAAAGGACGATTTGGATCTGACTCCGGAGAAAGAGATTCGCACGATCAACGAAGACGAGATGCTTTTCCTTCAGTTGGTCGAAAAAGGTAAAGGCGATCTGATCGGAATCGAAGAAGAGATACTCAAAGTAGGAGAACTGACCGACGACTTGTCCTTACTTCGTGTGGAATACATGCCGATCTCTTCTCCTAAGACAGAGGACAAACTAACGGATCCTCTGGATTGGAAGTTCATATATAAGAAGGCGAAGGAAGATTATGTAGGAGGCAGATTGAGCCAGGCGCTCAACGCCTTGGAAGGTCTCTACGAATCCGATCCTCAAAACACCAAAGTCACCAAGTTGCTTGGTTTGTTGAGCTTTAAAGGAAAGAATTACTCCAAAGCCGTAGAAGTACTGAATCATTATTTGGGAAGCGATCCCGATTTGGTGGAGTACTGGTACTATCTATCTTTGGCGAATCGCAGGATAGGAAGGATGGACGAGGCGATTCTCGCGGCGAAACGTATGCAAGAGCTCCAACCGGATAATCCTCTAAACCTGGTCAATCTTTCGGATTTATATAGGCAGACGGAGCAATTCGAAGAAGCCTTGGAATACGCTCATATGGCGTTGGCCCTAGATCCGGAAAATGAAAACGCTCAAAAGCTGGTCCGATTGATCCGTAGAGACAGCCAAAATTCCTGATCGGAAAGATCAGTATTTTCCGTTCTCGAAATCCTTATAAAGCATAGAGGTTTGGATTCCTTTATTGCCTTGGTATTTACCGGATTTGTATTCCGTGATCTCGCCTTCTACGGTGTGATAAAAAATCTGGCAGATCTCCACATTCGGATAAATGATCAAAGGTTGGATTACGGAAATCTCCAAAGTCCAGAACCCTTTAAAGCCTACGTCTCCGAATCCCGCAGTCACGTGGACATACATTCCCAATCTGCCTATCGAGGAACGACCTTCCAGCATCGGGACCAGGTTATGCGTTTCGGTATATTCCAAGGTTCTTCCTAAGTACAGAACTCCCGGTTCCAGTTTCAGTCCGGTATCCGGGATGATTAAGGTTTCGGAAGGATTGGGTTTACGCATATCCAAAGGAGAATCCGTATAGCGTACGAGTTCATTATACAAACGCAAGTTATACGAGTTCGGATTCAATCTGCTATCGGAGTAAGGATCGATTAGGATATCCTTTTCCAGTCTTTTCTTAATTTCCTTACCCGTTAGAATCATTTTCGTTCCCGCTTGGCGTTTTTTCCTATTTTTCTCCCGGGCCGAACTCTCGCCACTTTTTTGGTGGGATTACTTTCCTTTAAATTGTGGTTTTCGTTTTTCCCGAAACGCAGCCAAGGCCTCTAGACGATCTTCCGTATTTAAAGTCCGGTTATAATGCTTCCTTTCAATTTTCAGGGCCGAGCCTATTTCCTTTCCTAGTCCTTCCCGAATTGCCGCCTTAGCTAGTTTTAGGGAAATCGGAGCTTTTTCAGAGAGGGTTGCCGCAAGTCTTTTAGCGGCCATAAAAGCCGAGTCGTGCCAGACGGAATTTGCCAACTGGAGTCGGAGTGCGGTATCCGCATCTATAACTGCAGCGGTAAGAATCAGTTCTAATGCCTTGGTGGTTCCGATTCTTCTAGGTAATCTTTGGGTTCCACCTGCCCCGGGAATAATACCCAATCCGGTTTCCGTGAGGCCTACCTTAGCGTTACTATTCATAAGGATAAAATCACAGGAGAGAGCTAATTCCAAGCCTCCGCCGTAAGCGTCGCCGTCCAATGCGGCGATCGTAGGAATCGGAAGAGATTCTATTTCTTGGAAACATTTTCCGACGTCATCCAGGAATCGATGCACTTCCTTTTCCGACATCTCGGCTCTTTCCTTTAGATCGGCACCTGCACAAAAGACGGAACCTTCTCCTTGAATGATTAAGACTCTCGTTTTCTGGTCGGATTTTATTTTCTCAATATGCGACATAAGATTTAATAGCAAATCTCTGGAGATCGCATTTCGTTTTTCAGGTCGATTTAAGGTAATTATACTCGTATAATCTTCGATGGAATATAAAACAGTTTCGCTCATTCGTTTCCTTCCGAAAAAACTTTCCTCGAGGGAAGGTTTTTTTCCGATAATAGGGTAGGTTGGTCGGTTTTTTGGAATCGGCAAGCAAAAGCGCGAACTGAGAACGGTTCTAGTTTGGGGAAAAAATGCATTCTTTGGGCAGAGCAATCCTTCTAATTTCTTTTTTAGCCGTCGTGGGACTTTCTTGTTCTGATAGCAAAAATACGGATCTAGCGACTCAGCTGGGGATAGGAGATCCTGTGATAACGGAAATCGATCCTCCTTCCGGTGCGCCTCCGATCGGAGCGACTCCGGGAACTTCCGTGACTATCAAGGGAAGATTATTCACACCGGATGTGAATCTCACCAAGGTTACATTCAACGGAGTAGCTGCGACAGTGCTTACCGCCACTTCTACGGAAATCACCACTACGGTTCCGGCCGGAGCCTCGACAGGAACCTTATTCGTAAGCAAGGGAGGAGCGGTGTATTGCGATCCGGATAACGGTAGCGCTGCCTCGAACTGTTATGGAAGAAAATTCTACATAGATTGTTATAAATCTTTTAATAACCAATATGGAGACGAGTTCGGAGTGAGTTATCCGAACTCAAAGACTTTCCAAATAACCGGCCAGACGGGAACCAAAGCTCTGAGAATCGATTTAAATCCGGACGGTCCGACGAATGTCAAGATCGCTTGTGATACCTTATTGATTTATACTTTGTTCTCCAAGACCTGTTCTCAAACGAGTGTGGGAACTTTTACGGATACAAGCACTTGGGTATACCAGCCTACTTTATCATTTCCCAGCTATTATACGGTCCAAATGTTCGTTACTGCGGGCCAAGGGAATTGCGAAATCTCCTTTCCATAGGAATATACCGGAAAAAATACTTGGTTTCTTAGAACGTTTGGTTTAAGATTCGGAGAGGAGGACAGATATGAGTACTATCGCCGCGATCCAGCTCGGGTTACCCGAAAGAGCCTCTTCGGATCCTCGTAAAATGCCTAGGGTAGAAGGGATTCCTACCAAGCCTTATGAAAATAAGCAGGCGGACACTTCCGATAAAAAATCTATGGATTCCGATTATGCCGGAGAAATATACAAGGTTAAAGGCGCCTTTGTAGATAAACTTTCTTAAGCCAGGGCAAAAACCCCGAATCAACAAAAAAGCCCTCGAAGTTTCGAGGGCTTTTCATTTTCTAAAGCAGTAAAGAATTGCTTATCTGCTTTCTTTATAATTGATTTCGAGAATGTTTCCGGAGGGGTCCAAGAAATGTAGGAACTCTCCGCCGTCTCTTGCTTCCGGGCCGCGAACGATTTGCACTGCCTTGGATTCCAATTCAACGATTGCTTCCGTAAAATCGTCCACGTCCAGAACGAAGCTAAGAACGGGAGATTTTGCTTCGGAAAGAGCTCCTTTTACCCCGTTGGTATTGAGGAGTTTCAAATTCACGGAATCCAGTCCGATGATGGCGAAATCCCCACCCTTTTCTTCCACTGGTTCGAAATCAAAGAGTTCGGAATAAAACTTAACAGAGGCGCTTAGGTCCCCGGTTGGTATTACGATATAGTCGATTCCTTCTACGATGATCATGGAGGCGGATCCTGTTTTCCTTTTTCGTCATTATGAGAGGAAAACCGGGCTTGTCTATCGGAAAACAAAAAGGGGTCCGTTTTTCAGTCCCTAGGGCCGTTTCCGACTCGTTTATGTTCATCCATTAAGACTTGGGCCTATTTAGGAAGCCCACCAACTCTTCATTCTCTTTTCCTCCCTTCCATAGGAAGCCGTCCAGAATGTAATGGGTGAATTGGGGGAGGAAGAACATAGGCACCAATATGAATTCTAATCCTCTTCCGATTTCCAAAACCGAGACGGATCGATTTCCGAATATTTCCGCGTGTTCTCTCCAAACAAAAGTATCCCATAACCACTCTTCCGAATATGCGAGAAGAAGTAAGACTCCGACAAACGGCAGGATTGCGAGTAGACCTTTGGAGAATGCGGTATAAAAGAAATGGGGGAGATTCTTGCGGCGAAAGTTTCCGTAAGCGTATATTAGCGCTATGTAAGGAATCCCATGATTTATTACATTCGTAAAAGTGAATGCGAAATCGTCATTTAATAGAACGATTCCAACGTACCATACCGAAGCCGTATTGAAGAGTAATAACAGTTTTCCGATCGATATGTATTCTTTACGTATTAGAAGATAGATCTGCGAGAAAGCGTAAAGAACGACCCAAATCCAGAAGAATAGGATCGTTAGTTCGGCCAGGGACTTTTGTGGAAAGTAGAAGAAGTCGCCTTCCGTAAACCATTCGAACTTTCGGCCTCCGGGCGCCAGATGCCAATAAACTACAGGCAGAATCGTGATCGCATAGAGTGTGGCTTTGTCCCAGCTGAAAGAAAGTAGACCTTGGGTTCTTTTTTCTCCGCGTGCGTATAGACTTAAGAATCCGTATTGTTGTCGGATAAAATGAAAAACGGCTAGGTAGGATACGCAGGTCCAAAATACGGACTTACCGAAAGAATATAAAATGAGCGCCGAAATGAAACAGAATAAGGGAGTGAGAGTCAATAACGTCTTTCTACGATTCCAGACTTCCCTGTCCCAATAGGCACGAAATAGGGTGGAATAAACATGCGCCACGTCTATACCTGGGATCAAGGCCAGCCATAACCAAGGAGGCAATGCCTTGCCGTCGGTCCTGGAAGCTCCGGAACTTGGACCGGCATTCGGAAAATCGAAATAGTCCGCGATCAGTACTAGAATGACCGACAGAATCCCCGGCCCGAGTATCCAGGTAAGATCGAAACGAGCGGAGAAAATCCAAGGTTTCCGATGATCGGTCATTTAGGATACCCCTCGGAAATGTTTCGCTTTTTTGGCGGCTTCGAATCCTCGAGTGAGCGCCTCTTCGAAAATAGAAATACCGCTCAAATCGCAATGAGCGAAATGCAATCCTTCTTGGGACTGGGAAAGCTTTTCCCTTTCTCCTCCCCAGAGAAATCCGGGAACCGGACGTATCATGGCATGTGCATGGACCATGATATCGATTCGGGATACTAGGTTTTTGATATCGGGATGCGGACGTTTCAGATCTTCTAAGATCAGTTCTCTCCAATCATTCCAGTTTCGAGGAAGCAGGGACCTTCTGGCCGCAATCGTATCTTTTCCTCCGAAGGCCTGGTAATAGGTAAGAACGGATTGGGGCCTCTGGGCTCTCAAGTCTTGGTGGGTAGAGACCACGTATCCGAGAGAAGCGCTCTTGTAGATGACGTTTTCCCAGGCCGGAGGATGTCCCTTGCCTTGAGGCAATTCGTCCACGAATAGATTGGCCACCATCCAAGGAGAATATTCCAGATTTTGTAAGAAGGTGCTCTTCTCTCCCAATACGTATTTTCTAGTAAAGGAAGGAAGAGCGTATATGACCTGGTCCGCAATATAGGCGGTGTCCTTTCCGGATTTCAAATCGTAGACGTTGATCTCCCATTTACCGGGAACTTTTCGAATTCTCTCTACCAAGGAAGAAGTGCGGATTTTTTCCTTAGAAGGAGATTTCAAGAGTTCCATTAAGAATCCGTTCCCTTCCGGCCAGGTAAGAAGAGGGGGGGAATCCTCTTCGTCCCTAAGGCGAGAGCAGAAATAATGCAACCCTGCCCAAGCGGAAACCGTATCCGAATGACCACCGTAATCGTCCCTGGTGCAATAATCCGCATACCAGAGAATCTCGGGAGAACGAATTCCGGCAGAGATCAAATATTCGGAAAATGGAATACGATCCAGCTTCAAGATTTCCGGATCTCGAGAAGAGAAATCGACGGGGATGCTGAATGCTTTTTTTCCGTCTCTTCCTATTCTGTTTTGCCAAGATGATAGAAGTTTACGAAATTCCAGTTCTTGCGAATCCGGTTCCCCTGATCTTCTGGGAACCAGTCCGGCCTGCCATCTTCCCTGGTAGAATAATCTTTCGTCCGGATCGAAGCAGAGATATTTTTCGGGATAAATCGGATTTCCGGATGCATCCTTTCCTTCCACAAGTCCGTTCTCTTCCAGAAATTTTCGAACTAACACCGTCTCGGGACCTGGTTGGGGAAGATAATGAGCGCCCCATGGATATTTGAGAGAATTGCTTTCGGAGTAGCGGGAATTTCCTCCCGCTTCGTTTTCCAGATCCAGGAGAATATAATCTCGGATTCCGAACTGAGATAGATAGTATCCGGAGGCTAGCCCTGAGATTCCGGAACCGGCTATGAGTACCTTGGTGCGGATCGAGTTTCCTTGCGGTCGGAAATCCGATCTGGGCTGCCGAAGTCTATGACCTGCCTCCCGATTCGGGCCTAGGATTTTTCCCTCTACTTTTCTCTTACCGAATCGAAAGAATCCTCCTACACCGATTAGTAAGGCACAGAATCCGAGTACCGAAAGAAAGATTTTTCTGGAAAAGCGTTCCTCTTGCATAGGGCGAATCGAAGATTATTCGGGCTCGAAGAAGAGGCAAGGAAAAAGAGAAAGGATAATCACGATCCGCATTCTCCTTGGCTTTCCGACACGGATTCGGAATGTATTCCTATGGCTCTTCTTTTGGATTTAGATAACACTCTTTTCGATTCGACTTCGATCTACGAGGCCACAGTCAAGCGATTGGAGACGCAAGCAAAGGCGTTAGGCTTTTCTTCCTCCTCCGAATTTCGGAAAGCTTATGAGTCCGCAAGAAAAGAAGTCAAACTCGCCCTTCCTAATAACCCTGTGAATCGTCTGCGATTCTTGTATTTTAAGAAACTAACCGAAGGCGTTTTCGGCCGAACGAATCCTTCTCTGATTTTGAAATTAGACTCGTTGTACTTTCGTTTCTTCTTGAACGGGATTCGGGAATGGAAGAAAAAGAACGCCAAGGATTTCGGAAGAATTTTGAAGCTCCTCAAGGAACTGCAGGAAATCCAGGACTTGGTATTTATCACTAACGAATCTCTACGCACTCAGGTCCTGAAACTTTCTGTGTTACTCCCCAAGGATATAAAATATCGGATGGTGACCTCCGAAGAAATCGGAGAAGAAAAACCTTCTCCTTTGATGTTCCAAAAAGCTTTGGAAGGAGCTAAGGGAGAAAATTCTTATCTGATCGGAGATTCCTTAGAAGACGATATCCGTGGGGCCCTGGGAGTCGGAGTGCAGGCGTTCCATATATCAAAACCTATCGATTCCGGTAAGAAAAAGACCGTAACCCTCCAGAAGAAAAAATTAGAAGGCCGAGAATACTGGACCTCACCGGATCTGGTCTCCGCCTTGAACTATATTTTGAGTATAGAAAAAGGCTCGGTTATATCCTAGGATCGAAAAGGACCTTATTTCTTTTTCAGAAGTGCGAAAAGGGTAAGATTCAGATTTATCTTTTTAAAGGTGAGATACCAAAGAATTAAGGTTCCATAATAGAATGCTTTCTTTAACAAGATCCCTAATTTAGCTTTAGGACCTGAAATTCCCGAAACGGAAGCGATCGGTTTTAAGATGGAAAATTCCACGGAGGAAAATCCGCATTGCTCCGCTAATAGACCCAAGGTCTTTTCGGTGTAATCGTTGATATGATCCTTAGCTTCCAGGTAATGTCCGCCCGGTTGCATTCCTTTCAGGGCCACTTTTAATTTAGCCTTGAATAACTGAACGGGGAAATTCGGGGTCTGTACGAATAAGAATCCGCCTGGCTTTAAAAGTCCGAACAGATATTGTATCAGGCTATGAGGTTTCGGGATATGTTCTATCACGTCCCAAAGAGTGATGATATCGAAGCTTTCTTTCGGGAGTCCGCTGTCTTGCACGATTCCGGGAAATACCTGTTTTAGACCGTTCTTCTCTCTTGCGAATTTTACCGCTTTCTCCGAGATCTCGTATCCTACCGCTTCCCAACCCGGGCGTGTGGTTCCGATAGTCTTAACGAAGAATCCGAGCCCGCAACCTACGTCCAAAATTCTACCCTTTGGAGCGGAAAGAAATTTGCCTATGAAGTCTTTATAGATCTCTCTGTGAGCGACATCCCACCAGTCTAAATCGTATCCGGCTTCGTCGTCCCAGTAACCTTCGTAATGCTCCTCTTGTTCGTACGTGGAGAATGCGTGACTGCAATTCAGGCAGCGCACGATAGGTATTCCGTTTTCGACGAATAAGGTTTTATTGTTTTGGCTGCCGCAGAGGTAACAGGTCTGGTTCAAAGCGAGTTCCGTTTAGATGATAGTTTATAGTCCGTCCCAAGACTTAGATTATCGATCAGTATTCCGGTCTCGGACTCCAAGATCCTTTACCTTTCGGGGACAGGCTCTTATCCTTTTGGGCGAGTCTTTAAATTCCAGTAAAAAACGAAATAGTTTCGGGCCTTTTTGGATTTTCCAAGGAAGCGGTCGTTGGAAGCATGGAACTATACTCTCGTTGTATTAGGAGATTTGTTTGGCTAAAGTACATTTTACCAAGATGGAAGGAATCGGGAACGATTACGTTTATATCGACGCGACTCAGGACGATCTTCGCTTAAGTCCCGAACAGATCAGTAAATTATCCGATCGGAATTTCGGAATCGGAGGAGACGGAGTCATATTCATTCGTTCTTCCAAGACCGGTGATTTCCAAATGGATATGTACAATGCGGACGGTTCTTCTTCTGAGATGTGCGGAAACGGAATCCGTTGCGTGGGAAAATTCGTCTACGACCATGGCCTTACGAATAAGAAACAACCCAAGATAGAAACCGGTGCAGGAGTTTTGGAACTCGATCTGCAAGTCGGCGGAAGCGGTAAGGTGGAGCAAGTTTCCGTAGATATGGGAAAACCGATCTTGGTCCCTTCTCTCATTCCTGTGAAATGGGAGAATGAGAATCCGATTCTAGAACAACCTCTTTCTTTTTTAAGTAAACTGCCGGGCTATTCTTCCTACAATCTGAAGTTCAGCGCAGTAAGTATGGGCAATCCTCATTGCATCATCTATGTGGAAGATCCGGACCAATTTCCGGTTAGAGAGATCGGACCCCTGATCGAAAATTATACGGAGCTATTTCCTCGCAGAGTGAATGTTGAATTCGTTTCTCTTCGTGGTAAAGACCATCTTTACCAAAGAACCTGGGAAAGAGGCGCCGGAGAAACTCTCGCATGCGGAACGGGGGCTTGTTCGGTCATGACTGCATCCCATTTGAACGGTAAGACAGGTAAAGACGTTCGGATCGATCTAAGGGGCGGGAGCTTAAGAGTGCAATGGCTCGAATCCGGACATGTACTCATGACCGGACCCGCTACCGAGGTATTTAGCGGAGTCGTGGAAGTCTAAGCTTCCGCGTACTGCCCTTCCTGCAAAGAAATCATCCGGCTTCTTACCACATCGGAGAGTTGCTTCATATTCTCCTCTAACGAGCCGGAGAGAAATTCTCTGTGATCTACTTTTTCTCCGTAGATCACCTTTACCTTTTTGTAAATCGATCGTTTCTTGATATCGCATACTTCTTTGGGCATTCCCATAAAACTGCGAACGATAGGAGGTATAGGTATATCCGAATAGGATTCCTCTACCGGAATGATGACTGAAGGTAGGATATCCACCTTATTGCGTATGGAAAAAGCAGCAAATCCGCTATGGAAGTTCACCATGCCGGACTTGAAATCGTTTTTGACCATGTAATCGTGGCCTTCCGGAAAGATACCCAGGGTCTCGCCTTTCTTAAAGACTTGTTGGATCATCTTGATAGAACCGATGGAGATATTTCCATCTATCGACATCGGGATCCCTCCGGCGATCTTTGCCAGATCCTTGAATATAGGGATGCGAAATGTATATTCTGCTGCGATCCAAGAAATGAATCGGGGAAATGTATAGGAGAGAATGAACGGATCCATGTCCGATCTATGATTGCAGGTTAGAATCAACTTTCCGCTTGGAACGATATTCTCGGTTCCGTACGCGCTGATATTCACCGCCAACCCGATGAAAGGGGCGACGAAATTTTTGATTCTAAGATACGTTTTAGATTCTTTCTCCACGCTCAGAAACCTCTCGGCGAACTACTCTCCTAAGAAAACGCTCCACCATTTTTTGTTTTGGCTACTCGGTTGAGGAGGAGAATCGCTATCCCTGGAAGAAAGATTGCCTTCCTGTCTGGGGCGACTCATTTCTCTGTGCTTGCGCTTCGGTTGGACGTTCAGAAGATTTTTTTTGATCTCTTCGTATTCCTTGGATGCGCTCGAGTTAGAGCGGATATAATTTCGTATTTCATCCCATTCGGGATCGTGTTCATTGCCGTAAGCGGCGTAATTGAACAGATCGATTTGATCGAAATCAGGCATACTATTCCTTTTCCGTTGATAGGAAGTCCAAAATGGATCGCACAGGACTGCGGTTGGGAAGTCCGTTCGAACCTTTCGCATGTTTGCCCGGGAAAATACTATGGCAACAGTTTTCGTAAATTTCAAACCGGATTTTCCGGATCGGATTTTAAAAAATCCGAAAGAGAGAACTGAATTTGAAGCTTCCATTTTCCGAATCTATAAAACATGGAGAGAGAGAATCTCCCTCAACTAAACAGACATAATTTCCAAGAAACGGAAGATCAGAAAGAAATCGGTACGGCGAAAAATCGGGGGAGAGTGATTCCTTTTCCTTCTCCCCCCGGACGGAATTTAAAAAAAATCCGGGAATTGTACGAAACCCTTTTCGATCCCAAGAAAGCATCGGACTAAGAGGGAAATTTCTAGGTTTTGAAAAGAGACCGGAGGTTTTCTAGATATGCCCGGCTCTCCGGATCGTTCTCCGGTGGGGCCCAAGAGGCGAACTCTTTATCGGTCTTAGGATCGTAAGGACCGGACTTTCCCTCGAAGCAAATGCAGGCTTCGGAGAGACAAACCAGAGAATGATACACTCCCGGACTTAGATCGATTCCGTACACGGGGCCGTCGGAAGAAAGAAGATGGGTTTCTTTGATATTTCCGTCTTCTTCGAATAGTATGAAGCCCAGACTTCCTTTTAGAACTAGAAAAGTTTCCGGCTTAGGCGGAGACTTATGCCGGTGGGCTTGCACATAGGTTTCCTTGGTGAGTACGTTCAGGAACCTTTGGTACGGTTCCTGGAGTTCGTGAAAGTTATGATTGGTTCTTCCTCGAGCCGAAGAAGAGGCTTGGGGCAGGAGTCTTTCGAATAACTCCTGATCGATGAGTTGTTTAACCGGTCGGGAGGAGTTGTAACTGCTGTTCACAATAGGCTACCAAGTAGTCTTTGCAGGCAGTGCAGGTTTCCGCAGCCCCGCAGGCTTGAACTACTTCTCGGTAATCTTTTCCTTCTTGTTTTGCAGTCTCTACGATTTTTTCAAAGGTGACTTGAGCGCAGTGGCACTTTTCCATTTGGATTCCCAACTCTTGTATCTATGACTATCGTTTTTGAGACTCAGTATTAAAGTCAAGTTTTCTGAGAAGAATTCTTTCAGAAATTATAACCCTTTAAGGGACATAATGTAGTAATTCCAAATCGGCCTGCGGAAGAGACCGTAGCGATATACTGCGATGCGCCGAAGCATTTTATAAGGATTCTCGGACCAGAAATATTCGTTTTGGTGCTTCGCAGATACAAGCGGAGGGCTCGGTTCTCGCTTAGCGAGAATCCGCCATCGGTATTTTAGAATAAGGGAAGAAGAAGTTGGTGCGCCCAGAAGGATTCAAACCTCCGACCTTCTGATCCGTAGTCAGACGCTCTATTCAGCTGAGCTATGGGCGCGGATTTGCTAAAACAGCCACTTCTCCAAACGAACCAGATGTTCTTGGGGAAGTTTCGGGACCAGTTTTTTTCCCTTGGTGTAATTGTATAGCAGGAAACCGGACAGGCCTAGATAGATCCCTATGCCGGAGAGATGAGCTATATTTGCCAACCAAGGCCCCGCTAGAGGTATCCAAGATAAGATCCAGGAAAGGAATAGAAATGCGATAAAGTATAGAACGTTTAGAAGAGATAGTTTAGAGTATTTGAAAATCTCGGGATTCTTATCGAAGAAGGTAAATCCGAGTAACCAATTTCCGAAGAGAGGAAGGGTCACTAGATACACCCTGAATCTCTCCGTCCGAGAAAATTCCAGTGCCTGTTTCCAATATGGAGAAAGGAATCCCCAGGCCTTAGCCTTGAGTTCCGCGAATCTTGCTGAGTATTTTTCGAACTTCATGCTCTATTTCCGGAAATAAGGGTAAAACGAATAATTTCCCTTGGTATGCTTGGAAGGCTCCTAGGATTCCGTAACCGAGTAGCGCCAACCAAGCCACATAATCGATGAAATCGGTGACCACTGGATTTGCGTGAATCCATTTTAAGATCGTACTTAAAATAGGGAATTCTCTCAGGAACCAAACGACTAAATGTAGGAATACGAAACCAGAATTCAATTTGATGGCTTGTATCGCGTGGAATTTACAGATCTCTTGGTTTTTTCTGAAAAACCAGGGAAGGATCCATCCTACGAAAGGGATATAAGAAATCGCTGCGAATAGATTCGGGTATTCGTCCCCTTCTAAAACGCGCTTTGTCTCTTCCAGGAATTCCCGGGCGTTGAATCTCTGGTCGGACATGTTTCTTAATTCCTGAGATCAGGTGGGGGTAGTTGGGAACTTTCGGAGACGCAGGGATTCGAACCCTGGGTACAGGTTACCCCATACGACAGTTTAGCAAACTGCTCCTTTCGACCGCTCAGGCACATCTCCAATATTGTTCCATTCCGGAGAAGGTAGGATTCGAACCCACGGTGGGAGTTACCCACGACGGTTTTCAAGACCGCTGCCTTAAACCACTCGGCCACTTCTCCGGTTAAGGATTACTTTACTGACAGGAAGGGGGACCCTGTCAAGGTGATTTACCTATGGGTACGGAAAAGAACCGTGCGAGAAGATCCCGGATTCCTGAGAGAAAGATTTCTCGTTCTCGGGAAATTTCCGGACTTCGTTTGGAGAAATGGGCGAATCTAGGCGTCTGCATTTCTCATTCCGAGGAGAAGACGATATTCGTCAAAGGAGGAATTCCGGGAGAAACCGTAAGGATACGAGTCGATAAAGAAAATTCTAAACTGATTTGGGGAACTGTTCTAGACATACAAGTTCGTTCCCAGTCTCGCATCGATTCGGATTGTTCCTCTTTTCCGGAATGCGGCGGTTGTTCCTACAGACAGATCGATTACGAGGAAGAAATTCGAGTGAAGAAGGAATTATTGAAAGATTCTTTCGTCGGATTCGCCAAATTTCGTTCCGAAGAATTGCCGGAGATTTCCGTAATTTTCGGATCTAGTATCGGTTATAGGAATACGGCTCAGATTAAATCCGGTATCTGTTCCGGAAAAAAAGTCCCGGGTTTTTATAAGGAACATTCCAACTCTTTGGTTCCGATTCCGGATTCCGGCTGCAAGAATCTCCCTTCGGAGATGAACGATTTTATACGTAAGAATTTTTCGAATACGATCGGCAAGACCCGGAGAGAGGATTGGAAGCTCAGATTCTCCTCCGGAAAAATTTCCGAATATAAAAAAGAAGAAGTGAAAATCGGGCCCTATCTTCCCGAGAGAATCGAATGGAGGATCCCCGCAAACGGTTTCACCCAAGTGAATCGTTTTCTAATCGAGGAATGGATGTTGAAAATTCGTTCTTGGATTCCGGATTCCGAACCTTCTTTACTCGAATTTTACTCGGGGGCAGGTCTGATCAGCCTTGCGATCGCTTCCAAATTAAAAAGCCTTATCGGTTACGAATTGTCGGACGAATCGGTCCGGTATGCGGGAGAGAACGCGAAACTTGCCGGATATTCTCATTTAAGTTTTCATTCCAAGGATTTGTTATCTCTTAACTCGACGGATCTTTCTTCGAAAGGCATCGAGATGGCGGTCTTGAATCCCCCCCGCGCCGGAGCTTCGCCTTCTTTATTAGAGTTCTTATCCAAAGCGCGTTTTTCCAGAATCGTCTATTCGAGTTGCAATCATGTGACTCTTGCCAGGGATTTGCGGGTGTTACAGGATTCCGGATATAAAATCCGTGAGATCGTTCTAACGGATTTCTTTCCTCGAACCCAGCATTTTGAAGTTTTGACCTTATTGGAATCTTAAGGATTCTTTTTCGACTCTGGTCTTCTTGGGAATTTTTACTTTCACGTATGCCTTCTCAGGAAGGAAATTGGTCAAAAAGGCTTTCTCTTTCGGAGACGAACCATGCCGATCATCGACGAATACGATCTTCCTTCCCGCCGGACCGATTCCGGATCCAAAATCGGAGAGGTATTCCAAGGCATATGGTTGGAAAATGAAATCTGCTTTGCCATTGCGGGAGGCGGTTGTAAGGCTTTTTACGGATTAGGTTTCGGCCATGAACTGAAATCCTGGGGACTCAAACTCAGACAGGTCTCCGGAGTTTCCGCAGGAGCCGCCATGGTTCTTTGTCTGATTTCCGGCACGGAAGAAGAATCAGTGGAATTCTTCGAGAGAATCGTACGCAAGAATCCTCGTAATTTTTATTTTACCCGATTATTCAGCGGAGAAAAAGCGTTTCCTCACGAGGATATGTATCGCAGAACCATTCGCTTCGGAATGGATTTCGATAAGATCATTCGTTCGGGAGTGAAAGTCTTTATTCATACCATCAAGGCATTTCCCAAGGACGATTCGAACAAGAATACGTTTCGTTTGGCCCGACTCATCGCAGAGACAGGTAAAGCTTTCTTAGAGGATGAGAGAGACCGAGGCAAGGGGTTGTATACTGAAAGAACCTTTAGAGTGCTCCGCAATTGGAACATGAAGGAAGTTCTTTTTACGGAATCGGATTTTCGGGACCCTAGCGTGATCGAGCAGATTATTCTAAACTCTTCTTCCATTCCTCCCATTGTTTCCTTTCAGAATCACGGAAAAGAATATTATCTGGACGGAGGATTGACGAACAATCTGATGTTGGAAGCGTTTCCTCCTAACGCAAAAGTGATCGGAATCCATTACGAGACTACTACTCTAGTCGGAAAGGATCAGCATTTACTAGATCGTTGTTTCATAATCTCTCCTTCTCAACCCTTACCGATTACTTCTTTCGATTATACCAACGCAAAGGGGGTTCGTGAAACCTACGAATTGGGTAAATCCGACGCATTGAAGAATAAGGAAAGAATTTTGGAGTATCTCAAAAAGGATTGGGTAAAGAAGGCGGAGAAGTTCCGGAAGTCGAATTAATTTTTTTCGAACCTATCCTACCCCGGAAAATGGATAGAATTCGAAATGATCGCGTCGGATTTTGCTTCTTAGGTATTTTTTGTGAATTCGAAAGAATCCATTATCTCTGTCAAAAACGTAACAAAGCAATTCAAGGATATCACCGCAGTAAACGATCTCTCTCTGGAAATAGGCAAGGGAGAATTCGTTGCGCTCTTGGGTCCGAACGGCGCCGGAAAAACCACTCTCATCGAAATGCTGGAAGGCATCCAATTTCCGGATTCAGGAGAAATTCGTCTGCTCGGAACGAGTTGGAAGGAAAAGGAAACTTTTCTAAGAGCGAATATCGGTTTAGCTCTCCAGGAAACCCGCTTCATGGATCGGGCCACCGTTTGGGAGACATTGAAACTTTTCGGGAGTTTCTATAAGGCTCCCGAATCCCGTCTGCATGAGATTCTGGAATTAACCAGACTCACCGAAAAACAAAAGTCCTTCGTGAATAACCTTTCGGGAGGACAGAGACAAAGGCTCGCGCTCGGAGTCTCCATCATGAACAAACCCGAGATTCTTTTCTTGGACGAACCCACCACCGGTTTGGATCCGGGAGCCAGAAGGGATATCTGGAAGATCCTGCAGGATCTCAGAAAAGAAGGGACTACCATGATTCTAACCACTCATTATATGGAAGAAGCGGAAGTTCTCTGTGAAAGAATCATCGTCATGGATAAGGGTAGGATTCTGGACCAAGGAACTCTTTCGGATCTATTGGGCAAGTTAGGAGGAGGAGAGATCGTACGTTTCAGTTTGGAAAACGGGGCCGATCCGAACGCCTCCCTTCCGGAAAAAGGAAGATATAAATTCTCTTGGGATTCGGAAAGGAAAGAAGGACGAGTCTTTGTGGAGAGAATCACGGATTATTTACCGGCAATGTTAGAGTCCTTTTCCAAATCCGGTTTGGTATTAAAGGAATTGGAATGTCATAAAAAGACTCTCGACGATTTATTTCTCTCTATGACCGGAAGAGGGTTGGAAGAATGAAACAGATTTATTATTTAGTCACGATCCAGTTAAAGGAATTCTATCGGGAGCCCGGCATTATCTTTTGGGCCTTCGTGTTTCCCATCGCGATTGCGGGAGTTTTAGGACTCGCATTCACTTCTAAGGGAGTCCCCGAGACTAGAGTCGCGGTTATTTCTTCTTCTCACCAGCCGGGCCAGTTAGCGTCTAGGATCGAAAAGGCATTCGTCAATTCAGTAGGCGGGAACTCCAACGGTCTAGGCACCATCGTTCCCAAAGTATTGGAAGAGGGGGAGGCCATCAAGGCCCTGAAAAGAGGAGAGATCAATCTACTCATCCGGGAGGACGCCGAGGGAAACCTTACGTTCTCTTTCGATCCGAATAATGCAAACGCGCAGAGGGATTATCTTCTTCTTTCGAACACGTTGCTTTCGGATGAAGGAAATCGCAAGGCCGCTTCTAGCATTCGCAAACTGGATTCCAAAGGAACGAGATACATAGATTATCTGGTTCCAGGAATGTTGGCCATGGGAGTCATGAATTCCTGTCTTTGGGGAGTGGGCTGGAATCTGATCGAAATGCGGATGAAAAAACTTTTGAGAAGAATGTCCGCAACCCCGATGAATAAACTCTCTTTCGTACTTTCCTTCTTCTTTACTCGGCTTGCAGTGACTGTCGTGGAATCGATTATTTTTCTTACCTTTACGTTTACCGTCTTCGATAACGCATTCTTCGGTTCTCCCATAGCTGCGATTCTAATCTTTCTCACTGGAAATTTCGCATTCGCTTGTATCGGAATCTTCGTGGGCTCTCGTGCACAAAGCTCCCAAGTGGGGAACGGCCTCGTAAACGCAGTAACTTTTCCTATGATGGTATTGTCCGGAATATTCTTCAGTTATAAGAATTTTCCGGAGGTCGTTTTGCCCGTCGTGCGCCATCTTCCTTTGACCTTGATGGCGGACTCCTTGAGAGCCACGTTCATCGAAGGGGCGGGCATAGGAGACGCCTTATATTCCTGTGTTTTTCTGATCGGGATCGGTCTCGTTTTTCTAGGCGCAGGTGTTCGCATTTTTAGGTGGTCCTAAGAATGGGAAATTCCTCCGAATGGAAGCAATGGATCTACGAAAGAACGGCCAAACCTATCTTTATGAATATGGACCCGGAATCGGCCCATTATTTGGCCCAGGGACTTTTGGGGCTGAGTAGGCGGGTCCCTTTCGCGTTTTCCGTATTAGAAAATCTTACTACATATTCCCGTGACAGACTTCGTTCTCGAGTCGCAGGGATAGAATTTCCGAATCCAGTAGGACTGGCGGCCGGGTTCGATAAAACGGGAGAATTATATCCGTTTTTATCGAGACTTGGCTTCGGCTCCATTGAGATCGGAACCATAACGGGAAAGGCTCAGCCCGGAAATCCAAAGCCTCGCATTTTTCGCTATCCCGAAGATCAGGCACTGATCAATCGCATGGGTTTCAATAATCCGGGAGCGGATGCCGCGGAGATAACGCTTCGTTCCCAGGCTAAGACCGGAATCCGAGGGATTAATGTGGGAAAGACCAAGATTGTCTCCGAAGAAGAAGCGGTGGAAGATTACGTATATTCTCTTAGCAAGCTGACTCCTTTTGCGGATTATGCTGTAATTAATATTTCCTCTCCGAATACTCCCGGGCTTCGTAATTTCCAAAAAAAACAGAATTTCGGAAAACTTATGAAGGGAATCCGGAAAGGATTGGGAGGAAAATTTCCGATTCCTACTTTCGTGAAATTCGCTCCCGATATGGAGGAATCGGAATTGAAGGAACTTTTGGAGGCTTTGTCCGATTATTCTCTCGCTGGAGTCATTCTCACGAATACCTCCATCGATAAGACTCTTTTGAGTCGTTATCCGAATGTGGAGAAGGAAGGCGGAGTTTCGGGGAGACCGATTCGTTCGAACTCCACGGAAATGATTCGAACCGCGTATTCCGTGTTAAAAGGAAAGCTACCGATCATAGGAGTCGGAGGAATCGATTCGGGAGAGGCCGCTCTGGAGAAAATTCTAGCAGGCGCCGATCTAATCCAACTTTATACGGGATACGTGTATAATGGGCCGTTTTTGCCGGTGAGAATCTTGGAATACTTGGATAAAACCTTGGAAAAAGTGGGAGCCAAGTCCGTTTCCGAAATCGTAGGAAAAAAGAAATTATAAAATTCTAAACCTTCGGTTATTCTTCCGAAGGTTTACATTTTCCTCTCTCGTCCCATTCTACTTTCCAGAGTATGGAACCCATATCCTTTACCAATCTTACCACCATGTCGGAGCAGAGCGTCTTGGTTCCGCTTTCAGAGAATTCGAAATCCCCTTCGTAGCGAAACCAGATCTGTTCCTTGCTCGGAGTCAGATTCTGTCCGAACTCGGGTTTTTTTAAACGGATATTCTCCACCGTTTTCGAACGACCTTTATCTTCCAGAATCGCTTCTTCCACCAACTGGTAGGCTTCTTCTTTTGTGGGAGGTTCCTTGCCGGGTTCCGTTAAGACTACGGAGCGGGCCATTCCCATATCGGAAAAGATCCAACCTCTTTCTCGAACGAATTGATAGATCACTCCCACCGGGGTTCGGGTGGTCTGACCTTCTCTTTTGCGAGTCGTTACGAAGAAGGAGAATTTATAACGCAGATCCGGAGAACCGTTTTCTTCCGCAGATTCCTTTTCGATAAGCTTCGGTTTTCCCGTGGATTCGACTTCCAGAATCTTATCCCCCGGAAATTTCTTGGCCCAATGGAGTTGTAGTTCTTTTTTAGCCTTTTCCTCGTCCGGGGTGCCCGCTAATTGAGCGTAAAGGTTCGGATTCGAAAGGAAAAATAGGATCGCAAATGCAATCGTCGGCATCCTTACCATAGGCCAGTTGTTTTATCGGCAAGAAAGTTCCTTGTCAATGAAATTCCCGCATTCATCTTTTATCGATATGAGGAAGTCACGGGTTTGAAATATTTGCATCTCTTGCGACATTCCAAATCGGATTGGGAGAATACGAATCTTGAAGATGTAGAACGCCCTTTATCCAAGCGTGGAAAGAAGAACGCTAGGAAGTTAGGCAAATACATCAGAGATTCGGAAATCGTGGCCGATACTGCCTTGGTTTCGCCCTCTATCCGGACCAAAGAGACTTTAGAGATCATAAGAAAATACTCATCTATTTCAAAGAATATTCTATTTATTGATGAAATATACGGCGCAGATGATTCCGAATTATTAAAGTTGATTCGGGAATTGTCGGCGGGCATCCAAATTGCATTACTTATAGGTCATAATCCTGGCCTGGAAATCTTGGGTGACTATTTATTATTTGGGGATAAAGAAAATCCTTCATTCGGGGATAAGGAAAATCCTTCTTTTGCAAAATTCCCCACATCGGCGTTTTTAAGTCTGGCCATAGAATCCGAGGATTGGAAGGATTGGGGACGATCGCCCGCTCGATTGATTCGGTTTTGGATTCCATGAAAGATTCTTCTTTAGATCCTAGTAGCTTTCCCGTTTTATTTTCTCCGGAACAGATCAGATTACGCGTAAAGGAATTGGGAGAAGCGATCGGGAGGGATTACTCAGGCAAGAATCCTCTTTTTGTCTGTGTGCTGAGAGGGAGCGTTTATTTTTTTTCCGATCTGACCCGATCGGTCCCTTATCCTATAGAATTGGATTTCATCCAAGCCAAGTCTTATGAAGGAACGGAATCCACAGGCATCGTAAAACTTACGAAGGACCTGGATTCGGAGCTACAAGGAAGACATGTGATTCTTGTAGAGGATATAGTGGATACGGGTCGGACCTTGCAGGTTCTGATCGCCCATGTACAATCCAAGAAGCCTTCGAGTCTGGAAGTTGCTTCCCTACTTTTCAAGGAAGGTGGGGAGGCCTGCGGCTATCCGGTAAAATATGTCGGTTGGAAAATTGGAAAGGAATTCGTGATCGGATACGGACTAGATTACGACGGCAGGTACAGAAACCTGCCGGGGGTTTACCTATTTCAGTAAAACTAAATTTCGAAATTTTCCTTGGCCTCGTTCGGCTTCGTTTCGGGCATATTTTTCTTTTCGCTTAACAATTTTTTAAGGCCTAGGATCGATTCTTCCAAGTCTTGGATCCGTGCTAAAAACTTTTCCCCGTCCAGGAAATCCTTCTCAGTCTTATCTTCGAGATTGGAATAGATCTGCGCCGATAAACCATGGTACGCATTCTGCAAACTTCTAAAGGAGGATTCCAGGTTCTTCGGGGAAAGAGCCCTATTTCGAATCCGGATTTTTCGGATCCATGCCAGGATCAGTTTTAAAAGTAAAAAACCGTAGGCGGGCAAGAGAAGAAGGACCGCGGTTTTCGAGACTCGAAACAGATCCCATGTATCCGAAATTGCATGGGTCAGAAAGGAACGAATCCCGGAAACGAATAGAATAGAGATCGTATAATTGACTCTAGGGGAGGAAGGGGAAAGGGTATTGATCAAGTAAAGAATAGGAATCGAAAGCCCCAAAACCAAAACCAGATCGATCGGAAAGAGATTGGAAATCAGATCCAGAAAATGAAGGATGGCATTATAGGTTTTCACCAATTCATCGACGGATTGGTTCAATCTATCGAAGTCAGCCTTTAAATTGGAGAAAAACTGGGTGATCTGGTTCATAAAGTCGCTCTCTCGGATTCCGGGTTGGGAAAAGGGAACAGCCCTAGTCCGAAGGCTGCAAGAACTTTCCTTAACATCGAAGCTCTTCCTAGTATATTCCGTATTCGCCGTTTATTTCCTACTCTACCATGAGTCCCATCTTCCACTTTTCTGGATGATATCTCTCTCTTTGGTAGGCTACTTTGCTTCCACGTTTTTCTTCTGGCTTATCGTTTTTGCCTATCGCAGATTGGAGACCAGGGTGGTTCTTCCCGCAATCTTCGCAGAGGTGGGAATTTCCCGCCCGACGACCGCCTTAGTTCCTTGGATGGAGGGCGGGCTTTTTCTTATATCCGTTCTGATTTGCTATATCACCGGCTTTTTCGATAATAGATCGGGAATTCTATTCTTCACAGTCTATTCTCTAGGAGTCGTTTTTTTCCGACTGATCGAGGACAAACTATTTTATAAAATAGGATTACTCGGCATACTTGTACTAGCTGCAGGGCTTATCAGCTTTAAAGCGTTGCAATTATCGGAGACCTGGGTGGCTTACGTTCTTTTCAAACCCGCTTTCGAAGAAAAGAACGCGGAAGATTGGAAATTCGACGAGCAGGAAAGAATCGTTTCCAATGCCGAGTTTGGAATTCACTTTAAGCTTCCGGAAGACTTTTATTTTCACAATCCCAAGAATCTAAATTTGGAAGATAAAACTGGTGTCGGACAGATCATAGGAGCGATCTCTTCCAGTGATACGGATCCAAGCCGTTATCCGTCTATTCGGATTTTTTACTTCCCTCATCGTTACCAAAACGAAGACCAATTGGTTTCCGACTTTAAGAAGTATTTGGACTTACTCACAAAGAGGGGAGATATACAGGAAGTCAACGAATTGGAAAGCGAGACTCTCAATGGTCGCTACGTGGGTAAATTCTGGACCCTCTATGACGTATTAAGGCCTAGATACGCCAAGATGGGAATGTTTTCCCTCGCACATCAAAATAGATCGGATACTTTCATGTTTGTGATTGCCGAAAGCCTGATCAAGAATCGCAGGCACGAAGAATCCATCGAATCCATATTGACCAGCGTCAATGTGGATCAAAAAGAATAATCCAAATATGTAAGATGATTCGCGATATGCATCGCGTGAGCCGATTCGTATTCTTTCTTGGACAAGGCTCCGTATGCGAAATGCGGAGCGAATTCCCCCCGATGTTCGATGAACGCTTCGAAGGCTTTTCGCAGTTCAAAAATTCCCTCTTCTAAAGTCGCGCTAGGTTTTAGAATATCGGCTCCAGGAATCGGTGCGTTTAGGTCGTGGGACATCCTACCCTTTCTTTCGAAATTCCAGAAAGCCAATCTGCCCACCGTATTCTGAAAAATCGCGGGCTTATTTTCCGGATAGCCTTGAATGGAATAGCGGATGCTTTGCGCGCAATGCAATAAGATTTGAGCCGGGCTCCATTCTCCGTAAGGTAGAATCTTGGACGCCTTCCTTAATTTTTCCAATTCTTCATCCGCGTCGTCAAGAGTCGCGAATACTAAGCCTCTATCCTTTGCGCCTGCGGGAGCGTTCGAACATGAATGTAAAAGGGAGCTAGCGGTTCCAGCCCCTACGATCAGGACTCCTAAACGGACGGATTGATGTAAGAATTCCTTTCTGGATAGTTGTTCCGGCTTCATCGCATTCTCCTCGGTAGTTCTAATATTTTGATCCTACAGTTTTGGATGAAATGCCGACTTCCGTCAAGACTTTGCGATGCACAGGTGTAAAGGAACTTTTGGATTATCCGTTTTCTTCGGGAAGCTTACCTACGTATTTCGCTCTCGGTCGTATCAAGTTTCCCGCTTCGTATTGTTCTATAGCGTGAGCCAACCATCCGGCACTTCTCCCTATAGCGAATATTCCGATCCCTGCACCTTTAGGTAATTGCAGAATTTTTGATACAAGCCCTAAGCCGGCATCTATTGTAGGATAATCTTCTAGGATTTTTTCCGCTTCCTTTAAAAAGATCAGATATTTTTCCAAGTTGCGATTTTGGGAGAATAGTCTAGATACGAGCTCTATGATTTTCTTACCTCTCGGATCTCCCTTTCGATACAAAGGATGACCGAAACCCGGGATATTCTCTCCGTTTCTTAGCTTCTCCTCTAAGAAGGAACGATCCTTTTTGGAATTTCCGCTCGAATGGGATAATAAATCGGCCGCCTTTTCGGTAAGGAGTCCGTGTTTGGGTCCGGACAATGCGGCAAGTCCCGCAAGTGTAACCTGGTATAAGGAAGCTTCGCTGGAAGCAACGCATCTAGCGGTAAACGAAGATACGTTCAATTCATGATCCGCCGAAAGGATTAAGGACGCCTCCAAGAGTCGGATTGCGTTCCGCTTCCTTTCCGAGTCGGAAGAATTTTCCTCTATCCATCCGGAATATAATGTTTCCGAGATGGATCCGTAAGATGTGTTCTTCCGAGAAGCGAATAAGGTCAGGCATCTGAGAATGTGAGAAGCCGTTTTACGAAAGGTCTTAGAGTCCTGACGGAAAGCTTTCGGATCTTCATATTCTACGAAAGCCAATTGCATTCTGCAAATGTCCAAGATGGAACGAGAGCCTAAATTCTTTCTAAGGCTTAAGTTTTCTTCGGAAAGTACAGGCCATGCCGCCTCGAAAGGGGAAATATTTTCCGCTTCCCAAAGTAAAGTCGCCGTTTCTTCGAAAGTGGATCCTTCCGAGAGGTTAAGAACGTCCTTACCTCTATAGTAAAGAGTGCTTTCTCCTAAGAGAGTGATCGACGATTCTAAAACGGGTTGTCCCAGCGTTAGAGCCGCTTTAGCGGTCTTTCCGGGTTGGGCCCTTTCTTCTCTTCTTAAGAGAAGTTGTTCTACGTCTTCTCGCCGATAGCGTTTGCTTCTGTCCTTACTTCCCCCGGCTTCCGAATGTAATAAGCCTCGGCTGACATAAGCATATACGGTTTGCATCTCAACGCCTAAAATCCTAGAAACTTCGTCCGCCGAGAGAAACGGTTTTTTGGAAGAAAAAGGCATATATTGACATATTAATCAATATTGACCAAAGTAAGTCAATCCACTAAGCTAAAATCGAACCAAGGAGAATAGTATGAAAACTTCCGAGAAAGAAAAGGAAAAGAGATACAGTCCGGGTCTGGAAGGAGTTCCCGCAGCTAGGACTAAATTATCCCGGGTGGACGGAGAAGAAGGAAGACTCACCATAGTAGGTTACGAAGTGGAGGAGTTCGCAGGTAAGGCCAGCTTCGAAGAAACGATTTATCTATTATGGAACGGAGATCGACCGAATCCGATCGAATTGAATCAATTCGGAGAAGAACTTAGAAACTCCAGAAGATTCTCCAAGGTGATTCGAACGATCATAGAGGAAGCGGTATATGCGAATCTTCCTTTGATCGATATCCTAAGAATCGGTTCCGCCGCTCTTTCTCTCGGGGCAGGCCCTGAAAATGCGAAGAAAGATGCGATGGCGGTACTTGCCACATTTCCTTTGATCGTTGCCTGGGCGTATCGATTGAGTAAAGGAGTCGCTCCGGTTCTTCCCAGACAGGATCTAGATATTGCGGCTAACTTTCTTTATATGTTGGAGGGTAAGGAGCCTGAGCATAAATCGGTTCGCGCATTGAACACTTACTTGAATACGGTTTGCGATCACGGATTGAACGCTTCCACATTTGCCGCACGGGTGATTATATCCACCCAATCGGATATGATTTCAGCGGTGACCGGAGGCTTAGGTGCACTGAAAGGACCATTGCATGGGGGTGCACCGGGGCCAGCCCTGGATACCGTATTCGAAATCGGAGAAAAGAAAAATGCGGAGAAGGTGCTTAGGGAAAAATTGAGCGGAGGAGAAAGACTGATGGGTTTCGGTCATCGACTCTATAAGGTAAGAGATCCCAGAGCGGACGTCTTAGCCGTTGCCGCTAAGAATCTTTATGATACCGAAGAAAAAAGGGAATTCTACGATCTGGCGATGCATGTGGAGAAAACCGCCTTACGCTTACTGAAGGAGTTTAAACCGGATAGGATACTGCAAACCAATGTGGAATTTTACACGGCTCTTCTTTTGCATGGGATCGGATTTCCTACGCAATTATTTACTCCTGTATTCGCAATGGGTCGGGCCGCGGGTTGGACGGCGCATTGTTTCGAGCAGCTAAAGGAAAGGATACTCAGACCGGATGCAATCTATATCGGAGAAGAAGGAAGAAAATGGAACTGATCTCTTTCGGTAGGGGAGAGAGATTTAAAATCGTTCTCCCCTATTTTTCCGTTTTCGGTTTTTTTCCCACAAGCTCCGTCTGAACTACGGATAACGGATCCACCATGACTCCTTGCACTCTCAATCCGAGATGCAAATGAGGACCCGTGGACATTCCGGTAGAACCGATCTTTCCGATCAGATCCCCTTTCTTTACCTTGTCTCCCGTCTGGACCAGTAGCTCGGATTGATGCATGTATAAGGAATAAACTTCCAGGCCGTGATCGATTACGATGAAATTGCCTTCGTAATACATGGATTTGGAAAGTATAACGGTTCCGTCGTTGATCGCAAATATAGGATCTCCCACTCCGCCCTTGAAATCGGATCCGCCGTGAGGGCGGCCTTTTTCCTTATTGTAGATTCTTCTTTTATAAAAGGGGCTGTTTAGAATCGGCTTAGGAACCGGATACTCGAAATCGGAATCGATCTGCAGATCCGATTTGGATTGGAAGGCTTTCGCCTTCGCTTCGGAACATTCTTTGATGAATGCTTTGGTCTCCTCCGGCAATTCCTCGGAGGTATACTGTTTGTCCATCGTAAGATGGGAAACCTTAGATGTAGCGAAAGAAGTTTTTTGGATGGGGATCTCGTATTTCTTGGAATCGTTTTTGGAGAATAGATTCTTCTCCGTAAGTTCCAGGATTCCGTTGGCCTTTGAAAATTCCGGAGAAATCGGAACGAAGGCGAGAATGAAACCGTCCCTTTGGGTAAAAGGCAATTCGGTTCCTTCCCAAGCGACTTTAAAACGATCCAGTTTGTTCAAGATTCGAGGAAGCGGCTTTATCTTTAAAAACAGCAATTCCCCTTGGGCGAATTTTCGACCGGAAAGGGAAAAAGAAAAAAGATCTTCTTTCTTTTCCACGATTTCGCCCGGAAGCCTTTTCGGTTTTTTGGGAGCGAGGGAGGTCGCGGTCTTTTTCGGCTTTTCTTGTTTGTCCTTCTTTTCGCTCGAGCCTATTTTCGGTAGTACGGAGGCTGCTTTCGGTTTTTCTTTTTTCTTAGCTTCTTCCTTTGAGTAAAGCTCTAGGTTTGCAAAAAGAATAAGAAGAAGGAATATCGCGGTTCTAGAATAAGAATTGTACATGGAAAACGGCCGGGAGTCGGATCTTAGTCTAGAATAGGACGTTTTTAGGTACAGAAATATTTTTCTAAAATATAAGCGAAGCGGATCCCACTCTTAGAGATCTTTTTCACAATCGATTCTTCCCGGATGATTGGAATACCTTTCCCGATTCCGATCGTGTTTCGTTACTTCGAATGAATAGTCTTAAGAACTAAGAGACTTGCGTATTTTTTCGGAGATCCACTCTCGGCTTGAAAATTATGTCCCTTTTTTCAGATTTCGGTCTCGGCCGGACCTTACCTTTCCTTTAGAAAATTCTTCAGAACGTTGCTTAGTCGTATCTTCATCGCTAATTTCCAAAAAAACCCCTCAGAAAATTCCGAGAATCGCCGAAACAAAGAACAGGGACCGGACAATGACGATAAAAAAAGAGGAATGGTTGGATCGGATTTGCGCTCTTCTGGAAGAGGAAATCGGCCTGTACTCGGAAATTCTAGAATTAGAAAAAGAGAAAACCAATGCGGTTACCGTGGCGGACGGAAAAGCAATGGAATCGATTTCCAAGAAATCCTACGAGCTGATCGTTCATGCGAGCGAGATCGAAAGAGTTCGGATGAACGCCATCCAAGACGTTTATTCTTCCAGTAATCTGGGGCTCCCCAAGGAAGGAGTTCCTACTTTAACCGATTTTTTGAATAAGATAGATAGGGACTCCGAGCATAGATTGAAACAACTCGGTACAAGATTAAAAGATACGGTCCACAAATTGAAGGATCGAATCAAGGCGAACGACAAATTGATTCGCACTAGACAGGAATTTTTACGGGCTACGATCGAAGCCATGCGTACTAACGCGAAGAGCGGGGAAGTTTCCGTTTACGAGGACGATAACTCGGCCGCGACGAGAACCAAGAAAAAACGATCTTCGGTGCTTGTGAACGCTTCCGCTTAAGCGGAAATATCGGATAGGAGGGAGAGAATATGGGATCCACATTCTCCGGATTGGAAATAGGTAAGAGAGGACTTGCTGCACACCAGCAGGCCTTGCAAACCACAGGTCATAATATTTCAAACGCGGATAATAAACATTATTCCCGGCAAAGAGTCGTACTCCAAGCGACCGATCCTCTATACGAGCCCTCGCTGAACCGCGCTCATGTTCCGGGTCAGATAGGACAAGGTGTGGAGATCGCGTCCATAGAGAGAGTTAGAGACACTTTCATAGACGATAGAATCATAGAGACTTCCGGAGTGAAGGATTATTGGGCTGCTAAGAACGAATATCTTTACCAAGCGGAGAATATCTTCAACGAACCGAACGGTACCACTCTTCGCACCTTGATGGATAAATTCTGGTCTTCCTGGGAAGAATTGGCGAATTATCCCGAAGATAACGCCCATCGTTCCGTCGTTCTGGAAAAAGCCCAAGGATTGGGAAGCAGAATGGAGGACGTTTACAGAAAACTCTCCCAGCTTCGCGATCAATCCAATCGGGAAATCGAATCCCATGCTTTGCATCTGAATACGATTGCGGAGAATATACGTACCTTAAACGAAAGGATTGCGAAATCCGAGGCTTTAGGGGATAAGCCGAACGATTTGTATGACAAACGGGATTCCTTATTGCAGGAACTTTCAAGTTTGACGGATATCACGATCGGCAGAAGCGACGAAGACGAATTGATGGTCTTCATCGGTCAGCAGATTCTTGTGCAAGGCGGAAAGCTGAATAAGATCGATATATTAGGAAATCCTGCTAAAGACGGATTATTGGATTTATATTGGCAGACTACGGGAGACCCGGTTCTTCTGAAGAAAGGTCGTCTCCAAGGTCTTATCGAAGTTCGGGATAAGATTCTAGGCGAGAAAATCGACCAAGTGGACGCGCTTGCCATCAACGTGATGGATGTAATCAACGAAATCCATAAGGACGGTTTCGGTCTAAACGGAAACACCAACCAAAGCTTTTTTGATGTACGCTCGTTGGCTTTGAATACCTTCGGAGAATACGATTCTGACGGAGATGGGCAAAACGATATTACCGCGATCTTCCGGGTTTCCGGAAAGAATACATTGGATCCGGATCGTCCGATCGGAATCAACGGAACCATGACTTTCTTCCGTCCGGATCAGAAGGAAACTCCGGTTCTTATTCCGTATTCCGCAAACGATACGATCAACGGAGTCATCAAAAGGATCAACGCATCCAAGGTAGGGGTCGTGGCTTATATGAATCACGACAACCAATTGGCTTTGAAGGCAACCGTCGCGGAAGATTCTCCTAAAAAGAACTTCATCCTAAGACATATCGAGGATTCGGGAGAATTGCTCGTGGGTCTGACGGGAATCCTAATGGCTTCCGGACCCGCAGGCGCTTACGATTACAAAAGATTGGGAGAAATCACCAAACTGCAATCCAAGCCGGAAGATATCACTCTTTCTCCGCATTTTCACCCTTCTTCTTATTTCAGGGTAAGCGAACATATCGCCAATAACGTGGCGAACATAGCCGCAGCCCGAGGTAAGGATGTGGGAGGAACGGGAGATTACAATTCTCCCGGAGGCCATAAGGACGGAAGAAACGCGTTACTCGTCGCTTCTTCTCTCAGAAATAATCCGGTCATGGTGGATTATTCCAAAACCACCGACGACTTTTACAATAGCCTAATCTCTAAACTGGGAACGGAAGCGAGAGAGGCCAAACAAGAATGGGGAATCCAAACGGACTTGATGACAGATCTCGAAAATATGAGACAGTCCGTAATGGGTGTGAGCTTGGACGAGGAAATGGCCAATATGGTGCAGTTCCAACATTCCTATAACGCGTCCGCGAAGATGATCAATACCATGAACGAAATTCTAGATACGATCATCAATCGCTTGGGTGCATAATTCCGCGGGGAATAGCAAGGAGGCGAAGCCATGATGCGGATCACTAACATGATGCAAAATAATACTCTGGTGAGGACCCTGAATCGTCACCAGTTGGCCTTGGATGAAACCCAGAACCAATTGGGTACGGGGCAAAGAATCAGATTGCCATCCGATGAACCGGGTCGGGCCACCAATCAGATGTTCTTTCGTTCTCGATTGAACGAGTTGGATACGTTCCAGGCGAACATAGACGACGGTTTCGGAAGATTGCAACAGATCGACGGAGAACTGGATCGTATCGGTAACTTATTCCAGAGAGCGAGAGTTCTTGCTGTGCAAGCTTCCAACGGTATCTACCAAGGAGACAAGGGATTCGAATTGGAGGTAGCGGTCGGAAAGGAAATCGACGAGCTACTCAGAGCGTTAGTAGATATCGCAAATACAAGAGACGCCACGGGCAGACCCTTATTCGGAGGTCATGTGATTGAAAGGCCTCCTTTCGAACCGATCGAGTCCAAGATTAAGGGATTACAAGGGCTGGAATTAAAGAACCAGTACATCGGTGTGGAATACAGAGGCGATATCGGAGAGCAGATCCGCGAAATCGAAAAAGGGGAATATATCCCCGTAACGATTCCGGGCAATAAGGTGTTCTGGGGAACCAATATGAGCGTTACGAGCCGGGTGGATAACTCGGGTTACGTAGCCGTATCCGATCAGAAGTTTAAGATAGACGGAGTGGAGATCCAAGTCTCCGCAGGAGATACGATCGACGATATCATCGATAAGATCAATAATTCTCCGATCGAAGCAAAGGCGAACAAACTCGCTCAGGACAATATCAGCCTTAGCTCCACGGCTCCGCATCAGGTTTGGTTGGAGGATGTGGACGGAGGAACGGTACTTAGAGATATCGGACTAGTAGATCCGGCCAACTCGGAACCGCCGAATAATTACAGCAAATCCGCGACCGTGACCGGACTTTCCGTGTTCGACGTGTTGATCCAGTTCAGAAACGACCTAATCCAAAAGGACCAAGAAAGAATTTCGGGACGGGACATTCAGGATTTGGATTTAGCTTTAGAGAATATTCTACGCTATAGATCCATCGTGGGCGCGAGAATGAATCGGATGGAAGAACATTCCCAGAGAGTGGCTTTCGATAAATCGTACATGACTGAGTTGTTGGCTAAGAACGAAGGAATCGATTTCCCGGAAACCATTATGAATCTGAAATGGTTGGAGACCATCCATCAGTATGCCCTTAACGTAGGCTCCAAAGTGATTAAGTCTACTTTAATGGACTTTTTAAGGTAAAGTTCGACGGAAAGAATTCATCGAATCGGATTCGGAGAATTCTTCTTGTTTAGTATAGGAAAAAATAATAAACTATAAGCGCTTCCTTCGAGAGGCGCCGGAGAAACAGGTCGTCAATGGTCGAGATCCAAAGCAAACCGTTCGGTAAAATCAGCGTCTCGGAGGCCCAAATCGTAAAATTTCCGGAAGGGCTTCTGGGATTCGGCGGTTATAAAAACTTCGCCTTGATAGAAGAGGAGGAGGAGTCCGTCTTCAAATGGTTACAATCCCTGGACGAAGTGGATTTAGCCTTCGTAGTCATACCTCCTTCTTTATTCAAAAAAGAATATAAACCATTACTGAGCGTAGACGAACTCTCGCAAATCGGGTTGCAGGATGTATTGGAAGCGCTTATTCTTGTCATAGTGACGATTCCGAACGATGACCCAGCCTCGATGACGGCCAATTTACAGGGTCCGATTCTAATCAATAAAAAGGAACTGACCGGTCGTCAGTTCGTGTCCCGCAACGAGAATCATTCCGTTAGGGAAAAAATCATCGAAAGCGCCACTGTGGAGATGTCCTAAGTGCTAGTTTTAGCTAGGCGTACTAATGAATCCATTATTATCGGAGACGATATCGAGATCGTCATCGTGGATATTAAAGGGGATCAGGTAAAGATAGGAGTAAAAGCTCCTAAGGAAGTTTCCGTACATAGGGCGGAAGTTTACCGCGAGATTCAGGCGGAAAACAAAAAAGCCGCCGGTACAAAAATCCGGCCGGAGGACCTGGGAAAAATTGGCAGTATGCTTAAAAAATCCGACTCGGGCAAAAAGGATAAATCCTAGAATTCTCCGAACCTCACTTCTACTTTGTTTGATCGTCTGTTCCTGTTCTCTCGGACAACGTAAGACGATTGCGACTTCCTCCGATACGATAGCCGTCTTTTATATTAAGAAATCTGCGGATACTCCGCTCTTTTTAGAGGCGGATACTTGGCTACCCATTGCGAGCACCGTATTTTCAGGTGCCGCTCAGGATTCGATAGAGAAGAACGAATTCTCCAATCGTTTGCAAAAGCTATTTAGATTCACCGGAGTTACCGATTCCGTGATTGCGAGTAAGGATCCCGTAAGAATTTTCACGGAGGAGGAGACTTCTCGCATTGGAGCTCTTCTATTCGAGGCGGAGATCGAAATCCCGGACGGACTTCCTAAGGCATACCAGATCGTCGTAAAGAGAGAGGATCCGATCCGCCCCGGACTCAGGATTAGAAGGACCGTTTTTTATCTAAGAAACCAACCGGATTGTCTAGTGTTGGAGTTTTCCGAAATCGGACAGGTCGTTGACTTTCAAACTCCTTATTCTTTCCGGGATTGGACTCTCGCGCCCATATCCGAGCCGAAATTCTCCGAAGCTAATTCGATCTTCCTTCCCGAACTGAGACCGGAGGGTTTGGAATATCTAAATTCGATTTCGGAGGAAAAGAAGAATCGTATCTGCGTGCATCCTAGTTTTTGGACTTCTTCGATACCGAAGCCGGATTCTACTCCTCCTGCGAGAAAAACCCAAAAAGGAATCGAAGAAAGATTGAGGACTTTGAAGGAACTTTTGGATAAGGGTCTGATTTCCAAACCGGATTACGAGAAGAAGAAGGCGGAGATATTGAAGGAATTATAGAGAGTCGACTCGAATTCGTTTCGAGCCGACTCTAAATCGGATTAGAAATTTTTAACTAAACCGAAACTTCCTCCGTAATTTCCGAATTTCTTATTATCCAGAGTGGACGCTAAGTTTTCGACGGAACCGATCTCGACCGGAGTGGATCCCGGAGCGATATTGAAACCTTGGACTCCTCCTACGTTGAAAGTGCTCAACTGGTAGAATCCGCCGAAACGAATTCCGAAGGTATTGAAGATTCTTACTACGAATCCGGTTTCGAAGCTCATCGACAATCCGCTTAAACCCTCGAAGAAACCGTCCTTGGATTTGAATATAGTGCCTTGGATAGGAGAATAGGATCCTGCCGTGCTTCCAGTATCGATACCCGTTTGGAAGGATGCCATCGAAATATTTCCCCAAAACATGGTGAAATCCCCTCGGAAGTACCAGTTGAACCAATCCCAAATAGGAACGGCAACCCCATAATCGATGGAGAAGTTACGTACATTATACTTTAATTGTCCGGTAGAGAATGCATAACCGCTTTGCCCGTCTGATGAACCGTTTACGAATCCGGGAAGTTTGATTCCCAGGTTTCCGTAATTTCCCGAAGTGGAAGATTGTCCGTAGCCGAAGGAGAATTCGTAGCTCACGTCGTTTCTAGTCAAAAGGTTGAGAGGGCCCCAACCGATTTTAACCTTCCACTCGTCGGTTGTAGGTCTTATGGTGTCCGTTGTATAACGGTTGGACGTACTGGTCGTAGTCGTTTTGGTTTCGGATTTTTCTCCCGCCGAATAATTGATACCGATGAATGCGTTATCGGAAATCTGTTGGCTGAGCCTTAATTTAGGAGTGATTCCTCCTACGGGAGAAGTGGAAGTATTCTCCTTAAAGAATTCCGGTTGGTCTCCCAAGACGCTATTCGCTAAGCGCACGCTATTCAGGATAGAGTTTACCGATTGAGGGCCTCCTTTCTGAAGACCTCCGCTCACCGCATCCAATTCAATAATAGTCAATAATCCGTTTCCGAGTAGACCGGAGTAGGAGCTATCCGAATCGGATGACGTCCCATTAGAATTTTGGTTTCCCGCATTCTGAATCGGAGCGTTGTTCTGATTTTGTTGGTTTTGGTTGTTTGCAGGCGGTTGATTTTTTTGAGGCGGTCTATTCGGATTCGTCTGTGCGAAAACGGAGAATCCGAGTAAGTACCCCGCCAATATAGCTAGTGTCCTTTTTTTCATTGGGTTGCCAGAGTAATAATTTTTTTCCCAAATCATCACCGAAAGCGAGAGACTGCAACAAAAAAAGGAAAAGACCGGAGCGGCCCCCGAAGGGACCGCTCACGTAGTGAGAATAGTGAAGAGAATTGGATATATGTTAACTTCGAACCGGTTGTAACTGGTACTTAGGTAACAATCCATTAATACCATACCCATAGAACCGGTTGAAAAGACAGATTTTTTTCTTCTTAATGCCGTTTTTTTAATAAGAAATTTTCAAAGTCACACGAGCTTCGCGAAAAATCGTTCCGCCTTCTATCGGAGTACTTTGCTTAGCTCTGGCAGTATCCATATAACCCATGGGGATTTCGGGTGCCGCATTGGAGTCCGCCTGTATTTCTATGATATCCTTGAATTTCAATCCTAACGCGGAAAGGACTTGCTCCGCCTTTTTTTTAGCGTCTTTTGCGGCGGATTGTAACGCTTCGTGGGTCGCCTTTTCGGAATTGGAATCGCTGGCTAGGAAGCGGATTCCTGCGATTTGATTGGCGCCGGTGGCTATGGATTCATCTAGCAATTTTCCCGCTTGATCTATCTTGGCCCTGACTAAAACGGAATTGCCTGCATTATAAGCACGAATCTGTCTAGCGCCGGTCTTAGGATATTCGTAGATAGGATGCAACTCGACCGATTCCGTTTGTAATGAGAGAAGATTCTGGGTTTTTAGAAATTTCACTAAGCTTGCGGTTTTCTTAGCTGTCTTTTCATAAGCTTCGGAAGCGGTATTCGCTTCGGTATCCACTCTTAACTTAAGTTCCACCAATTCGGCCGGAATCTCCACTCTGGAACTACCGCTTACGATTAAAGTTTTTTCGTTCTCGGGAAATAGAGGAGAAATTGTTAAGAGAAGTGTTAAACAAAAGAGCAGTATCTTATTCATATTCTTTCCAACAATTTGGACCCTTTTGTTTCGCGGAAAATTCCGACAGGAGGAGGAAATATGAGGATTCTATTTCGCCCTCCTAGAGCCTTCAAGAGTTTGCGATTATTTTAGAACGAATTCGTCGTCGTATTCCGTGTCGTAACGCGAAGAATATTCCTTCAAATTCTTCACACCTACGTAATAATACCCCGATTCGATTTTCTTAGCCTTCTCCGCGAATTTTTCGGAGCGATGGCTCAAATAAGGATGAGTCATGAAATATTCTTCGATCGGAGAACCTGCGGTTTCTTTTCCCCCGATGGATTCTTTCAGTCTGGAAAATGTCAGGCTCATCGCCAGAGGATCGTAGCCTTCTCGGATCATCAATTCGTAACCGTATTGGTCCGCCTCATCCTCCTGGTTCTTGCTGAAAGAAGGACGGATCAAAAGACCTACGGCGAGATCGGCCAATTCTCCCAAAGTTGCCGAACCGAATTTGCGGGCTAATAATTCTCCTCTTACTCCGTCCATACAATGGGATAATTCCACATGGCCGATCTCATGTCCTAGTATCGCTACGAGCTCCGCCTCGGAATGGACGGTGTCCAAAAGCCCCTGGGTCACGAATAAGACTCCTCCGGGCATAGCGAATGCATTGGGAGAAGAAGTGGGCATGACTAGGATTCTATATTCGAAATTCTTGGAATTGTATTTCGTTAACTTAGAGATCAGGCTTTTTAGATAAGAATGTACTTTGCCTCCCTTCTCCCCGTAGGATTCATATCTGAGAGCGATGGAATCGCCTAGACGTTTCTCGTCCAGATCGTTAATGGGCAAAAGCTTCGTAAGAGAGCGATCCACTGTTTTAATCGGCTTACCCAAAAGTTGAAAAGCGGGAGAGAGGGTAGCGGGTAACTGCACAGTGACCTTGCTCTTAAGAGCGAAATAGGAAAGTGCGAAACCCGATATTACGATGGCGATTAAGAATAGGGTTCGCTTACTGAACATTCTCTTTCTCCTTACTTCTATATTTTCCGTAAATAGTATTCATCAAAATCAGAATTCCACCCACTCCTAAAAATACGAGTGCTCTCGTAATCGTGGAAGATTGCGCGAGATCCCAAAAAATCAGACGACCCAGACAAATTACCATCGCCCCCAAGGAAACGTAACGGAAATGACTCTCTTTTAACGCGAGTCCGATCAGGAATACGAAGAAGATTTCGATCATCCAGAGCAATGTAAGAAGAGAAGAATCGAAACTCCAAAATAAAAAGAATGCGACCGCTGCGAATAACGGATAGAAAATTGCGGTATTAAAATGATTCTCCATCTTTTTCGCAAGCTCCACTACCGATAGGGGAAAACCTTCCGATTCTCCTCCTTGGTGAGGAGGTAGAAAATAGGCGCGGAATAGATAAGCCGTCTGTAATACTATGGAAACGAGACCTCCCAACCATTCCTGGTCTTTCCAGAGGACGGATGGTGAGATTGTGGAGCTGGATACGAACGCCACATAGATACAGGAATACCAGAAGAAGAGTAGCGAGTAGAATCTAAATCTGGAAATTATATTCTGATATTTTAAACCGATTGTATCCAATAAGAAAGCCCAAAGAATCCAGGAAACCGCCAGCCAATTGTTCGGAACTTCCAAGGCGATGATGATCGTAATGAAGATAACGATTAATTCCCAAAAGAGGGGCAGAATTTTTCTCCAAAGAGAATTCTCTTCCGAAGGAACCGCTTTGTTGGTCGCCCAATAAAGAAAACAAGCGACCGCGAATATCTGGATCAAGAATCGAATCTTGAAGAAACCGAAGGAAGATTCGGATTGCAGATGCACTAAGAAATGCGCTCCCAAGAAGAATCCTACGAATCCGAGAGAGAATAAGTAGAATACTCCTTGTGAGGGGATCAGAAATTGCTTCCAGTTCAGAGCCCATTCTTCCTTTTTTTCTCCGGTAAGGGTGACTAGTTCCAAATAAAAGAGGGAAAGCATCAACCAGATGATTCCCGGTAGAAAGGGAGAAAAAGAATTCGTTACCCAGTAGGCGAGAACTAGCAAATGCAAAGAAAATAACGCGGATCCGGGCCAGGAGTAAAATGCCGTTTTTCCGGAATCGGTTTTGAATTTAGAAAAGAAAGAGGAGAAGAAGCAGAACCCAAGAAGAGGCAAATCCCTTCCCAGCACTTCCAATGCCTCTAGATTTTGGATCCGACCGATTATGCATAAATGGATCGAAAGAACAAAGGGTAGAATTCCGATACCCAGTCCGTTCCAGTTTCTATTTTGGCGAATATAGAGTAGGCCGATTCCGTAAAGTGGCAGGAAGATTTCGGAATATTTCCATTCTAGGGTCTGGAAGCAAAAGGCTGAAGAAAATAATCCGATAAAAATTCCCGCCGGAGAGACGCGAAATTCTCCCGTAAGACCATAGATATCGTCGCAGGCTTGCTTCTCGTTTCTATGCCGCAGAGAATCGTAGATTTGAGCGGCGAAAGCCATTACGACCATGCCCAAGGTTTCGATCGTTCTGGAGACTTCTCCCAGATTATCTCCTTGTACTTTTCTGAAGAAGAGCAGAATCAAATATGAAAACCAGGAGAGATGTAGAAACGCCGCTCCGCAATTTTTGAGCGCTGTTTCCTTTTCTTCTACGCTTATGATAAAGAAGATTAGGAATAATATACTAGTTAAGATTGAGATGGAATAAGAGTCGAATTCCCAGCGTCCTAATAAAAGGATTCCCGTAAACGCTATGCCGAGGGACACCAAAGTATCCGTCAGATAAAGCCAACGGATTCCTTTTTGGCGGGCAGTTCTCGCTATAAAATAAACCGCGATCGAGCTCAAGAGTAGAATGGGCGGATTCCATTTGGATCCTGTGGCATATAAAGCCAGGCCCAATGCCGTACTTCCCCAGGAAACTAAATGGGTAATGAAAGGTAGTCCTTCCAATTTTTCAGAGCCATAGATCTTTCTGTAGTGAACGAGTAATGCGGTGATTCCTATCGTAACCGTGGAAAATACGCCGATCCATCTGGATTGTCCCATTCCAACTTCGAGATCGCTCTGGGAAAAATGCCCTTTGTAGAGAAGATTGAAGATTAGGAAAGACAGAACGGAAACCAAAAGATGGTATTCCCATTTTGCTTTATAAGAAAGAATTAAACTGAATACTGTGATTGCAACTGCAAGTCCGAAGATCAAAGAGGACAAGGGAAGAATTCCCAATGCGATCAAACTAAGAACGATATGCAGACTTGCGAATCTTTGGAGGGAAGCGAACCAAGCTAACGAAAGATTTATCGAGATTCCGAAAAGAATAATCGATAAGCCCAGCCACTCGTTCTCTATCCATTTCATTCCCGGAATCGCAATTGATCCTACGCATGCGAACAATATTACCGCACCGGAGCCGCTTCTGACCCAATATCCTATCTGCTTCCAGAAATCTTTTCGGACGAGAAGAATAGAAGCTGCGAATAACGCGGCGCCGATTCCCAACACAAGAAGGAACCGGAAGAATGCAGACATCTTTAAGGCGGCATAGATACCTAGAAATCCCACCCCCATCGTTAAGATCACGGTTCCCAGAATTCCCGTCCAATTGTCGGCGATCTGCCTTTCCCATTTTTCCCAAACGGGAGATCTTTGGATTACAGGAGTAGGCTGAGGGACCGGAGCGGGAGAGGAAACTTTCGGAACCGTGGGGGACTTCGGCGCGTCTTTGCTCGGTTTAGGAAGTTCTTCCTTAATCTGTATCGGTTTTTCGGGAATCTTCGGAGCTGGGCTTTGGGGAGAAGACGATTTGGAGACCGCCTTCGAATCTTGCCCTCGCTCTTCCAATTTTTTTTCTAGTTCCCTGACTCTTTCGGACAGCTCCGCAATTCTGGAATTAAGAATGAACGGAAATACCAGATAGAAAATCAGAAATAATACACCAATAACGGCCAATAATACCATAGGGCTTATGAGTTCAGCAGGACCCGAATCCTATGTAAATTTCTTTTTAGTCGGATTTTACGGGAGGGGTGACCGTTTTTGAGCGACGCATAACGGGGGATTTGGGCCGGGAATCTAATCCCTCCGCTATAGAATCCGTATCGAAATTAGAGAAATAAGAGTTCTCGCGGCGAAGTTTTTCGGATAAAGGAAAAAAAGATCGGCCTTTGAAAAATACTTTCTACGGTTCTTGAGTCGATTAGTATTTGAGAAGTTCCTCCTTAGGATCGTTTGGAAAATCGCCTTGGAATCCCCGGTTTCATATATAAATTCTCTGCGACAGTTCTTCGAACGATTAGGGGATGGCATTTTGGTTTTTGACCAGAGCGGCAAGATCCTGGATGCGAATCCGGCCGGGACTCGCTTTCTGGGATATTCTCTTAACGAGCTCTTGGAGGCGGATTTTTCTTCCGTCTCCGAGATGCATAATAGCCTCCAACAGAAATTGTTGATCCAGGAACAGACGGATTGGTTCGTCAGCTCCTTCCATTCTAAAGACGGAAACTCCATTTCCTGTCTTTGCAGGGGATATCGGGTCACTACGGAAGCCGAGCCTGGAATCAGTTATTGGGTCCAGATGAGGGAATTTGTCTCATCGGAGGAGGAGAATTTCTCTGCTTCGAATCCAGCCTGGAAGGTTCTCGAAAAATTCTTCGATATGAATCCCTTACCTATGGCGATCACCGAAATAGAGACCGGTAAGTATATCAAAGTCAATAAGCAATTCGCCATCCAAGTAAAGTATAAAGAATCCGAGATCTTAGGAAAAACCAGCGAGGAACTGGGCTTTTGGTCTTTGGTGGGTCCCCGTGCTAAGATCGTAGATGCCATAAAGAAACAAGGATTCGTTAGAAATCTAGAATTACGTTTTAAGAATAAACTAGGAGACGAATTCTGGGGACTTTTTTCGGCTCACCCCATCGAATTCGGCGGATCCCTAAAATTACTCACCATTACCGTTCCGATCACGGACAGAGTAGAAGAAGAAATCGAAAAGCAGAGAATCCTGGACGAGCTGAAGGAAAACCAGGAGATTTTGGACCAGATCGTCAGATTGAATCCGAGTGCGATTACTCTTTCTCGTCCGGACGGCACGTATTTGGATGCGAACGAAATATTCCAAAAATTCGTCGGCAAGACGAGAGACGAGATCTTAGGTAAATCTCCGATCGATTTGGGAGTATATTACGATGTTTCGGATCGGGAAATCGTTCGTGGACTTTTGCAGGAAAAAGGTTCCGTCGAAAATTTAGAAATTAAGATGAGAACCGCGGACGGTAAATTGCGCTCTATGCTATTCTCCGCTCGGGTACTGGAAGCCGGGGGAGAAAAAAAGATCCTCGCGATCGGACACGATATTACCCATATTAAGGAAGTTCAGGACGATCTAAAAAAACTCGCAACGGCTTTGGAAAGAAGCAACGAACTCTTCCAAAGACTTTTCCAATTGATTCCCTCGGCAGTCGTGCTTACGGATTGGGAAAGCAAGAAGATCATGGATGTGAACGAAAAATTCCTCGAATACGTGAAGTTAAACAGGGGAGAAGTGATCGGTAGATTGACTCCCGACATTCGTATTTGGGAATTCGAGCCCGGCAAAAGAGGAGAGATCTACGAATTACTGCGAACTAAGGATGAGGTGAATAATATACTAACCACCTTTAGAGCTTCGGACGGCTCCAAGATTCCGGTTTTGTATTCAGGCCGAATCGTAGAATTAGGCGGTAGGAAGCACGTGATCTCTCTTGCTACCGATATCTCGGATCGCATCAAGGCTGAGGAGGAAACGGCTAGGTTGAACGAAGAGGTCCGCTATAATAAGGAACTCTTCGAGAAGATTTTCCAAATGAACCCTGCCGCAGTTTCCTTGTCGGATTTGGAAACAGGCACTTATCGAGAAATCAACCAAGCATACTGCGATCTTATCGGGTATACCAGAGAACAGATCGTAGGGAAAACTTCGATAGAATTGGGGATCTGGAAAACGAAATTCGATCGGGCCAGAATCAAGAAGGAACTGGAAGAGCTCGGTTGGTCCAAAAATGTGGAAGCGACCATCAACCATTCCGACGGATCGGAAAGACATGTCATTTCCGGAAACAGGGTCTTCAAAATGGGAGACCGAATGATGCTGTTGGCATTATTAATCGATATCACGGATAAGAAGAATGTGGAGTCCCAGCGTGACGAGTATTTAGATCGATTGGAAGAGAGTAAAAATCTCTTTGAAAAGGTCTTCGATATGAATCCGGATACCGTTTCGATTTCGGATTTGGAAACTGGAAGATATATAAACGTAAACAGTATGTTCCAGGAACTTTTGCAATTTTCGAAAACGGAAGTGATAGGTAGAACTGCGACGGAACTTAAGATCTGGAAAGATGCGGAAACGAGAGGCAAGTTGATCGATCAATTGCAGACGACGGGAATTCTTCGCGATCTAGAGTTACAATTCAAAAGAAAAGACGGGACCATCGTCGATACACTATTCTCCGGAAGAATCGTGAATTTGTTAGGTCGTCCGGCCTTGGTGGCCATCACAAGAAACAATACCTCAGCAAAGGCCGCGGCTCGCGAAAAAGAAGAAGATTCCAGAAGATTATCCGGACAGGCGAATGCGCTCTTGGAAATAGCGACCGATCCGGATTTTGCCTCCGGAAATCTGAAGGCGGGATTGGAAAATATCGTTCGCATGTGCACCCGTACTTTGGATTGCGATCGAGCTTCCGTTTGGCTTTTCGAGGACGAGGCCAAACAGGAATGGAGTTTGGTGGCCGGCTGGGACAGAAGGTCCGACAAGAGCATGGAAAAGCTGACGATGAATCTAGCGGATCATCCGAATTATTTCAAATCCATACAGACGGAACGTTTCGTGGACGCTATGGATGTAGTGCATGACCCGAGGACCAGCGAATTCGCGGAGTCGTATAGTATTCCTCTCGGAATCCAATCGCTTCTCGACTCTCCTATCTTTTTAAGAGGAGGGATCCATGGAGTAATCTGTCTGGAGCATAGAGGTTATCTCAGGAGATGGAAGGGTTACGAACAACAGTTCGCCGTTACCGTAGCCGAGCAGGTCACTCAATTGATTCTGAATTCGGAGAGAAGGGAAGCCAAAGAAGAATTGGAAAATGCGGTAAGAGTCCGCACTTCGGAACTTGCGTCGGCCTTGGACAATCTTCGTAAAACCCAAGACCAACTTATTCTTTCTGAAAAAATGGCCGCCCTAGGCCAATTGGTAGCGGGGATAGCGCATGAGATCAATAATCCTTTAGGCGCTATCTCTGCATTGAGCGGAGAGTTAAGGGCGTATCTGGAAGCTTCTCCCGAAAGATTAGAAAGATTGGGGCCTTATTTTTCGAGTGCCGATCCGGTCTATATTCGAAGACTTTCCGAATTTATAGCGAAAGGAATTTCGAATAAGGAACTCTCCATTTCGAGAGAGGAAAGAAGATCAGTATTGAAACAGCTAAAAACGAAATTAAGCGCTTGGGGTTACGAGAACTCATTCGATTTAGCGGATCGTCTGACCGATGTGGGAATGCATTTTTATTTGGAAGAATTTTCGGACGTTTTCCTTGCCAATTCGAATGCGCCTCTATTGGATTTTGCGATAGAGGAAATCCAAACGTATAAGAATGCGCTCTCCATTCGCTTGGCTGTGGATCGTACTTCCAAAATCGTATACGCTCTTAAAAGTTTCGCTCATATCGATTCCGGAGGCGGTAAGATCGAAACCGATTTGGCGGAAAACATAGAGACAGTACTTACGATCTACCATAACCAGATCAAGAACGGCGTAGAGGTTCAATTGGATTTCCAATCCAGGCCGATCGTTCCCGCTTATCCGGACGATCTGATCCAGGTTTGGACCAATCTCATTTATAATTCGCTGCAAGCCATGCAGTTTAAAGGAAAAATCAAAATCACGATCAAGGATTCCAATTCCGATGTTTCCGTTTCCATAATGGACAATGGGCCCGGAATACCCGAGGAAATCCGTGCCAAAATATTCGATCCATTCTATACAACCAAGGCTCCTGGAGAAGGGAGCGGATTGGGCTTGGATATTTCCCGAAGGATCGTTTTAAAGCACGGAGGAAGGATAGAATTCGAATCCAAGCCCGGTAGAACCGTTTTTAAAGTCATTCTTCCTAAGAGTTAGGTCTTAAAGAATTCCATTTCCTTTTTGAGAGAGTCGGCCTGGGTTGCCAATTTCTCGGCTAAAACGTCTATATCGTTTACGATTCCGTTTAGAAATTCCGTAGATTCGGCGATGATTCCGATGGTTTTCGTAAATTCCGCGGAGGTTTGGGACTGCTCCTTAGTATGATTGCGGATTTCATCCGCGGATCGGATCAATTCTCCGAAAGCGTCCTTGACCTTGGCACTTGCCGTAAGTTGAGAATCGGACAAGACGGAGACATTATGGATTCTTTGAGAAGTATTCAAGGCGGTATCTCCTATTCTCTTGAAAACGTTTTCCGTATTTTGGATCACTTCTCGTCCTCTGCTCGTAGCTTGCACCGCTTCGGTCAAAGTGGAGCGGATCCTTTTTGCATTCTCCTGCGTCTGCTCCCCTAATTTGGAAATTTCCTGGGCTACGACCGCGAAGCCTTTGCCGGCTTCTCCCGCTCTTGCCGCTTCTATGGCCGCATTCAGAGAGAGTAGCCCGATCCTATCCGTGATCTCATAAATCACATTAACGCTGGATTCCATTTTTGCAGTGCTGGACTCTATTTCGGACATAGCGTTTCTAGTACTACGTAAAGCAGCTTCTCCGTCCGAAGTTTCGATTTTCATTCTATCGGAATCGCTTTTTGTTTCTATCAAGGAAGCGTGAACGTTTCGGATTCTTTCCTCCAGTTCCACTAAGGATTCCGTCGCCTTCTCCACCGTGACGGACTGCCCTTCGGCTCGTAAGGAAGTGGAATGGACGGAGGCCGCTATTTCCTCCACCCCGGCGCTCATTTGCTCCGCGGATGCGGCTTGTTCCTGCATTTTTACGGAAAGATCTTTCGTTCTTTGTTCTAGCGTTTTCGAACTTTGCGCAAGTTTTTCCGATTCGCGGTTCACGGTCTTAACCACGATCCTAAGACGTTTCACGAAATCGTTCAACATTCTCGTGCTTCTTCCTAATTCGTCCGTGGAGGCCATGGGAAGAAGAAACTGCAATTCTCCTTCGGACATTCCCTGGAACGCTTCGGTCATATTGTCCGTATTGCTTTTTACGCTTTTAGTGAGCAGAGAAGACGCGACCGAAACTGTGATCAGCATGAAAAGCAAGGTTAAGCAGAGAGTCAGGGTCAGATCACCTAGTTTGATCCATCCGGATGTCTCCGCGACTAGAAGGTATCCGAAGATGATCACCGGCAAAGATGCGATGGATACGATTGTGAAAATGATCCGGATGAACATGGAAATTTTGAAGATCGATCTCTCTTCCACCGCAAGGCCGTTCAATTTATCGGAACCTAAAACTTCGGAAAGAACGGATTCGGTCCAAAAGAAATGAGAGACTCCTAGGATAGGATAGATGATAAAAGGGAGAAATAGAAAAGGTATGGATTCGGAGGCAGTGGGAAGGAAGCTTATATGCATCATAGTCCATGCGGCTGGGATTCCGTAGCTCCATTGCACGATATAGAAAGCGCTATTCCATACCGGAAAATTGAGTAGCTTCTTCTTCACTCCCGACTTTCCTTTGGAGTTTAATTTTTCCCATTTCGCCGGATTTAGTTTTCCTAGGAGTCGTCCCAAATACAGGAATCGGATCGTAGGAAAAACGAAAGAGGAGAATAAGGCGGCAGTGGAAGCTAAAATCAAGGCTAGGGACTTCTGAAAATCGTAACCGCCTGCGACGATTATGAACAGAACCGCTAACGGGACCGCCACGACCGAAGTTAATAGCTCCAGGCCTAGAGTGAGCCTCCATCTGATTTTTCTAGATTCCCCGTTCGTCATTTCTAACTTTTCCTTTTTTTATTTGAAAGCTGCCGCAGGTTCCGACAAGTTATTGATCAATGAGACGCAAACGGTTTTTATCTTCCACACATTTGCTTTTTTCGTTCCATGCTTTGTTGTTTCTACACTTGGCTGTCTATGGAAAAAGTGGTAATTCCGACACAGCTTCGCCTTCACTCATCCTCTCCGGTCCGATGTTGGGGTATTCGACTCATAAGGAAGTGAAGATATGGGTACAAACCAGAACACCTTCCAGAGTGCAGGTCGAATACTTTTCGGAAGAAGATCCTAATAAGAAATATCAAAGTCAAGAAGTAGTTTCCAAACATAAAGAGGGTAACGTAGCCCATCTTATCGCCGACCAATTGGAACCGGGAAAGGTTTACGAATACAGGATCTATGTGAACGGAAAATTTCAGGAACCGAAATCGGCTCAAAAATTCAAGGTCCAGGCGATTTGGATCGGTAAGACTTCCGGGGCGCCCGATCTAAAATTTGCATTGGGGAGTTGCGCTTTCGTAAATGATCCGAAATACGATACCCAACCCAAACCTTACGGCGGAGACTATTCCATCTATACTTCGATCCATTCTCTCCGTCCGGACTTCATGCTTTGGTTAGGAGATAATATATATCTGAGAGAACCGGATTGGGAATCCAGGACCGGATTCTTATATAGATATACGAAACAAAGATCTTTAGAGGAATTGCAGCCTCTTTTGGCGGATGTACATCAGTATGCGATTTGGGACGATCACGATTGGGGACCTAACGACGGAGACGCCTCTTTTTGGATGAGAGATACCGCCGAAGAGATGTTCAAGCTTTTCTGGGCGAATCCGAATTATGCTAAAGACGGAATTTACGGCTCCTTTACTTGGGGTGATGCACAATTCTTTTTAATGGACGATCGTAGCTTTCGTACTGCGAACGATAATAAAACCGGAGAAAGGGAATTCTTCGGAAAGAAGCAACTGGATTGGTTGATCAACGGATTGGCGTTCTCGAAGGCGAAATTCAAATTCGTGGCGGTAGGAGGACAGGTCTTGAATCCTCTCTCGGTATTCGAGAATTACGCTACCTATCCCGAGGAAAGGGAGAAACTTCTATCTGCGATCCGTAAAATGAAGATCAAGAACGTTATCTTTCTTACGGGCGACAGGCATTTTACGGAGCTTTCCTTCTTGGAGGAAAACGGGGAGGAGCCTCTGTACGATTTCACTGTGTCTCCGCTCACTTCTTCTACGCACGCTCCGATAACGGAAAAAAATCCTCTTCGTGTGGAAGGTACATTAATAGACGACAAGCGAAACTTCGGTTTAATAGAGATTACCGGTCCCCCCAAACGTAGGCTTCTTAAAATGAGCGTATTTGATGCGGAAGGAAGGACTCTTTGGTCCAGGGAAATCTCGCCCAGATGAAGGCGAGAAGAAATATGATCTATCTCTTGGCGATTGTCCTTCTTTTTCTGATCGGTCTTATCGGATTACTGTATAAGAATCAGGACAAGCTGATCTTCTTTCCGGAAATTTTACCGGAAGATTATACATTCGCTTTTCCTTATCCATTCGAGGAGGTCTCTTTGGAAGTCGAGGGCGGAGATAAAGTTTACGGACTATTCTTCCCTGCGATCGGCCCTTCTAAGGGGACCGTCTTGTATTTTCACGGAAATGCGGGAAGCCTCAGAACCTGGGGAGGGGTCTCTCAGGATTTCGTTCTTAGAGGATGGGATCTCCTCATGACGGATTATAGAGGATACGGAAAAAGCGAGGCCCGTCTATCCGAGAAAGGGATGTACGAGGATGCGGAGTCCTGGTTCGACTTTTTAGAGAATAGAAAAGGCAAGAGATCGGAAGAGATCCTGGTTTATGGTCGATCCATAGGAACCGGAGTCGCTTTGGAGTTGGGACTCAGAAGAAAACCGCGGCATATCATATTAGAAACCCCTTATACTTCTATGGCGGATTTGGCTCGGGAGTTTTATCCTTTTGTACCCGGTTGGTTTTTATCCTACTCGCTTAGATCGGAAGATAAGATCGGAAAAGTTTCCTGCCCCGTTTCCATATTTCACGGAAACGAGGATGAGATCGTTCCTTTCCGTCAAGGAGCAAAGCTTTATGAAATCGGCAAATTGTCCGGAACTACCGATATAGAATTAATAGAAATAGAAGGAGGAAATCATAATAATCTCTCCTTCTTTCCCAAATACCAGAAGGAATTATCCGCGATACTGGATCGTATTCATTCCCGACGCAGAGTCTCAGGAAATCAGAAATAATCCGGAAACAAGACCTTAAGTTTAGCGACCGCATCCGGGTTTCTTCTTTCGGGAGCGGTGATAATGGAATACTTGGTGCTATTTTTCAAACTGAGATCGTCTCCGTTTCCTAAGTCCGGAATCAATGCGGAGAGAAGTTTTTTTGCGGTTTCCGCATTTTTCCCTAAATTGGCGATCACCATCTCGGCCGTAACCGCTTCCTCGTTTTCTCTCCAGCAATCGTAGTCAGTAGACATGCAGACCATTTGGTAAGCGATCTCGGCTTCTCTGGCTAGCTTCGCTTCGGGCACCACGCTCATGTTGATGATATCGGCTCCCCAAGAACGATACATATGTGACTCGGCTCGTGTGGAGAATAAAGGTCCTTCCATACAAACTAACGTTTTGTTCTCGTGAATTCCTATATTGATCTTAGCCGCCGCTTTTTTGATTCGATCGGTAAGACTTTGTGAGAACGGGTCGGCGAAGGGCGCATGCGCCACGACTCCCTTTCCGAAGAAAGTGGATTCTCTTCCCATCGTCCTATCTATGATCTGAGAAGGCAGGACGAAGTCGAGAGGCTTGATTTCCTCGCGAAGGCTTCCTACGGAACTGAAGGCTACGATCTCCTCTACTCCCAGAATTTTCAAAGCGCATATATTGGCTTTGACCGGAACTTCGTTAGGAAGAATGAAATGTCCGACTCCGTGTCTGGGCAGGAAAGCGATGAGCTTTCCTTGGATCTTACCGATCTTGATCGTGTCGGAAGGTTTTCCCCAAGGAGTCTCGGGAGAAACTTCCTCTACTAGCTCCATTCCGTCTAGGCTATAAAGACCGGTCCCACCGATAATCGCTGCTTTTACCTTGGTTCCCATTCTTTACTCCTCCAATCGATCGGGATTTTCTAATCCATAGAAGGAAATGCCCGTTTGCTTGTAAAGAATAAGGAAACTTATTCGGAATTGCGACTGAGAACCCTAAGTTCGGAAGCCTTATCTTTGATGCTTTGAATTTCGGTACTCAGGTTTCCGGAGTCCTGATTGATTTCGTTGATGTCTCTCTCTAATTGGGACATGGTCTTGATCATCTCCTGCTGACCTACGAGTTGTTCCTTTGCCGATTCTTGTATTTCATGTGAGACGGAACGGATGCTGTTCAATTCTTCCAGGAATCTACGGATGATGTTTCTTTGCTCCAGATAGAGATCGTTCATTTTCAAAATTCTGTCCGAAGTCTCCAGAATTTTAAACTTTTGCTTTTCCGTGAGATCTCCCGTTTCTGCGGATGCGGTCTTGGCTTCGTTGATGAAGGTTTGGGATTGGTGGACAATACTCGAAATGGATTTCGCGTTTTCCGACGTGAAGTCGGCAAGTTTGCTCACTTCGTTTGCGACTACCGCAAATCCTCTCCCTGCCGTTCCGGCTCTTGCCGCTTCTATGGATGCGTTGAGCGCTAAAAGATTGGTCTTATCCGCGATCTCTCCCATGATCTGATTGATCTCGTCCACTCGATTGAAGGAACTCGCGATATCCGCGAGATAAGATTTGGTTTTCTCCGCGGCGATGGTAACATTCTCCATATCCGCCTTATTGTCTTCCGCGAAGCTGGAAAGCGCTCCGCTGTATTCGGTGATAGCGGAAATTATGCCCTCGAGTTTTTGAGAACTGCCCACCAATTCCCCCAGACTTTTGTTCTGTGTTTCTATGGAATGGGAGGTGTTATTGGATGCCGCAGAAAGCTCTTCCAATACCGCATTGACTTGTTCCAGAGACGCCGCCTGAGATTCCATCTTCTCGCCCGTTCGATTGATGAACTGCGCGAATTTCAGGAGAGAATTTTCCAGACTCTCCGCGGATCCGTTGATAATGATTTGGTTTCCCTTCAGTTTCTCTAAGAATGAGGTGGAATCCAGATAGAGCCGATTCCCTTCTTCCGTAAGTTTTAAGAATAGCCGCATTAGTTGCGCTAGGATCACACCTGCGGTAAATATGAAAGCCAACTTGATGATTTCCGTGGAGGCGCTTAGATTCGTGTTGATTTTTACGAGCTCCGGATCGTCTACGAAACCCACTCCGTGGCTGATAGCCGTGACCAATGCGAGTGCGGCTCCGATCGTTGAATAGGTTCCTACGATTAGTACGAAATTCTTCTCTCCTAATAGGCAGGAATAGATCATTATATAAAAATAAATGAAGAATAAGACGACGTTCTTCAAGGAGCTTGCTGCTACCTCAGGACTTACGAAGCCATCCAAAATCAAGGTCGCACTCATGACGGTAACATCGCATAAAACCAAGAGTTTATGAAATCCCACAGGCATCTTACCTTTGCGATTCAGTATAAAATCTATGATGCAATAGATACCCATCACGAGAGTGCCGATTGCATGAACGGCGAATTGTAATGGTTGAAAACTCTTATAAGCTCCTGCAAGGGAGACGACGAATAATAAAACCAATCCGAATCGAATCCGATTTATTACGATGGCACCGTTTTTCCAAATTTGAAGGATCGTAGAGTCCAAAGAAACGGATTTGTTAATGGAGAGCTCCATTCATTTACTCCTGCACTAAAGGATATCGGGAAAGGGACTTAATTTTATATGGAATGTCCCTTGGGAAGTTTCCCGTAAGTATCATTCCAAATAGACGCAAAATTTCCAGTATATAAACGGAATACGTTAGAGGTTATTTATCTCCCACCTGGTCGCTAAGAATTCTAAGTTCGGAAGCCTGGTCTTTGATGGGATCGATTTCGGAATTGAGGCTGGAGGATTCGTCGGTAATTTCGTTTATGTCTTTTTCCAATTCTCCTATGGTTTTGATAACCTCTCCCTGCCCGAGAGTCTGCTCTTTGGTGGATTCCAGAATGTCTTTGGAGGCGGCCTTTATTTGATCCAGTTCGCTTAAGAATCCTCCTAAAATACTCTTTTGCTCCTTATGGATTTCGCGTTTTCCGTTAGTATCAGTCCGTTTTTTTAGCCTACGTATAAGGATACGGAAACTTCGATCACCGTAAGCAATCCTATTAACAGAACGAAATTTTTTCTCCCAAAAGAGAGGAATAGATCATTATAAAAAAATAAATGAAGAAAAGAATCGTGTTCACAAGAGTATCCCTTGCGAAGACCGCATTGATCGTACAATCCGCGGCCATGATTGCGGAAAGAACGATAGTATCCAAATGATTAAGGTTTTTTGGATTACTTCGCTGCCGAAGATCTGACCCGATCTAGGATACCTTCCAATACCAGGACACCTTCTTCGAATAAAGCCGGGCCTGGTTGGAGAATTATCGCAGGGTCCATTTCGAAAATATGATCTTGTGTCAAGGCTCTGGATTGTTTCCACTCTTCTCTGGAACGGACCCATTCGAAATCCATGGGCTTGCCGCACCAAGATCCGATTATGGCGTCGGGTTTAGATTCTCCGACTTCATGGAGGCTTACGATTCTATCTTTGGCCAGGGACTTGTCCTTTAAATGAGAGAACGTATCCACGGCGCCAACGATTTCCAATAACTCGGATACCCAGCGGATTCCGGTTATGATCGGTTGGTCCCATTCTTGAAAAAATACGCGAACCCTACGTTTGGTTTTGGATCTTTCTCGGATTTCCTCCAAACGATTCTTGTATTTCTCTACGAGAAGAAGGACTTCTTCCGATTTTCCCACCAATCCTCCCAGCATCAGAATGGTTTGGAAGATTTCGGTTAAACTTCTTTGGTTGGTAATGAGAACGTTTAAGCCTTCCTTCACAAGATCGTGGGCGAGTTGGGCTTGGATATCGGAGAAACCGACCACAAGATCCGGATTCAAATCTTTGATTCGTTTGATGTTTCCGTTGATAAATGCGGAGACCTTCGGTTTTTCTTCTTTGGCTTGCGGAGGGCGGACCGTATAAGCGGAAATGCCCACGATCCGGTCCTCCTCTCCCAACAAATAGAGAAGCTCTGTAGTTTCTTCGGTCAAACAAACGATTCTTTGTGGTCCGATGCGGTTCAACTATGGTATTTCTTTTTGTCCTCGATCAGTTTTTCTACGACGCTAGGATCGGCCAGGGTCGAGATATCGCCCAGTCCTTCGAATTCTCCCCCGGCGATTTTGCGGAGAATTCTGCGCATGATCTTTCCGGACCTGGTCTTAGGAAGTCCGGGGGCCCAGTGGATGACATCGGGTCTTGCGATCTTACCGATCACCTTTTCTACCGTTGCGATCAATTCCTTTTTTAAAGAATCGTTCGTAGTGACTCCTTGTTTCACTGTCACATACGCGTAGATTCCTTGTCCTTTGATATCGTGAGGGAAACCTACGACCGCCGCTTCTGCCACCGAGATGTTTTCCACCAGAGCGCTCTCCACTTCCGCGGAACCGATTCTATGTCCGGATACATTGATTACGTCGTCTACTCGACCCGTAATCCAATAATAACCGTCCTTGTCCCTTCTCGCTCCGTCTCCAGTGAAATAATATCCTTTATAAATGGAGAAGTAAGTATCGTAAAATCTTTTCGCATCTCCGAATACACCTCTCATCATGGAAGGCCAAGGAAATTTGATGGAAAGATTTCCGGAGATTTCTCCCTTAGCCTCGATTTCCTTACCGTTTTCGTCCAATAAGACCGGCTGTACTCCGAAGAACGGTAGAGTCGCCGAACCGGGTTTCTGAGCGATCGCACCGGGAATCGGAGAGATCATGATACCGCCTGTTTCCGTTTGCCACCAAGTATCCACGATAGGACATTTGGATTTTCCTATATTCTTAAAATACCATTCCCAAGCTTCCGGGTTGATCGGTTCTCCCACGGAACCCAATAGGCGAAGAGTCTTGAGGCTTCTTTTCTGGATCAGTTCCACACCTTCCCTCATCAGGGAACGAATTGCGGTCGGTGCGGTGTAGAATACGGTTACTCCGTGTTTGTCGATCACATCCCAAAATCTTCCGGCATCAGGATAAGTAGGAACTCCTTCGAACATGAGTGAAGTCGCTCCGTTGGAAAGAGGACCATATACTAGATAACTGTGTCCTGTCACCCAGCCTATATCGGCGGTACACCAATAAGTGTCCGTAGGCTTAATGTCGAAAACGTAATGGAAGGTCATATTTACGCCGAGAAGATAGCCGCCGGTAGTATGCAATACTCCTTTCGGTTTTCCCGTAGAACCGGAAGTGTAAAGAATGAAAAGAGGATCCTCCGCATCCATATGCTCCGGTTTGCAATAGGAGGGGAGTTCCGGATCATTCACTAGAAAATGCCACCAATGATCTCGGCCTTCTTTCCAGTTGATATTCACATCCTGTTCGGTTCGTTTCACTACGATCAGGTCTTTGACTTTTTGTGAGGAAAGATCCAGAGCGGTGTCGACCGCCCGTTTCAGATCTAGACTCTTGCCTCCTCTATATCCTCCGTCCGAGGTTATGATGAGTTTGGGTTTGCAATCCTCTATTCTACTCTGCAAAGCTTCAGGAGAAAATCCGCCGAACACCACCGTATGGATCGCCCCGATTCTGGTGCAGGCAAGGATGGTGATCGCTAGTTCCGGAATCATCGGAAGATAAACGAGAACCACGTCTCCTTTCTTTACGCCTAATTTTTTGAGAACGTTCGCGACCTTATTCACTTCCCTGTAAAGATCGTGATAGGTGTATACCTTGGATTCGTTGGGATTGTCTCCTTCCCAGATGATTGCGGCCTTGTTCTTTAAGGGGGAATCCAGGTGCCGATCCAGGCAATTGTAGGAGACGTTTAACTTTCCACCCTTGAACCATTGTACTTTCGCGTTTTTGAAATCATGGGAAAGAACGTTGTCCCATTTCTTGAACCAGGAAAGTCTTTCCGTGGCTTGCTTAGCCCAGAACTTCTTGGGGTTTTCGATAGATTCCTTGTATAAGGTCTTATATTCTTTAAGCGTAATATTTGCCGTTTTTTTGAAATGAGGAAAAGGTTGAACGATTCGTTCCTTCGCCATTGGGTCCACCTCTGCAATCGAATAGAATGCGAACCAAAATATAAACTGTCCAGTATTTCTCGAATCGAATTCCGTTGCTTCTGAAAAAGGAATCCTTGAAAGTGTTCCAAATTTGAACGTTTGTTTTGGATTCGATCTTAGAGGAAAGAAGATCTGCCTCTAAAGAATCAAACGAAATCGATTCTCAGACCTAAAAAAGAAGTGCCTCTCGACCGTATTATAATATGTTCGCCATCAATGTCGGATTCGTCGATCCCGGAAAGCCGGGACAGTTTTAAGAGAAAGTTCCTCGTATGGTTCGTGCCAACAGTCGTAGTATTTTTACAAAGATTGATCGGTTTGAGTTCCCGAAAAGTGGAGTTGGGGCGGGAGCATTTCGACGCCTTGTTCGGCAATAAGAAGCCGTTCATTCTTTCCATCTGGCATACTAACGTATTGTATTCACCTTATCTGAATCGAAACCGTAAGGTCGCGGTTTTGATTTCCGAATCCAAGGACGGGGATTTTATTACCGGAGTGGTTCATCGTTTCGGAAACGGAAGTATTCGGGGGAGTTCCTCTAAAGGAGGTTCCCGAGCCTTAAAGGCGATGATCGTACACTTAAGAAAGAATTTGCCGGCGGCTTTCACACCCGACGGACCGCGGGGACCGGCTTGGATCGTACAACCGGGATTGATCGCGGCGGCTCAGGTTTCTCAGGTTCCTATTCTGCCTTTCCATTATGAATGCACCCGGCAATGGATCGCGGAGAAATCTTGGGACAAGCATAGGATTCCGAAACCTTTTACTACTTTTGTGATATCTTACGGAGAACCCATCCTCATTCCAAGAGACTTGGACGAGGAAGGATTCGAAAAACAGCGCCTTAGGGTAGAGCATGCAATGCTGGAAAACAAAGCCAGAGCCGAAAAGAAAGCCGAAGAATTAAGATCCAAATAAGGATCAGGTGGATCCGGTTCGGATCAGATCCAGGAATTCGCTTCTAGTCACCATATTGGTTTTGAATTCTCCCAACATGCAGGAGGTGAATAGTTCCGAGTTCTGTTTTTCCACACCTCTCATCATCATGCAGAGATGCTTGGCCTTGATGACCACAGCGACTCCGAGCGGATCCAATACTTCCATAAGCGCGTTCGCGATCTGCTCGGTCATTCTTTCCTGAACCTGTAATCTTCTGGCAAAGACGTCTACAATCCTGGGAATCTTGGAAATGCCGATGATTTTCTTGTTCGGAATATAACCGACGTGAGCCTTTCCGAAAAAAGGAAGAAGGTGATGTTCACAAAGAGAATACATTTCTATGTCCCGAACGAGTACCATACCTTCACTATCTTCCTCGAAGATAGCTCCGTTGACTATGGTATCGATATTGGCTCTGTATCCTGAGGTGAGGAATTCGTAGGCTTTTTTAACCCGTTTAGGAGTGTTTAAGAGTCCTTCCCTTTTAGGATCTTCTCCTATCTCCTTCAGTATGTTCGTTACTTCCTGTTCCAATGTTTCCCTTCTTCCTTTCGAGAATCGCGATTCTGTATTTAGACGATTCTCTGGCCTAATCTTAGATTTTTGATCTACTTTTCAAGGGGAAAAGCGATCGGAACCGCTTGCCTTCCCGACTTCCGTCCGGAGGATGGACTCGGAATCTCATGATAAGAAGAATGTACAAAATCGGCTTCGATGCGAGAATGATCGCGCATTCGGGGATAGGATCCAGGATCAAAGGAATCCTCGGCGAGCTTGCCGGACCCGCCTCAAAAAAAGGAATACGAATCACTCTTCTTGGAAACGAAAAGGTTCTGAAAGAGAATCTTTCTTCGAAAATTTTAAAAGAATACGAATACCTTCCTTACGACGCCGGAATCTATTCGATCCGGGAGCTTATCGGAATTCCCGAAATGAAGAGCTTCGATTTGTTGGATATCCCTCATTTTAACGTGCCTCTAAGATATCTGGATCGATCCATAGTAACGATTCACGATATCATTCCCTTCCGGATGAGGCAGTTCCATTCTTCTTTTCTGAAACAAACGTATCTAGGTTTCATTCTCGCAAGGATCCGAAAGAAGGCGAGAAGTGTGATCACAGTATCCGATTTTACCGCAAAGGATTTGAATGAGGTATTTTCCTTTCCGTTCGAAAAGATGCATACGATTTATAATGGAATAGACTCTCATGTCTTTCGTCCTAGAACTTCTTCCGAAGTAAAGAAGTTGGAAAGAAAATACTCCATTCCATCCGGATATATGCTCAGCGTGGGTATCGGTAAGGAGCATAAAAATCTAGGCTTTGTTTTGGAGTCTTTCGCTAAGCTTTGGTCCGAAGGGAAACTGAGTAAAACTTGGGTGATCGCTGGCGCCTCCGGAAAGCTGCCGGATTACCTGAAAGAGAAAGTTAGAGGATGGGAAGATAAAATCAAAGTGCTTCCGCATCTCACAATCGACGAGCTTGCCGTTCTCTATTCCGGCGCGGGGATGCTAGTGTATCCTTCTCTCTATGAAGGTTTCGGATTTCCTCCTGTCGAAGCCGAGGCCTGTGCTTGTCCGGTTCTCTCTTCCGATACCAGTGTGCTTCCGGAAATTTTAGGGGATAGCGCCTTCTATTTCAATCCTTACGATCACGCGTCCTTCGAGAAGGAACTGATGGGTTTACATTCTTCTCCGAAGCGTATGAGTTCTAAGAAAAATCTCGGATTGAAAAACGCAAAACGATTCAATTGGAAAAAATCCGCGGATCGAATCGTAGAGGAATATTTGCGCGCCTTAGTTTAACACGCTTTTAGGTAGGAGTTAACCCGTTTTTCAGGGAAATCTTACGTGCCTCTATTCGGATGCGGATTTCCTTTCTTTGTTCTTCGGTATACATAGTCCATCTTCCGATTTCGTCCAGAGTACGAAAACATCCTTCGCATAGACCCGTTTCCGGGTCCATTTGACAGATCTTGATGCAAGGAGAGCGAACAATCATCCCAAGAACTTACTTAGCCGATTTGGCTTTCTTCTTATTGGACGTCGATTTTTTGGGTTTTGCCGATTTCGTTTTGGTAGGATTCTTGGGAATCGTTTCCTCCACCATGCCTCTAAGTTCGGAGAATAAGGATAGACCGGAGAGTTTACCGGGAACAATCACATGAGTTGCTCCGTTGTTTCTCAATACTTCGGCTTCCTTAGGATCGTCCGTAGTAAGAATGATTTTAGGTTGGTGGTGGCGACAGATGCTCTTTAGGGATTCCAAGAGTCTACGGTTAGTGGTTCCTTTCAGAATCATATCCGAAACCGTACATACTACATATCTTGCTTCTTCGATTCCTAAATGGTGTAGGCTTTCCGGATTCGCCAGATCTCCATAGGCCCAACGAATTCCTTTGGACTCCAGAGTTTGTCTGTAGATAGGATTGAAATCCACGACCAGGATACGCTTTAACCAGGAAGGCCTGTCTTCTTCTATTCCGTCTATTAATCCCTGAGCAATTCGAAAATAACCGAGAACTACGATATCTCTTTTGGTCTCTCCGGTGATTTGGGATTCCAAAGGTTCTCTTTTTTCTCGGATTCCGAAAACGGAAAGAATGGAGAGAATCCCGCGAGCGATCGTATCGTTAAATAGGATCACGTAGGTGGAAATAATGGAAGCGATGATCATGGAAGTGAGAACGATCGCCTGTAATTCCTTACCGATATGAGCTTTTTGCACCCCTAATGCCAGAATTACTAAAGAGAACTCGGAGATCTGAGCCAAGTTCAAACCTGCGATGATCCCCGCTCTTAGTCCTTTACCGGAGAAGAATACGGTAGGAGCCACGATCAGGACCCGGCTTGCGAGAACGAATCCCACCGCCAAGAATGCGATTCCCAAATCGTTGGGAGAAGGAGCCTGGATCTTCATGCCCAACGCTACAAAGAATAGAGTGATGAAGAAGTCGCGGATTCCGGAGAGTTTGCTGATCACGTCCGCACCGTAGGGGAAAGCGGCGATACTAACTCCTGCGATGAGAGCTCCCATTTCTTTGGAGAGTTCCGCCTTCTCCGCTACGCCGCAGAGGAAGAAACACCAAGCGATGGAAGTGATAAGCACGAGTTCCGGTTTTGCCGCCGCAAATAAGAAAAGTCTGGAGAGAAGGAAACGGCTTATGAGGAATGCGATCGCTACTAATGCAAGACCCTTTCCCAAGGAGCCTAAAACGTTCCAGATCTGAGGATCCTGTAAGTCGGGTTGGATCCCCATAAATAGAATGGCCCAGATATCCTGTAATACGAGTACTCCGATCGTCAATCGCCCCGAGACAGTACTGATCTCGAATTTATCGTGAAGAACTTTTACCACGATCATAGTGGAACTCAAGGAGAGAGCGATCGCGAAATAGAGAAGGTCGAAGTTTCCAGGAACCGGAGGAAAGAAACCTCGGAATGCGAACCAGGCCATCCCCACGCCCACGAAGAATTGGATGACTCCCAAGGCGAACATGGAACTACCCATACGAGCCAGTTCCTTTAGATCGATTTCCAAACCGATGATGAATAGAAGAAGGATTAAACCGATCTCGGAAATCAATTCGATGCTGTCTTCGCTATGGACGTAACCAATATGCAGTTTGGAGTCGATGAAAGGTCCGAATAGCGGTCCGATAAAAAGTCCCGCGACTACATAGCCCAGAACCAAGGGCTGCTTCATCGCTTTCGCGATATGGGAAAAGAGAGTCGCAAATATGATGCTTAATGCGATGTCGGTTAATAGGCTGAGGGAATGTTCCATCTTTGCGTTAGGTCTCTCCGTTCGATAATAATTGAAATTGGAACGATAAAACAAAAAGAATAGGAGGAAGAAAGGAAGTCGATCATTTCTCCCGTTTTTGCATCATCGAATCGTCGCCAAACGATCGCCTACAGGCTTTTTATCTGGAACTTTCTAGCCGGAAATGGTTTAAAAATTCAAGATATTCTATTTTTATTCTTGGGTCTTGAATAAATCCTTAACCGCATCCTTTGCCTTGGACTGATTATAGTCCTCTCGGTCGATCAGGACGAAATCCAAATTCTCTTTTTCGATTCTCGCGAGTATCTTAGCGATATCGGCCGGAGATTTCAGATTCGTGGCCAAATATTTGAATTTCGTACCACATTCGGGGCAGGATTTATCCTTTGTGTAATTCAATCCGAGGTGCTTACATTTTCCGCAGGTGCCGTAGAGATCGTCGATGATCATCAATTGGGAAGTGATCTCGCTAACGCTTAATTTTTCCCATACGCGGATGTATTTTTTATCCTCGACTTGCATGTGTTCAAATGAGGGTTTTTCTTAGGATTCGTCAAGGGTTTTACGGATCGCCTGGGATATAGTGTCCGAAGCTTCCATCATTTGCGCTTTAGTGATGCACAATGGAGGAGCGAATCGGATCGTATGGTCATGAGTCTGTTTCGCAAGTACCCCATCTTCCATAAGACGATAGCAGATTTTTTTCGCGATAGGATTTCCCTGCTTATTGGGGAAAAATTCCACTGCGTTTAACAATCCCTTACCTCGGACTTCCTTTATTTTGTCCGGAAAGGATTCTCTCAACAGTTGCATGGATTCTCTGAACTCGATTCCCCGGGCTTCCGCATTTTCGGAAAGTTTCTCTTCTAAAAGCACTTGGACAGCCGTTTTTGCGACGGCCGCTCCTAAGGGATTTCCCCCGAAGGTGGAACCGTGAGTGCCGGGCTTTAAAGTAAGAATGATCTCATCCGAGGCCAGGGTAGCGGAGACGGGCATTGTTCCTCCGGAAAGGGCCTTGCCTAAAACTAAAATATCCGGCTTTACGTTTTCGTGATCCGAGGCCAGGAGTTTCCCGGTTCTTCCGAGTCCCGTCTGGATTTCGTCCAATATGAGCAGAATTTTTTTCTCGGAGCAGATCCTTCTGATTTCCCGTAAATATCCGGAGTCGGGGAGAAGAACTCCCGCTTCTCCTTGGATAGGTTCGACCATGAATGCGCAAACATTCGGATTTTCTAATTCTTTTTCCAGGGCTTTAGTATCGTTGAACGGAATCGTTTCGAAGCCGGGAACGAAGGGGCCGAAATCGTTTCGACTCAAAGGATCCGTAGAGGCGGAGATGGCTCCGAGACTCCTTCCCCAAAAATTTCCGGAAGCGAATACTATTTTTGCCTTTTCGTCCGGAATTCCTTTTACCTGGTATCCCCATCTTCTCGCGAGTTTTACGGAAGTCTCGGCGGCTTCCACTCCGGTGTTCATCGGAATCATACGATCGAATCCGAAGGTTTCGCAGAGAAACTTCTCCATTTGACCTAACTGATCGTTGTAAAAGGCTCTGGAAGTAAGAGTGAGTCTTTCCGCCTGGGCTTTAAGAGTGTCTATGATTTTGGGATGACAATGTCCTTGGTTCACCGCGCTGTATGCGGACAAGAAATCGAAATATTTTTTTCCTTCGGTATCCCAAAGAAAGATTCCCTTACCGGTCTCCAAGACTACGGGTAAAGGTTCATAATTGAACGCGCCGTATTCTTTTTCCAAATCCAGATAAAATTGAGAGACCTGCGTGTGCATCGTTACTTGATTCTCTTTCGAATGAAGAGCTACAAGGAGATTTCATTATTTTACCTTGACTTTTATGTTTCAACTTGTTGAAAATTAGCGCATGAAGAACTTCTCGGTCCGTAATACAGGACTTTTTCTCCCGATTTTAGCAATTATGTTCCTTTCAAATTGCTTATATACGAACATAAAATCTCCGGGTTGGTATTATTCCCAGAGCTATTCCGATGTTCGGGGTATGGAGCCGGTAGGAAAATTAGAGGGAAGTTCCTGCGGAACCAGCTGGCTCTGGGCGGTTTATACCGGAGACGAGAGTTACGAGGCGGCAGTTCAGAACGCGGTTAAGGACAAAGCGGATCTTCTTTTCGACGTACAGACTGACTATAGTTATAAATCATTCGTCTTCGGATTGTATTTCGAGAAGTGTACCCGCGTATCCGGTATAGGGGTGAAACTTCCCCAAAGGTTGTTAAAGAAAGAATAATGTTTTCTTTTCAATGGAAAATTTTCCTTCTATCCGTTCTCGGTCTTATAGGATCCGCTGCCTTTTCTTGTGTTTCTCTAGGAGGAACCAGAGCCTTGGTACATAGAAATCCGGAACCTTACCCTACTGGTCTCGGCTTTCCTCCCGAAAACGATGTGAGTATCAACGGAGTGCATTTTAGGGATCCGTCCATCCATTTCGGATCCGCCTCCACCAAATTAAGAACCGGGGCCTTTGACGGTTTGATCCGCAGCATTAGTTCTCTCCCGCATAAGGATATGTTTCACGTTTCTTTGGACGGTTGGGACTGGTCCCGACATAGGATCGTGAAATTTTCCGGCGAAAGCAAGGGTTGTCAGATGGGCATGAGATTGTTCCTACCTATTAAACGAGGGTCTAATGAGGCTTTCATTCCCATCCATTTCGTGTTCGGGCAAAAAAGTTTTTACGAAGAATTGCAAGCTCAGATGGAATCCAACGGAATCGAAGCATTATTCGATAGTCGCCTGGACGTGGAAAATACCTCGTATATATTCGGTTTATTCAGACGGAAATGTCTCAGGTTTCAAAGTTATGCCATCCAAAAATTCTAATTTTCTTCCCTTATTGATTTCGGGGATCCTCGGGTTCTTAGGAGTCGCACTCGGCGCGTTCGGCGCCCACGGATTGAAATCCATCGTAACACCGGACCTTCTTCTCATTTATGAAACCGGATCCCGTTATCATCTGATTCATTCCGTGGTTTTATTCGTAATCGCACTCAGTGACAAATGGGGCGAATCCAAATCCTTAAGAGTCGGTTTCTGGGGAATCTTTATCGGAATCCTGATTTTCTCCGGATCCTTATACGGACTAACGATAACAGGATTGAGAATTTTAGGAGCTGTTACGCCGATTGGAGGAGTGTCCTTCTTGGTAGGTTGGCTTGCGATTTCTTATTCGGCTTTTTCTTTTAGAAAATAATAAGTCGTTTTTCGGAATCTAAGGAACGATAAGGCAAATTCGCTTTCTCGTTCTGTATCGTAAAAAAGAAGGAGAACTGTAGGTTTACTAAGAATAAATCGGACAGTATCTTAAGGATATCTTATGAAAGAAGAATATGATATCTACCAAATCGATGCATTCACCGATTCGTTATTCGCAGGGAATCCGGCCGCAGTCGTCTCTTTAAAAGGAGAATGGTTGCCGGATTCTGTTCTTTTGAATATCGCAGCGGAAAACAATCTATCTGAGACCGCTTTCTTTCGTTCCCGAAACGAACCGGGAGAATATGATCTGCGTTGGTTCACTCCCGGGGTGGAAGTGGATCTTTGCGGACATGCGACTCTCGCTACCGCTTTTGCAATCTACGAACTTTCTGCGGGTGGAAAATGCGATACCGACTCGGTTCGCTTTCATACCGCTAGCGGGGTCTTGGAAGTATTCCGAGATAAAGATACCTATTTTTTGGATTTTCCTTCTCGAGCTCCTAAGGTATCGAAACATGCCTTGGATCTTTCCGCTTATTTCAATATCCGACCGTCCTTTGTGGAAGAGGCTCGGGATATACTATTCGTCTTCGAAAAAGAATCGGACATCAGGAATCTGATTCCGAATCATGATGCGATCCGAACCTTACCGTTTTTCGCCGCGATCGTAACGGCTCCTGCGGATCCGGATAAACCTTATGATTTCGTTTCCAGATTTTTCGCTCCCGCAAAAGGAGTGCCCGAGGATCCGGTTACCGGCTCCGCTCATTGCACTTTGATTCCTTATTGGGCTTCTCGTTTGCAAAAGAAAAATCTAGTCGCTTACCAAGCCTCGCAAAGAGGGGGAGTTTTACTCTGCGAGGATCGCGGAGAAAGAGTAAGAATCGGAGGAAAGGCAAGACTCTTCCTTGAGGGAAAAATTAGATTAGAATAATTTCTAACCGCGATTTCTTCCTTTCAATCCGTGGAGTAGAATGTTGAGAATTTTCTCCGCAGCCTCCATCGCATTATTCTTGTCGATTTGTAATACGGGATTATTCAGTTGATACTCGTTCATCAATACTGAGAAGCCGTGCACAATGGACCAACTCGCGGTCGCCATATCCCTGGGATCGAAATTGGATCCATTATCCGCCTTACAGGCGAGAATGGTTTCCCAGAGTTTCAAAAAGGATTGTTTTCCGGCTTCCTGAAGTTCGATTAATTCTCCTATAGGCCCTAAATCCGTATGCCACATAGCTCGGTAATATCCTGGATTTCGAATGCAGAATTCTATATAGGCCATACCGATCTTATGTAGACGATCGAAAGGATCGTCTTTGGAAGCTGCCTTCTCCGCTTCCGTAAAAGCTTCGGTAATTTTAATAAACCCTTCCTTGCAAATCTCGGCGAGTAAGTCTCTGTGAGAGGGAAAATGTCTATAAGCGGCGGCATGACTGACTCCCGCTTCTCTTGCGATTTCTCTGATGGTAAAAGCGGAATCTTTGCTTTCTTCCAATCGATTTAAGGCCAAGGATTTTAAGGTTTCCGCTAGATTTCCATGGTGGTAGGAGCCTTCCGGTTTCTTTATTTTCTTTTTTGCAGGCATAAAAATTTCCAAAAAATGTTGACATTGGTAACATACGGTGTTACCAATAGTAACATTAAGACGTCTTTCCATTTTAGCAAGCATTCCTTTTTAAAAAGAAAAGAATTCGAGGTACTTATGACTCCTGAACTGGTGTTTATGATCGCAAGCTGTTTCGCGCTTGTAGGTTGGCTTTTGTTGATCCTGATTCCTTGTACTAAGGTAACGGGTCTTTTAGTGAAGAGCGGACTTTGGTCTGCAATTCTCTCTCTTGGTTATCTGATCATTCTGAGTTTGAATTTCGGACAAGAAGGAGGTTTTCAATCTTTAGCAGCAGTCGCACAGCTATTTTCGAATCCCTGGGTACTTCTCGCCGGTTGGATTCATTATCTGGCTTTCGATTTGTTTCTAGGAGTATGGGAAGTCAAGGAGGCGGATGCGCTTGGAATCAGAAGATGGATCCTAGTTCCTTGCCTTCTTCTGACTTTCCTATTCGGGCCGGTGGGATACTTGATTTTTCAAGTGATTCGGATTGCAAAGGGAGGAAATCGTGCAAGTATCTAATGTTCTTTCTTCCGGAAAATCCAATTCGATAAACGTTCTTACATTATTGAAGGATTTGAACCCTAGGATGTTTTACGTGGGTGTGATCTCTTTCTTAACGGTTCCTCTGTTCATTCTACTTTCCGTAATCGATATTAGGGAAGTCGTCGGTGTGAACACCTGGATCAAACCGATCAAGTTCGCGATTTCGATCGGAATCTTTCTTTGGAGCATGGCATGGTATCTGGATCAATTGAAGGAATTTCCCAAGTTTAAAGAAAGGATCGAGAAATATTTTCTTATCTCCTTAAGTGTGGAACTGATTCTGATTACGATCCAATCCGCCAGGGGAGTACAATCCCATTTCAATCAATCCTCCCCTTTGGACGGAGCGATTTACAGCATAATGGGGATGTTCATCTTTCCCATGATACCGGTCGCTATATGGATGGACCATAAATTCGCTCGAATGAAATCCGATTTGGATCCTAGGATAAAAGTGGGGATTCGGTTTTCCTTATGGATCTTCGCGATTGCATCCGTGGTAGGGGTATTCATGTCGGCGAGGCTCGCACATTCCGTAGGGGTTCCGGACGGAGGACCCGGTTTACCTTTGGTAAATTGGAGTCGGAACGGAGGAGATATACGGATTGCGCATTTTTTAGGAATTCATTCTTTGCAAGTTCTTCCTCTAATCTCCTATATCGCCATCCGTAAGAATTGGAAAACGGCGACCGTTGGAATTTTGTCCTTAGGATTCGGACTTTCCGTTCTTGCAGTCTTCCTACATGCGATGATGGGAAGACCATTGCTTTAATCCGGATTGTCGAAACCTGTCATCAAATCCCGAGCGAATCTAAGAATTCGTTCGGGATTTTTATTTTTCTTAGGATAAAAGAAGGATCGATCGGATATCTGTCGGATCGGAACCTCGGAAGAATGGGAAATTTACAGAGTCCGAAATCCGGTAAAAGATCCGAGGCCGAAAATCTCAAAATCATCGAGGAAATTCTAAAACCCCATCCTGGAAACATTCTGAAGATAGTCGGCGAACTTAGGAAAAAGATCTCTTCTTTCTTTCCGGAATGGGAGGAGAGAGGATATCCTGTCTGGAAGGCGATAGGATTCCGGGACCCGAAACAAGGATATGTCTGCGGGATTTTTCCTTTTTCGGAAAGAGTGCAATTGATTTTCGAATGGGGAGTCTTATTTACGGACCCTAAAAAGAAATTGAAGGGAGAGACCAAACAGATTCGATATCTGGAATATTCTTCTTTGAATGAAATAGATTCGGAGTTGATTTTGTATTATTTGAGACAGTCTTTGGAACTTCCTCCGGGAAAGAAGGAGAAAGAATTCATTATCTCGGATCGCATTTCCAAGTCTCGCCCACCGAGTAAAAAGAAATCTAAAAGGAAAACGTAATGGAATATCTGCAATCGATCGCCATTTTTATTTTAGCCGGGTTCTGCGAGATCGGGGGAGGATATTTGGTCTGGTTATGGTATCGGGAAGGTAAACCGTTATATTATATGATCCTGGGGGGAATCGTACTTGCTGCTTACGGATTAGTGGCCGCTTTGCAAACTTCCTCCTTCGGAAGAGTCTACGCCACTTATGGAGGATTTTTCATCCTTATGTCTTTGGTCTGGGCATGGAAGGTAGACGGATTTCAACCGGACCGTTACGATATCATCGGATCCTTTGTCGCCTTATTGGGCGTCGGGATCATCTATTATGCTCCCCGTTAGGAATTTAACCTCTTTCCGTTCCGTAATAGAATTTTCCCTGTTTACGTATTAGATTTCGAGTGATCAAACCTTCTGCGATGATAAGTAATCCCTGTGCGGCCGCTTTCTTTTTCTCTTCCGGAATATCGTTTTGTTTCGCCATCAATTCATGAACGAAGGCTCTTCGTTTCGGTTCCATAACTCCTAACATAGAGCCGCAGACTTTTTTATCTCCGATTAGGAAAGCGAGAGCCAGAGTTTGGGGAGGGGTCTCGTTGCAAAGATAGTATAAGGCCAGGTTATCGAAGAAGGACAATTCTTCGAAGGACTTCAGGGTTAATTCTTCCTTTTCTTCTCCGCTCATTCGTATTGCTCCTCGATTTTTCTTCCTAAATATTCTACCAGATATTTGGAGTTCGGATCCTCTCCGGTGGCTTCCCGTATCAGGTCCTTGGCATCCAGACTTCTGCCCTTGCTATGTACGTTTTTTCTAAGCCAATCCAAGAGGGAAGAAGTTTCCATTTTCTTAAGCTTAGATAGGAAATCGGGATTTTGTTTGAGGAAGGCGGAATATAACTGGGCCGCATAAATGTTTCCTAGTGAGTAGGTGGGAAAATAACCGAAGGCTCCCCCGCTCCAATGCACATCTTGTAGGAAGCCTTGGGAATCGTCGGGAACGGATACGCCGAGCAATTCCTTCATACCTTCTTTCCAGGCGTTTGAAATCCCGGAGACCGGCAGTTCTTTTTTAAAAACGGCCCTTTCGATCTGGAAGCGGAGGATCACATGAAGGTTATAGGTGATTTGATCCGCCTCCACGCGAATCAGGGAAGGCTTGGATTGGTTCACATAAGAATATAATTTAGAAAAAGGTAAAGAAGACTCCGATAGTTTCAGCTTTTCGAGAAGAATGGGATAGAGTCCTTCCCAAAACTCCTTCGATCTTCCCACCTGGTTTTCCCAGAGGCGACTTTGGGATTCATGGAGACCTAAAGAGGCGGAATCTTTTAAAGGAGAAGGTCCTCCGGAGATTAAGGAAATTCCGGCTTCATAGAGTGCATGTCCCGTTTCGTGAAGAACGGAATATACCGAGGAGAGAGGGTCCGATTCTTCGTAGCGCGTAGTGATTCTCTTATCGTAGGAACCTAGAGAAGTAGAGAACGGATGAGCGCTAGGATCCAAACGAAAATCGGATTCGGGAAGTCCTAGAAGAACGGGAAGCCCCTGATTGAAAAGTTCTTGGGAGGAAACCGGAAAAGTTCCTACAAAGGGAGATGGAGCGTCCTTGGCCTTGGCGAGGAGTGGAACCAAGGATTTACGTAGATCCCGGAAGAGCGTTTCTAATTCCGAGGCCCGAGCGCCGGGTTCGTATTCTTCTAAGAGTGCGTCGTAAGCTTCCGTATCATAACCGAAGAAATCCGATTTTTGAAAAACCAAATCGATGATTTTAGATAAAACGGGGAGAAAAGAAGCCGCATCGTTTTTCTTTCTGGCTTCGGCCCAAACGGAATGTGCTTGGCTGGTCGTTTTGGAAAATTCCTCCACCCAGGAAAGAGGCAGACAGGCGGAGCGATCTAAATCTTTGAATAGAAGTTGCAATTCCCTTTCTCTCAGGGGTTTGCCGGGAAGAGATTTGCGTTCGTTTTCTTCTTTGGCTTTTTCCGCCAAACCTCTAAAAGAATCCGAAACGAACATTTGGTGAGCCATACCGGACAAGAGACTCAACTGGTCTCCTCTTTCGGCCTGGGCGTTTTTAGGAATGGCGACTTCCATATCCCAATGAAGAACGCTTACGGCGTTTCTCAGGTGGTAGATTTTTTTGAATTCTTCACGGTAAGCAAAAAAAGCCGGAAGTTCCTTTTCCCATAAATTCAGCTCGGATTCCCACATACAAAAATCACTCTTTTCGATTGACATCTCGCCCACCAGCCAAAAACTGACTGTATCCTATCGCGGGCATGGTGTAATGGCTAGCACCGTAGCCTTCCAAGCTTCTAGTGAGGGTTCGAGTCCCTCTGCCCGCAAAAATTTCCCTTACAACTCAATCAAATTTATAACCTTGTTCATATCTTGAGGGCTCGAACGGTTTCGGTAGAAAGCCTTCATAGTGATCCGTAGAGAGCGTCAATGAACGCTACCTGAGGCCGCCCCCATTAGGCGCAGCTGACGAACCGGTTAGCTCCATCAATTCAATTACTGCGAGAAGAGCGAGACCAATCGCGGCAAGAACTGCAACTATTTCGCTAAATATTACAAAGGTGATTCCAACAGTCATATTGAATATCTCTTCTATAATCGTAGACATCGCTATGTCACCTCCTAAGACTTCCGCCATCGCCTCTAATTCAATTGCAGCCGGAATCCCTGCAAATAAGGCGTATGATGCAGTTATGGCAGTAAACATTTCCTATCCTATATACAAATATTCTCGGTTTCGAGTGATAGCTTTTCCAAAATCACTTCTTTGGATAATCCACATCCTTGTACCATGATTTCTTGAATACGTTGCACCGCTTGAGTATTTCCCTTACTTTTCATTCCTCTTATATTCTAATTCTTGTTCAAAACCAACTGGACCATATAGCATCAAGAACAATGGTAATAAAGGGCCGCTTGTCCAAAGAGCCAGTGTATTTGAACCAGATACCTTATGATCACTGACCTTAAAAGAGAGGGTAGTAGAGCCTTTTTCAATTATCATTTTCGGACATATAAGTCGAAATCTCTGTATTCGATCCAGTCCGCATTTCGAATCCGTATACTCTTTGAAAACCTCCCTCCCCCCTACAATTTCCACGGAATATCCAAAAAATATAGTTAAGTAAGCAGAATTATAATTCCAAAATGCAAGACTAGTAGACTCTAAACTTAACATGCCGAAGAATTCTCCCGTTGGCATTCCATCGAATTGCACGGTATTCGAGCTGGTTATACCGTAGATTTTGGTAAAATATCCTAAGCAATTGTTAGGGTTTACACAATGAGGCACATCCTTAAAGATTTTAAATATGTATTTTATATTTTCTGTGGAATTATCAAATCGAATATAGAACTTACTTTTTTGCGCTACGTTGTAGTCAGATTTATACTTATCGGTTATATCGACATTAACCGCTGATGCACAACCCATCAAAAAGAAGGTAAAAGTTAGGATTGAAATATTGATATTCATTAGATTGTTCTTAGGATTAATTCCTTTAACGTTATGCAGTCGTGCCTCTTAATCCGATGGAAGCGATATTGCATAAAAACGTCAAATTTTCAAAAGCTTCATTCTTGAAAAGATATGCTAATGAGAAATATACGAGCCATATCAAACTTCCAATTCCAAAGTTAGGCTTTCTATATTTCCGTTTATCATTATTTTTTTTTAAAATTCTCCTGAAAGAATTTCAAGACTCAAAAAATAATCGCGAACAAGAGAATTAAAAAACCTAACTTTAGCATAAAATCGAATCTTAATTAATCAAGGAAAATAACTTAATTCAGCATTCCCAGGGTGACCGGATAAAGTTGATATTAAAAGTATACCAATAATAATTAAGAGTTTAATTATCAGCTACTTGGCCCCATTCCTCCGCCAGTACCCCCAAACATTCCGCCGGAAGACCAACCAGCCCAGCCCGTCGCTTTGCTTAATTCCAAAACAGCCATTAAGGCCAGTCCTATTCCACCAACGACCATTAGTGCTTCGCCTAAAGCAGTTCCTCCGATGAATTCTCCCACAGATTGAAGAATTTTTAAAGGTAGAGGTTTATATGGTACCCATGCTCCGAAAAGTCCCCATTGCGGAAGTAATACCCCAGATAAGAAAAGGGCATCCCCGCCTAAAGTAAAACGTAACTAGGTTATAAGATCTAAATTCTCTTCATCGCCCCTTGCCAAACTATTTCAAGAAACCATAAAGCCAAGTTTTTACATTAGAATGGCAAACAAAGTCGCCGTTTTCGACCGGCGCGTAAGTATATGAAAGGTGCTTTGGAAGCTTTTTGTTTTTTTCGGAAACCCAGCGTAAATTTCTTTTCCCGGGATCGATTTTCAATTCTATCATGCCTGTTCCGTCCATTAGGGATTCAAAGTGAATTATGTAAGACTCCTTTTCTTTTCGGACATCGGTGATTCTATAAACATATCCTTCATATTTGGATCCGAATTCGAAGGTGTCTATCAAGGTCTTGAAGTTCAGCGACATGTGCTCCTTCCAAGTCACATTTTCATCGCCGGCTACGAAGCTTTCCTTGGATCGTAAGTCAATTTGGCAATGCCCAGGATCAAAATTTCGGAATAGACTTTGCAGGTCCGCGTAAAGTTGTCTTCGAATATCCGGATTTCCAACGAATAAGGAGTTCTTAGAATCATAAAAACTCTCGTCGATTTTTCCGGCGTAACCGCTAAAGATCCATCCCGATTGCCCCTTAAAGTTCACAAACCACCAAGCGGCTTCTTGCCCATCTATATTATTCCTAACTCCGCTACTTAAGAATTCGAAGATCTCATTTTTAGGAATTAAGGTGATTTTTGTCCCCGACTTTGTGGGGTCTTTTCGAAGTATAAGACCGCTGTCCGTCCATACGAATCCTCTTTCTTTCGCTTCGCCGTAAACGAAGGAGAATGTTAAGAAGAATAGGATCCAGATTAGAATCATTCTGCTCATTACTTTCCTTTTTCCTAACTAAAAATCGTATCCAAGTACATCATGAAAACGAATCCGAAGATCAAAGTCAAAGCGGAGAAATCGTGGAATCCTCTTTTATGAGTCTCCGGAATAATTTCTCCTACAATGATAAACAACATGGCTCCTGCGGCAAACCCCATGGTCCAAGGCATGATCGGTCCGGCCATCGATACTGCCAGGCTTCCTAAAAGTCCTCCGATCGGTTCCACTAGGCCCGTAAGGAATGCGATCCAAAAGGATTTCCATTTGGAATATTTTATGGAAAGAAGGGAGACTGCGACCGCCAATCCTTCCGGTATGTTTTGGATACCGATTCCCGTCGCAAGAGAGATTCCGCCGGCCAGATCGTCTCCCGCGAAACCTACTCCTACCGCCATGCCTTCCGGAAAATTGTGGAGCGTGATTGCGATTACGAATAACCAGATTCTGCTTAGAGCTTTGCTATCCGGACCTTCCTTTCCGGAAATGAAATGCTCATGGGGAGCATATTTGTGAATGCAGAAAAGAGTTCCTACACCGAAGAGTAGACCGAAGATTACGATCCCCGCGATCGAGTTCTTGTTTTTGAAGTATTTCTCTCCTATTTGTAATGCAGGTAAAAGAAGAGAGAAGAAGGATGCGGCAAGCATGATGCCCGCAGCGAAACTCAATAATCCGTCTTCCAATCGAGTGGATAATTTACGAATCAGGAAAACTCCCAGAGCACCAAATCCGGTCAATAAACCGGCCCCCAAACTGGAGAGGAATCCGACTAGAACGATATTATGAGTCATAGACCGATTTCGATTCGGAAAAGGAATTTGAACCAGTAAAAAATTCCGCGGCAGGGATGCGAAAGGCGATAGTTCCGAGCGAATCGCTAGTAAGTATCCTAGAATTTTTCCGTTGCGAGGAATGAGCGTTAGCGAACCTGTAGCAGCCCGGTTCTTGCAAACGCAAGAAGCCGCCCAATAAAAAATTTCCAAATTGATTTAAGGTTTCTTCTGGACTTGTCTTCGTTTGGGTCTTTACTTTGGTCTCTATTCTTACTGCAGGTAACGTATGAAACTCCTTCCTAGATTGATTTCCGTTTTCTCGATTGTATTCTTAACGGGTGCCTTGTCCGCCCAAAACGAAACTTTGCCGGTCACGGTAAATTCTTGGCCCTCCGATTTCGCTTCTTTCGAATCCTTTAGGGATGCGAATGCAGGATCCCCCCAAGGAGCCGTTGTGGTTTTGATCGCCGCATTATCCGTATATTCCAAAAATGCGGAAGAGGGACGGAAGGCGCTGATCATCAGCTTGGATAGCAATTCCTTGGTTCAGGATACTTCTCCGAACGGTTACAAGGGATTTAACGTGAATCGAAATACGATCGATTTGGTTAGAAGGCAATTGGAGCAGCATCCGTATTTGATCGGATCCTATCTGCCTGGTTCCTCTTTCGGAAACGGCTATAAACCCGGAACTTCCCCTTATACTTTTAACTTAACTTCGAATAAATTCAGCGGCACCGAAGAATCGGGGCAAAGAAAATTATTCATTCCTTCTTCCGGCGCGGATACTCCTCGTCCGGTTACGGTAAAGAAGAATTCGAAAGGAGTTTGGAAGGCTTCCGAATTTTCCAGCTTACTTGTAGGAATCAAAAAGCCTACTACCTCGAATCCTGCGGACGATCTTTGATCTAAAAGGAATGCTCCCTGAGAAAGGGAGCATTCGGGAAGAAAATTAGGAAGCCTCTTTCTGGACCATATCTCTCGCGAACGCTTCTTCTAATTGGCGAATGGCGTTTTTGGAGAATGCGATCATTTCCTTTTCACTGTGACGTATCTTGTACTGTTCTAAGATCATCGCTTCATCGTAATTGCGGAACTTTTGGGTAAAGTATTCCACTTCCGAAGGCAGAAATCCTAAATCGACCAGAGTTTCCTGAGCGATCTCCAAAGAAGAAGCGAAAGTATCCCTTCGAATCGTTTCGATTCCTACTTCCAAAAGATCGAAGTAATGCGATCTATTTCTAGCTCTAGCGATGATTTTTAAGTTGGGAAAATGTTCCTTGGCAATCGTTGCGATTTTTACGGATAATTCCGCATCCTGAACCGCTAAAACAAGTATATCCGCTTGCGCCGCTCCCGCTGCGACGAGCAAATCCAAACGACTCGCATCCCCGTAATAAATCTTGTGGCCGAATTTTCTAGCGGAGTTCACTTGATCCGCGTTATGCTCCAACGCCGTGAATCCTACTTTATGTAAATAAAGCATCCTGGCTACGATCTGACCCACCCGTCCGAATCCTGCGATGATCACTCTATTTCTTTCATGAATAGGATCCGCCGGTCTTTCTTCCTGGACGTTCGTATAAGGATCGATCCATTTATCCTTGAATATGCCTACGAAAGGAGTGAGTAGCATGGAGACGGTTACGATTACGATCGAATAGTCCGCGATATTTTTTTCCAAGATGGATAATTGCACTGCTACGTTCAGGATTACGAATGCGAATTCCCCTCCCTGGGAGATGGTCACTGCAAGATTCGAAGAGGAGTCCGAATTCAATTTGCTCGCTCTTCCTATGAGGAATAACACGATTCCTTTTATAGAAAGAAGTCCGAATGCAAGTGCGAGTATTAGAAGCGGATTAGAGATGAGAATTTCCAGATTCATGGACATCCCCACCGCCAAGAAGAATAGTCCTAAAAGCAGACCCTTAAACGGTTCTAGGTTCGCTTCCAGTTCATGTCTATACTCCGAATCGGCGAGTAAAACTCCCCCTAAGAAGGAACCTAAGGCCATGGAGAGTCCGACTTTTTCCATCGCCAAAGAGACTCCGAGCACGAGAAGAAGGGAAAGCGCCACGAATATCTCATGGTTTCCGGAAGCGGCGATCATCCGGAATAGGGGCCTCATCAGAAAACGGCCGCTTAAGATGACTAGTATGATAGCAAGTAAAGCAGTTCCTAATTTATAAAGATCCAAGGACTCGTTTCCCGAACTATTCGAATTCATCGCTGCCAAAGGAAGAATCGCCATAATTGGAATCACCGCCAAATCTTGGAAGAGTAGAATGGCGAATGCGGATCGACCATGATTCGTTTTTAGTTGGTTCTTTTCCGCGAGAGATTGCAAAGCGAATGCGGTGGAGGATAGGGATAAGCTAAGTCCTAAAATGACCGAAGAAACCAGGTTCAGTTGGAATAGATAAGAAATACTCGCGGCAAGAATTAATGAGGTAAGAAGTACTTGGCTGATTCCCATCCCGAAAACCGGTTTTCTTAAGACCCATAAAGTTTGGGGTCTCAGTTCCAAGCCGATGAGAAAGAGCAGAAGCACCACCCCGAATTCCGCAAAATGCATGATCTCGGTGCCTCCGGTGACCAATCGGATTCCGTGAGGTCCGATCAATATTCCTCCGGCAACGTATCCTATAATGGATCCAATGCCGAATTTTTTAAAGATCGGAACGCAAAGAACGGCTGTTGTGAGTAGGATGATTGCGGTGACGATTAAACTTTTTTCTTCCATCAATTCGTTTCCTTTGGTTTTTCGTTCGGTTTACATTAGACTTTTTTCGACCGTAAATCTATTAGTCTTTCCTCTGCGATCGAGGCTAATCGTTCAAGAATTAAGTTCCATTCTTATTTTCTTTCGAATCCGAATAAATAAACCGGGAATTTAAGCCTCCGGGGTTTGAAAGAAAAGCTTGCGGGATGAGGGCGCAAAGATTCAATAACGAAGCCTTCCTTAGGCGTCCGTCGATGAGAGTTCGGTTTTTGAAATTCATTTGCATCTTTTGCTTTTCTTTCGCTCTGGTCGGATTGGAAGCGCAGGAGAAAAAGTCTCCCGAAACTCAGAAAATTCAGGAAAAGGAAATCTCCACTTCCGCAAAGTCGGTAGAGCCGCCGACCGAGGAAAAAAAAGAAGACGCTTATATTAAAGAAGAAGAATTGAAGCCCGCTTCGAACCAGAAAAAAGATCCCGTTGTGTTCGGATTCTTAGTGGACGGATACTATAACGCTAGTTTGAACCGGCCAGATTCCAAGGAATTACAGTATACTACTCAGGCGACTCGCACCAACGAATACAATATCAACCTCGCTTACGTAGACGCCAAGGTGGAGACGGATAAATACAGAGGTAGACTTGCTCTTCAATTCGGTACTTCCGTCGTCGCCAATTATGGAGGAGAAGGAACCACGGGTAAGACTTCCAACGAAACTTCGATTCGCAATATGCAGGAAGCTTACGGAGGGTTTCGGCTGGGAAAATCCACCTGGTTGGATGCGGGGATTTATTTCGGGCATCTGGGATACGAATCCTGGATATCCCACGAAAACTTCGTTTATACGAGAGCATTCTCCCTCGACTACGTTCCTTATTACGTTTCCGGAGTACGCCTAAGCGGAAAGATTACGGAAAAATTATCCTACCAATTGCATCTAAATAACGGTTACCAAGTCGTGACCGACAATAACAAGGATATCTCCGGCGGATTCAGATTAGAATGGAATCCCATAGGAAATCTAATGTTTCGATGGAACACATTTGCGGGAAACGAACAACCGACTGCGACTCCCAAGGAAATGAGATACTATAATAATTTCATCGCAGAATGGAAGCCTCTCGAGCATCTCACTTTGGCTTCTTCTTTCGATGTGGGATACCAAGAAAGGGCGAGTAGAGAGGACCTGGTTTATACGGATAACGGTCCTTTATACGTTCGTAGAGATAGTAACGCTTTTAGGCAGATTTATGTGGGAAATATCTGGTTTGCGTACCGGTTCCTTCCGGAATGGAGGATCGGAACCCGTTTGGAAAGGTATTTGGATCGGGAGCAAATGATTATCGTCACGAATAGCAAGGACGGTTTCCAAACAAGCGGAGCTACCGCTACTCTCGATTATATTCCGGATCCCGCGGTTTTAGTCAGATTCACCTACCAATACAGACGTTCTATGGACTCCATCTATCCGCATGAAACTCATACTTCCAAATTGGATAGAATGTTCATCTTCTCCTTATCCATTAAGATTTGATAAATTCCTCCAAATTTTCCTACCCGAAGTTCCCGGCGGAACAAGAAGTATCTTTCTTCCTAAGGGGGATTGCAAACTGGAAGCGATCGCGATCCTGTCTCTCTCACATACGTCCAGACAAGAAACTTCCACTACACGGACGGATTCGATTCCTTCCGATCTAAGAGCAGCTTTAATTTCTCCCTTTAATCTTGTCTTGCCGAAGGAAACTTCTCCTCGGATTTTAGAGGCGCATTTCGTGCAGATCAAGATCGCCTCTTCCCAATTCGCTTCCGTGTTTTCTAATGCTTCGCCTTCGGTCTCGTTCTTCGGATCGAATAAGGTTCTAAATTTCATTCTTTCTTCCCTTACAATTTAGTTGTTTCTCCTGCCGGATTCTTGGAATTAATTCGGGATCTATGAGAATTTTATATCCAGTCTCGACCGAGGTTTAGGCTCAAAAAAAGAAATGTACGAAATTGAAAAAAGATTGAACAAAATTAAATTGTATACAATCTAAATGGGAAACACCACGAGGTAGGGAAATGGCCCAGAATTTATACGAACTTACGGCTACTTTAAATAATGGAAAAGAAAAGAAGCTGGAAGATTACAAAGGAAAAGTACTCTTGATCGTGAATACCGCTAGTCAATGCGGATTTACCCCCCAGTACAAGGGACTACAGGAAATGTACGACAAGTACAAAGGAAACGGTCTGGAGATCCTGGGATTTCCATGCGACCAATTCGGTCACCAGGAGCCTGGGACGGATGCAGAGATCCAAAGTTTCTGCGAAGTCAATTTCGGAGTAAACTTTCCTCTCTTCAAAAAGATCGAAGTAAACGGAGAAGGAACTCATCCGATATACACCTTCCTGAAACAAAAGGCCCCGGGACTTTTGGGACAATCCATAAAATGGAATTTCACTAAGTTCCTAGTGGATAAGCAAGGAAACGTCATCAAGAGATTCGCTCCGATGACTCCTCCCGAGAAAATAGACAGCCAGATCAAGGAACTTCTTTCCAAGTGAATTACGAATCCTTAAAGCTGGAGAATCAGATCTGCTTTCCGCTTTATGCTTCTTCCAGGGCGGTGACGGCGTTATACCGCCCGCTTCTGGAGGAGTTGGATATCACATATCCTCAGTATCTAGTATTATTAGTTCTTTGGGAGAAGGATGGCATCACTCTTAAGGAAATAGGCGACCGGCTATTTTTGGATTCCGGTACCCTGACCCCTCTTTTGAAAAAGATGGAAACTCTAGGTCTCTTGACTCGAGAAAGATCCGAAAACGACGAACGTTCTCTTGTGGTTCGTCTCAGCCAGAAGGCTCGCAATCTCAAGAAAAAAGCGGTATGTATACCGGAACGCCTGATGGAAGCCTCGGGTCTAAGCCAGGAGAGAGTGACTCGATTAAAAAAGGATATAGACGAACTGCTACATCTGGTGGAGGAAAAAGTCCGAAATTCGGCGTGACAAATCCTTTTTCCCGGAAAGTATTGAGCCCTCTTTTAATTCGCGCGCAGCGCCTAGGAGTTTAGAATGAAACAATTACTTTCCGCGTTCTTATTCATCGCGGTTCTTTTCGTGGGAGCTTGCTCTTCCGAGCAAAAAAAATCGGAGCCGGCTTATCAGCCCAATTCCGATCTTCGCACTTTTGAAGCAAAAATGATCAAAGAAGGCGATAAGAGAATTAAAGCCGAAGCCGTACTCGGAACTCCGACCGTAGAGGAAAATACCCAAGACGGTTCCCTTCTGGAATGGTATCTAGAGTCCACTACCTACCAAAAGAATTCCTATAAGACTCTCGCCGAAAAACCCTCCAGAGTGGACGACAGCACTAAATTTATTCGCGTGATCGTGGACAAAAAGGGAGTCATCAAAAAATACGAATACAAACTGTGATTCGAACGGTTTTTGTCCGTAAGAGAGGGGTCGCTTTTGCGGCCCTTTTTATTTTAAACTTATTGGATATCGTCGTCCAGAATATCCAGACCTACGAACCCGAGTAGGAAATCCAAGAATTCTCCCGCATTAAAACCCAGTCTTATTCCGTATCGGACTGCAATATAGAATTCCACTTCGAAAAGAAAAGCGGAAGGGTAGTCGTCCTTATTCTTTGGATTCTGAGATAGAAAAGTCTGTATTTCTTCGTTCTTTTTCTCGGGGTCCAAGCCTTCCAAAAACTTCCGATAGAAAGCCTCCTTTTTGGCCTTTCTTCTCTCCGCTACCGGATTATGATAAAAACGTAAATATCTAATATTGTAGCTTTTAGCGTTTTGTCTCTCGCTGGAAAGCTCGGGAGTGCTTGCGTCGGATTCCGGTTCGGTCCCAGTATCAGGAAATAGAAAGTCGGAAGAATTTGCTTCGGCGGAGGCAGGTTCCTTCTCACCGGTCGCTTGCGGTTTAACTTCGGCATTCGGAAGCGCATGGTATTTTTCCGAACCCAGTATTCCGAAGATCAATTGTTGGGATCGATAGTTTCCGAAACTGCCTCCGCGTAATCCGTATCCGGTCCCGAGGTCCCTTTTGCCGGGAGCAGTTTCTCCCCCTTGGAATACGAATCCGGTAGCAAGAGGTCCGATCCTCATTCCTAGCCCGTATCCTGGACTCTCCACTCCTGCAGTAAATACGTCGGAGAGATCGTTTCTTCTATGCGCCCAATAGGTGGAGCAGTCCAGAAGCAAAAGATGGATCGATAGGATAAGAATGGAACAGAACATTCTTTTGTACGAAGTGAAAGAATTAAAAATGAACAAAGCGTTCACGATTTTCGGTTTTGAAAAAGAAATCGAGGGATGAATGGATGAGAAGGTTTTCACGAATAAAAGCGATCCGATGCATGATTCTTTACAGTTATGTAAAAAATACTCCTACAACCGATTCTCCAACAAATCTGCGTATATATTCGAGAAACGCAATCGCAAAAGTTTTAGAATTTTATTGGTTTCCCTCATTTTCTCAAATGAGAAACTATCCAGATCATAAATAGAAGAAACGGAAACGACGAGATGAACGAAACGGACGAGACTCAGATTCGCTATAAGAAGATCGCCATATTCGGAGGCGGTCCGATGGGCGTTTTCCTTTCCGGTTATCTATCGGAAAAGGCGGATCAAGTCTTCCTTTGGTATTTCGATAAAAAGAAAGCGGATCGAATGCAAAAGGATCGCTCGGCGGAACTCTTGGACGAAATCGTTCCCCTCGCCGAGAATATAAACATCGTCAGCGATTTCGATTTCTTATCGGAAGGTTCTTGGGTGATCGTTATTGCGGTTCCTTCCCGCCAGATGGAAAGCGCAATCGATAGAATATCCTCACTTCTATCCCCCAAAGAAGAACACACGATTCTTTCTTTTACCAAGGGACTGGTTTCCACTTCTACCCGTAGGAAAACCGGCGCCATCACATTTTCGGACTACGTTTTAAACGTTCTTAAGACTAAGGGAAATCTGGACCTGGAATACGTTTCCATAGCCGGTCCGAATCTTCTTTCCGAGATGGTTAAGGGCCAACATAGTTTTTTCTCTATCGCTTCCACGGGAGAAAGGGCTTCGGGTATCGTAGAAGGTCTTTTTTCCGGCCCTCGAAATCATATCAAATCCTTCGAAGCGATTCGTTCTCTCGAATTAACGGGCGTAATGAAAAATCCGATCGCAATCGCCTGCGGAATCGTAAGCGGTATTCCGGAATGCGGGACAAATTTCGAGGGAGAATTGGTCAGTATAGGGTTTTCGGAAATATTAGATCTTTTGAAAGCGTTGGAACTTCCCATCAAACCTGCTCTGGAATTCGGATTGGCGGATCTGATTACCACAACTACGTCTCGTGCCAGCCGAAATCGTGCCTATGGGCAAAGGTTCATTCGAAAATTGATCTCGGGTGAGGACACTCCCAATCTATTGGAAAGAATCGAATTATTCTTTAATCCTAAGGAATTTATACAAAAGGAAATCGATCAAAGCGAGAGCCATGTGGAAGGAGCCTACGCTCTTTCCACCATTCTGGATCTTGCCGAAGAACATAAGGTGGAGCTTCCGGTGTTCACCACGCTTTTCGAGGTGCTGACTCGCAAGGTTTCTCCCACGGAAATCATCCGATTCGTATCCAAATCTACCAGCGACGAAATTAAAACCATCTCTAGGACCGCAAGAAAACGCGCAGGTCTATCCTTGGCTTCCGGAAAAGAGTTCCAACAAGCGTTACGTAGAAGGGTGCTTCGACATATCCATTCCCAACCAGGTATGACGGATCGAATCCTAAAGCAATCCGGTCTGCAGATCAAATCTCTGGAAAAAAGATATACCGAGGCGATCGAAACCCAATCCGAAACGGATTTATTTTTGCTCCCTAAAGAGATCCAACTTTGGCAAGAGGCGGAAGAGGCTTACGAATCCGGAAAGAGTCGTAACCTAGAGCGTATCGTAGAATTCTACGTTTCCGAAATCGCGGACGAGTACAGCCCTTTTTTAAGGGAATCTTTGATTCATTTGGTGGCTCCCGCTCGGTTTGCGATCGGTGGTTTTAAATCGGGAGGCGGTCTTCCGAAAATCGGAGGGCAGGTAAAGGAAATCAAAGCTCTGGCTTCCAGATACGATATTCTTTATACTCCGACTCACAGATCTCATTTGGACTCTATCGAAGTCGCTTTCGGTTTGCGCTGGTTGGGATTACCTGTACCTAGATACGCGGCGGATAAGAAAGTAATGGGGACTCCGGGGCTCGCTCGAGTTTTGAAATCCTTGGGCGCGTATATGGTGGATAGAAAAAGGAATCGAAATCTGCTCTATTTGGAATGTTTGACCCAATATTCCACCATGATGTTGGAGGCGGGAATTCCTACCTTGGTTTATCCGGAAGGAACCCGCTCCAGAACAGGCGGTATCATTCCGATCAAAACCGGAATTCTTTCCACTTCGGTGGATGCATTCAAACATACGGGTAGCGAGGTCCTAGTCGTTCCCATCGTTTTGTCTTACGAGAATGTTCCGGAAGATGTGGAGTTTACCGGTAAGGACACTCATCTTTCCTTTAAGGACTTTTTGTTTAAGAGAACGGAAGTGTATATGGATCTTTGCGAACCGATTCCTGTTTCTAGATACATTCATGAGGATGATCCGACTCTTTCCATTTCCGCGGAAATTTCCAAGTCTTGGCAGGCCCATCATCGCATTCTTCCCAACCAATTATTGGCTAAGTTGATTCTGGAAGCGGGAGGGGATGTTAAGATCGCCGACCTCCGTTACATGGTGACGGAAAGGGTGCTCGCATTTAAGGGAAATTATCTTACCAAAGATACCGAAGAAATCCTGAACAAAGGAATAAAGGTCCTATTAGCTCGCAAGTTCATCCAAAAAGACGGCGAGTTGATCCGTGTTTTGGATAAGGATCTTTTACAATATTACGGAAATATGGTGCCGGACCGAACTTAAAGTTCGGCCGACATTCTATTATTCTAATCTATCTTTATCTTGGATGCGATCAATACGGCTCTTTTCCGGAGCATGGATATGGACTCGTCCTTATTGGTATAAGTCAGAGCGACCCCCATTCTCCTGTATTTTTTGGTGACCGGTTTTCCGAAGATGCGAAGATCCGATTCTGGCATTTCCGCAGCCTTATCCAATCCTTGGATATTCGGAATATTTCCTTCCGTTTCCGCGAGAATGACAGCGCTCGCACCTTTACGAACCAAAAGAATTTCCGGAATCGGAAGTCCCAAGACCGCACGCAGATGCAGTTCGAATTCGTTGAAAGTTTGGGTGCCGGCTAGAGTGACCATTCCGGTATCATGGGGGCGAGGAGATAATTCGGAAAAATACACCTCGTCCTTGGTTAGAAAAAATTCTACACCCCAGATTCCCGAGCCGCCTAATTCTCTAGTTACCTTATCCGCCATGGACTCTGCCGCTTTTAATTGTCCGTTGGAGATTTCCGCAGGTTGCCAACTTTCCTGGTAATCGCCTCTTTCCTGTCTATGGCCGATGGGAGGGCAGAATAGAGTGCGTCCGGTCTTTTGGGTTACGGTTAAGAGCGTGATTTCGGATTCGAAAGGAATGAATTCTTCGATGATGATCTCGGAGGCACCCGTTCTTCCCTTGGTTTGGGAGGCGATCCAAGCAGGCTCTATTTCTTCCTCTTTTCGGATTACGGATTGTCCTTTTCCGGAAGAAGACATGAGAGGTTTGATCACGCAGGGAATCCCTATCTCTAGGATCGCTCCTTTAAGTTCTTCCAAGCTCGTAGCGTATTTATATTTCGCGGTTTTTAAACCTAAAGTCTTTGCGGCAAGATCCCGGATAGATTTACGATTCATCGTAAAATTTGCGGCCTTGGCGCTGGGAACTACATGGTATCCTTGCTTTTCGTATTCGTAGAATCTTTCTGTTCGGATGGCTTCGATTTCCGGAACGATCAGATCCGGCTGATGCTTAGCTACGACTTTGTCCAAAAGATCCCCGTCCAGCATATCGATGACTTCGTTTTCATGCGCCACTTGCATGGCGGGGGCGCCGTCATAACTGTCTACAGCGATCACATATTGGCCCAGCCTTTGGGCTGCGATTACGAATTCTTTGCCCAGTTCTCCCGAGCCTAAAAGAAGGATTTTCTTTCTCATATTCTTATGGGTGAATTTCCGACGGGGAATCGTTATGGGAAGGAAAAAAAAGCCACGAAGGAATCCCATTATTGTTAAGAATTTCGGACGACTTTCGATGAGATTAGAATCCCAGCCTCCAGTAAGCGAGCCCCCTAAGTTTTAGGTTTTTGGCATATTCTTTCCAGCGCGTATTGTCTAGGATCAGGCTACCTTCTCCTCTACCGGTACGGATCATCCGTATACCGTCGGATTCTTTACCGTACTGTACGGCAAAGTCCTTATCTTTTCCGATTGTGAGAAGTCTGGGAGGTCGGCGTCCATTTTCCCAATAATACCCGTAAAGAGGAAGGCCCAACCAAACCTGGTTCGGTTTGTAAAATTGTAATAGAAGATCGATGTTCTTTTCCGCCCAGGAAAATTTAGTAACCGGTCCCGCAACGGTTTTGGGAGAATGTAGATCGTAAGCCATGAGGACCACCTCGTCCGCGAGGTTTTGTCTGAACACGGAAGAATGGAAGGCGGCTAGAGATTTGGAGAATTCTTCCTGAGGAAATAAGGCTAAGGATAATACTTTGCCGGATTCTCGAAAAACGGGTCGGATTTCGATGAGTAATTCTTTGTAATCCCCTCGGTAAGAAGGATTCAGGCCCTCGAAGTCCAAGTGTACCCCCGCATAATCGTTGTTTTCCGATAAGAATATTTCTAAATTCTTGCGAAGTTTTGCCCTTAGGGCCTCCGATCCCAATACCGTTTCTCCGACGGCTATATTCTGAAAGGTAATCAAAGGGATCCAGCGTATCTGTTTATTGCGGCCTAGGATTAAAACCGACCTAGGCGGAGGAGTATGTTGGATTTCGGCGGATTTAGAGATGAAAGCTCCTGTAAAACATAAAGTTACACCCGATTGTAGTTCCTTCTCCCAATAAGACTCCGGCTTTTCTTTTAGATCCTGATGGACCGCATACTTCCATATCTCCGTTTCCTGGGCCGATAAGGGACATAGAGAAAGCGATACCAAGAACGTTATTTGTCGTAAAAATCGAGAAATGCCTCTCATTTCTTCGTCCTGTAATAATAAGGGAACCGATCTTTGATTTTTCTTCAATCCGGGAGATCCGAACTCCGATTTTTAAAGAGTAACCCGGGTCGAAGAATTGGAAAGGATGCGAATGATGGCAACCACAAATACAGGCATAGGAGAGTTGATCCGAGATGGATTGGATCGGCTAGGCATACTTTCTCCTTCTAAGAAAGCCGAGATACGGTACCATTCTTCTAGTCTATTCGAACTCTATCAGGTTAAAGCGGAAGACGGTTCTCGTTTTGCCGTTAAGATCATTCCTAAAAAAGAGATGGCCGAGGCCGAAGCCGAAGGCTTGGAACATCTTTGCAGACTGGGAGTTAGGGTCCCGGAATGTTTCGGAACTGTCCACTTAGGTAAGACCTCTCTTCTCGCCATGGAATTCGTGGAGACTGGTTCCTCCGCCGGGTTTCGAGATGATCTAATCGCAAGTCTTAAGAATCTATATCGATCCGAATTCGGTTCCTGGGGCTGGAAAAGGGATAATTTCATCGGCTCTCTGGGGCAGCCTAACGGTTGGTATTCCACTTTCCGGGAGTTCTTCTGGGAGAAGAGATTGAAGCCGCAGATCGAATTGGCACAAGCTCACAAATTATTAAACGACCGCGATTTGGAGATTATAAAAAGACTATTCGAAAGATTCTCCGAAGATTGGAATTTGGATAAAATCCAACCCCGTTTGATACACGGAGATTTATGGTCGGGTAACGTATTGCAGGGCAAGAACGGATTCGCATATCTGATCGATCCTTCGGTTTCCTATTCTCATCCGGAACAAGACTTGGCTATGCTGCAACTTTTCGGTAGTCCTTTGAATTTGGAAGAGATGCAGAATATTCTCTCCGTCTCTGGCGTGGAAGATCCCGCTAACTTCAAGGATAGAATCCAATTCTGGGAATTATATCCTATTCTAGTTCATATCAATTTGTTCGGCGCTTCTTACTTAACCAGTCTTAGGCATATTCTTCGCTATTACGGTGTGAAATAGTTTTCTTGAAGGAAACTAACCTGCATGTTCTTTAGTAAGAATCGAATCATTCCCGGAGAATATCCGTTTGTCCAAAGCCGCGAAAAAAAGAAGCTCCTCCGCTTCTCAACCTAACGAAAAAAGTTCCGAACTGAATCTAAGAAAATCGCCTTCCCAGAAGCGCGCGATCGAAAGGGTTCAGTACATCTTGGACGTAGTCGCGGATTTATTGGACGAAGTGGGAACGGAAGGGATCAATACCAATCTGATCGCTCAAAGGGCCGAGGTTCCGATCGGGTCACTTTACCAGTATTTTCCCAATAAGCACGCGATTCTGAAGGCGGTAGGACAAAGGCATTTGGAAAGAGTCAATGCCATGATTCTGGAATTCATCAAGGACAAGCCCGATATCTCTCATTGGGAAGAATTGACCGACATGATCATAGACGCGTTCGCTCAACTTTACAAATCCGAGCCCGGATTTATTCCTTTGTGGTCGAACAAGAATCTGGACCCCGAATTGGTTAAGATAGATCGCGCGAATAATAGGATGATAGCAGATTTCGTTTCCGATCTTTTTTTCGGAGTGATTCCCTGGATGAAGGAAAAGGAAGAAATGACGGTGATGTCCAGAATCATCGTCGAGGTTACGGATTCCGTCTTAAGTCGCTGGCTTCGAGAGAGTGAGGATCAGATTTTAGCGGACGGGATATTGCAGGAATTAAAGGTTATCCTCAAGGCTTATATGAAACATTATATCGTTCAGGGAAAGAGATGAGGGCCTTCCTATTCGAATTCCCTCTTACTGCTTTTTTTGTAGGACTGATTACGGTATCCCAGATCGTTTTATCCACGGTAGTACCGCCGGAAGTGTTGGACTCGTTCTTTATCAGCAGGCCGGGAGAATTCTATCCTTGGAAATGGGTGGGAATGACTCTGCTTCATGCGGACATGACCCATCTTTTTTGGAATATGCTCTTTCTATTTTTCTTGGGAAGAATCGTGGAATACAAGGTGGGTCCGAGCAAGTGGTTGCTTTTCTTTTTTATGGGCGCCATCGTTTCCGGAGGTTTGGATTCCTTCGTTCGGGGAATTCTATTAGGAGAAAGGGAACCTGCCATCGGAGCTTCGGGGGCCGTGTCCGGTCTAGCAGCGGTCGCCGCTCTTCTATCTCCGTTTTCGATTCGCATTCGAAAGAGGAATCTTCCTTTTCCCGTTTTTGCAGTAGCCTGGTTGATGGTGTATTCGGATATCACGAATCTTTTCGCCAAGGACCAGGTCGCCCATTGGGCTCATCTGGGCGGTTTTTTATCCGTGGTATTCGCCGCCTATTTTCTGAATAATAAGGTCAGAAGAGAATTGCACATGGGGTTCGTACTCAATCTGGTCTTCGTCGTGTTGCTTCTCATTCTAGGATTTTTCGTGGGAGCCCGGTGACGGCAAATGCAATCGGTACGATTTATCGCCTTCGATTATCATTCCGACGATTCTTTTTCCAAAGCGACTTACGAAATGAAAGGTTCGGAAGAAGGCGGTTGGAAAATCACCCGAAATTCGGACCCGTATCTGGAACTTGGGAAAGGGTATCGTCTTTTGAAGACAGAACTCTGCGGGATATGCTCCACCGATCTGGACCGTAGATTTCTACCATTTGCTTTGCCTCAAGTGATAGGGCATGAGGTCCTCGCCTCAGATAGACTTACCGGAAAAAAATACGTATTAGAAATCAATGATACTGCTATTTCCCGAGGAGAAGAAGGGGATGCTTTTTGTCGCCGTGGAATTCCTACTCATAGCCCGACTCGGCTAGTACTCGGAATCGATCGTTTGCCCGGGGGATTCGGTCCTTATATTCTTGCGCCTGTAGGAACTCTCGTCGAGACCGGGGAGCTATTGGATAAGGAAGCAGTTTTACTGGAACCTTTTGCAGCATCGCTGCATGGCGTGGAAGTCTCACTTCAAAGAGGGGGAGGCGAACTCCCTAAGAAAATCGCAGTCTTGGGACCTAGAAGATTGGGTTCTCTCGTAATTGCAGCATTGGATTTATATAGAAAGAAGAATGGTTTCTCCTTTGAGATCGTATCCGTCGTTCGGCGCAGAGATTTGGCGGATCTATCCTTGTCGGTCGGTGCGGACGCTTCTCTCTTCTTTCCGGGATTAGGTTCGGAAGAAAATCCTTCCGGTCTTCTAATTCGTTCCGAAGATTCGAAAATTGAGATGAGTTGGGATTCTTGTAGGAACTACTTCGATTTGGTTTTCGATACGAGCGGCTCCATTGCCGGATTGGAAGAATCTATCCATTTGACGGAAAAAGAAATCCATAGAAAGACCACGAATGGCCAGCCGGCTCTCAGCGTGAAGAATCTGACAGAAATGGTGGTGGATGAAATCTCGATTTGCGGACTTCAAAAGAATTTTCCGGATCTTACTTGGGGGATTCTTCCTTCTTCTCGTACCTGGGTGTTTGTCTCTAGTTCGGCTAAGCTTTCTGAGGAAGAACAATCTTGGCTCCAAAGCCTCTCGGACGCGAAGTTCCATTTCTTTTACGGAACGATAGACGAAGCGGTTGATTTTTTACGATCTTCTGAATTTACGGGAGAACTTCCTCATTTCGATTTTGCGATCGTTTCCACTTCGGAGGAGATCGATCGAGTCTTAAGGCCGAACGGAAAGGACAAACCTAGCTTGGTAAGGCCTAGAGGATTCATTTTGATTCCTTCGATCGGAAATCGGGACTCGAATCCTCTTATTCGCTGGCTTGCGTCCGGCGGTGTTCTGAGCTCAAGCCGATGCGGAGATTTTAGAAAGACTCGTTCTCTTGTAGAATCCCAACCGGGTTTTATGTATAAAATTGCGGACGCATTGATTCGTTCGGAATTTGATTCGAATCGTTTGCCCGAAGCCTATCTTGCGGCAAGGGAACCGCAGAATATAAAAGTGATTGTCAGGCATTCCGCATCCTGACCGAGTATTAGGAACCGGTACGGAGTCTTCCCTTGAGTAAACACGGATTCTTTCAAATCACCCAAAAAGTATTCCTAAGAAAAGGAAGCGAGCTTCTGATCCTAAGAGACAGAAAATCCGGGTTCGGTGATCTTCCGGGCGGTCGTATGAACGAGGACGAGTTTTACGGAGATTGGTTGGAAAGTCTTGCCCGAGAATTGAAGGAAGAAATGGGAGAGGATTGTAAGATTAAAATTCACCCTAAGCCCATTCTTATTCATAAACATCGCGTGAACGACGGAAACCATCCTTGTGTGATCGTCGCTTATCACGGAGAATTTCTTTCCGGAGAAATCAAATTGTCCGACGAACACGATTATATCGCTTGGGTGGACGCAATTTCCTATGACCCTAGTCAGTTATTTTTCGAATATATGTTGGATGCGATCCGTTTGTATCAAAAGGAATACGCTCCTAAAATCTCCGCAGGAAAATTGGATTCCATAGGTTGGTTGGGATGAGCCCGTTCGCTAGAAACGCAATCGCTTCCTTAATACTCGTTCCTTTATTCGCCTTTATCGGTTGGATTCTCTCGGGAGTTCCTTTAAGCGACGAAGATTTTCAGAGAGGAACGCCTAAGAAAGAAGTCAAAAACGTTTCCCTAGGTTGGGATAGAAGGTCCGGAAATTTACTGATCCTACAATTGGATTTTAAACCGGAGTATTTTACGCGAGAGGATCGTCTCCGAGCCTGGCTAGAAGAGCCCTTAGCCTTTGCGAACGAAAAAGGATGGCTCCAAAAATCCACTTTGGTCGTTTATCCTCCCGAAATTGGAAATTATCTTTTTCTAATGGGTTCCCGTAAGGAAATCCTGAACCAGGCAACCGAGTCTTCGGCTTGGAGCCGAAATCTTTTCTTCCAAAGGTTTCTTTTCAAGAACTTGAAGGGACTTCATTGGAGCGAGGATTCTATTTCTTATTCCTCCGCGGAAGAATCTAAAGAGAGATACCAAAGAATCTTCTCCTCTTTAGCGAAAATTTACGGAGTGGATATCCTTGCTGGTTCTATCCGCTTGCCTTCTCCGTCCGCAAAGGAAGGCGTTCTATCCATTCAACCAGGAAATTGGGAAGAACGATCTTATATCTTTAATTCCGAAGGAAATTTGATCGAAGGCTCCTTATTGAAGAACGGTTCTAGAATTTTCGGCCCCGAGTCGAAAGGAAACGTTTCCAATGTTTGGGTGGCCAATGTAGGTTTCGGTAGAATAGGGATCTCTTTTACGGAAGATCTGAAAAATCCGGATTTCGAAGAAGCCTCTAAGAAGACTTATGTAAGTCGATGGATCGGTTTAGGTTCGGTCGAAGACGAAGGAAAATTCAAAGACTGGATTAAGAATTCTTCCTTCGAAACGAGCGGCCTGATCCAATTCTCAGGTAAGGCTTGGGATTACGAATTTCCGGGAAAGAGTTTCGCTAAGACTAGGTACGGAACTCCCGAACCTTCGGATGCTCAGAAGGGAACCATTCTCATCAATATATATCTGTAAGATTACTTATTTGTCTCTGGCTTCTTCGTACATTTTGAGAAGAGTCCAGTCTTCCTGAGGAAAATCCAAATGAGTCAGATACAATTCGCCCAATTCGTTCTCGCATAACAATTTGTTCTGATCCACCAACCAAATTCTCTCGCATAGAACCGGCAACACCTGGCTTTTACGCAAAGGTCCCCATAGATGTACCTTACCGGAATAATTGGATATGAATTCGTTCTTCGTAGGCAATTTCCAAGGGTTGATTTCTTTACGGCTTACCGTGAATAATTTCGATACGCTAGGCTTTCCTTTTCCGAATTGGATTCTTCTCAGGTGCAATCTGCCGATGGTTCCGCCCAAATAATACGCAGCATCTCCGGTTCCGTAATAAATCAGAGGACTGATGATTTCTTGGTCCAGTTTTTCGACGGATTTCTTTTCCGGTTGGAAGTAATAGAGAGTATAGGATCCCGCGTTTCCGGAGAAGAGTAGGAAGTCCTTACCGATCGGAAAGAGAAAGAATTTCGCTTTCAAGTTCGGGAATGGAGGAGCGATCTTTTCCTTGGAAACGATCAACTTGGGTGTGCGAGGCTCGACCGTTTTTTCTTCATAGAGCTGATTATCCACGAAATAGTAAATCTTGGAACCGTCGTCGGAGATACCTCCTCGATTTCTGCAAGAGATCTGTGCTCCGGATTCGTAATGAAGATCGTTGTTCTTTAAGGAAATTGCAAATAATCTACAACCGTTTGTCATAGGATATTCCGCGAGCGCGAAATTGGCATTCAAAGAAACGGATAAGGAAGCGGGAACCTCGTCTAGACTTTTGGTTTCCTTGCTACCGTCGCCCATATCCCTCCAAGTTAGCCTGCTATCTTCGAGATAAACCAGTCGTTTACGATCGTAGGACAATTCCACAATTCTAGGAGTTTCCGGTTTATCCAAGGATAGGACTTCGTCGTCCGATTTGGGTTTTACGAGATAATTCTTGAGTAGCTTAGCGGCCTTTTCGAAATTCTCCTCTTCGAACAGCTCTTGGATCTCCTCGATGAGGCTTTCCTGCTTGCTTTTACAGTTCGCGATAATTCCGAAGAGGAGGAGGAAAAGAAATATTTTAACCGGCGTTTTCAATGAGAAGAAGGAGTTCAGGCGGATTCCTCTGCCCAAGGCTCGTCGGATCTGACGCTGATAATATCTTTGGAAAACAAATCCTTGGTTCTATACGCGATTTTTTTGGTATCGGTGTAGGAAAGTCCGCCGGAGAGTAGCGAGCCTAAAATAGGAATCCAGAGTTTTCTTTTAGGGGCCTCGACTTTCTTTCCCTTATGGAAACTTTGTGCAATTTGAAAGGCCAGTTGTCTTAAAAGATTCCAGGTAACGGGCCGGACCAAAATTCTTGCTCCCGCTTCCTTCAGAAAATTCCGAAAAAAGGAACTCCTCTCTTGAAAAAGACAATAGGCCATCAATTCCGGAGTGACCTGTTGCTCCTTTCCATATAAGGCAGCGATGTCCTTCACCAATTTTCCTTGGATTCTCAGGATTAGTACTAACTCCGGCGCAAGCGTAGCCGCACCTAAGCGCCCCGAGGGCAGGGAGAGCAGGGCGCTCGCTCCCGCCGTTTGCAGGGAGGCTTTTTGAGTAAGCTCGTGAATGAAATCGGAGGGCTCTCCGATCGTTTTGGCGTAAGGGCTTCTGTAAGAGTGCAAACCGGAAAGCAGGTCTAGAACCTGATCAGAAACAGCGGAGAGGATCGAATTGTAGTTTTCCATGGAAAGGAGTAGGGTACCAAGGCAATGGGATACTGTTTCTATGTTAGACAGACTAGAAAAAATACAACAAAAATACCTCAAAATATCGGATGAACTTACGACAGCTTCGAATCCGGACGATTTAAAGAAGCTCTATAAGGAACGTTCCCGACTGACGCCTTTATTCGAAAAAATCACGGAATATAAAAAACTTCTGCAGGATAGAAAGGATGCGGAAGAACTTCTCAAAACGGAAAAGGACGGCGATATGCGGTCCATGTACGAAGAGGAGAAAAAAGTCGCCACCGAGCGAATCGAATCTCTGGAAAAAGAACTGGAGATCCTACTCTTGCCTCCGGATCCGAATTCCGGGAAAAATATCCTGATAGAAATCCGCGCCGGAACCGGAGGAGAAGAGGCCGGTCTCTTCGTTGCGGATTTATTCCGGATGTACACAAAATACTCCGATAAACAGGGGATCCGGCACGAGGTAATAGATTCTTCTCCTACAGGGATCGGAGGTCTAAAGGAGATCATTTTTGCTCTCGAAAACGAAAGAGCTTACGATCTTTTTAAGTTCGAGGCGGGAACTCATAGAGTACAGAGAATTCCGGCCACCGAATCCGGAGGCCGTATTCATACGAGCGCTGTCACCGTGGCCGTTTTACCGGAAGCGGAGGAATCCGAAATCGATATCAATGAAAACGATTTGAGAATCGACGTATACCGTTCTTCCGGGTCGGGCGGGCAGCACGTAAACACCACCGACTCCGCGGTTCGGATCACCCATATTCCGACCGGAGTTGTGGTCGCATGTCAGGACGAAAAATCCCAACACAAGAACAAAGCCAAGGCTCTGAGAATTCTAAGCGCAAGAATTTTGGAAAAACAAGCCGAAGAGAAAAAGGCCGTCGCAGACGCCATGAAAAAGCAGATGGTTGGATCCGGAGACAGATCGGAGAGAATTCGAACTTATAATTTTCCCCAAGGAAGATGTACGGATCATCGGATAGGCTTTACCAGTCATAATCTTTCGGCTATAATGGAAGGGGACTTGGACGATCTAATCAACGCTCTCACGGAAGAGGATCGTATAAAACGTCTAGCCAGCGCCCAAAATGCCTGAGGATTTTTCACTCTTTAGAGTTGATGTTTGTGAGTCAGATTTTGCGATGGTAATCATACCATGATCCAGGAAATACACGAACCTCACCGGAGAGTTTGCGGGGAAAGAATTCCCTTTGAGAATATTCACGCCGTATCCATGAGTCTACCGGAAGTAGCCGACGTAATCGGTTACGAGGAAAAGCGGGTCGAGACCTTATCCAGGTTGAAAGCCGGATATCCCAGGTTCGTCGCCCACGCTTATATCGAAAAAATCCTGGATTTAAACCGCGAATCTAAAGGTATCGAAGGTCCCGAATTCGTAATCAACTCCAGAAAAGTCGCAGAGCATATCATTTCCTTGTTCGATATCGAAGGTGCCGTCATATTTGAGGATGCTGGCATCGTAACTTTAACGATTCCTCCCGATAAGGATAAGGAAGCGAAGGTTCTTTCGTTTATCCAACATACTGGTTGTCTCGTTTCCTCTCGAAAGGCGGAGGATTATCTCTATAAAAAAGGCGTTTTGGATTCCGTATTTGCGGAAGAATCCATAAAAGACCAACCTTACCGAAAGATCGTAGACACACTCTCTTCCTTTTATTCCGGAAAAAAGATGGAAGTGCTTTTGTCCACCTCCGGGATGAATGCGATCTATTCCGCGTTCAAAGTATTGGATCGATTGAGAGCCAAAGAGGGCAAGGACATATGGCTGCGTCTTGGCTGGCTCTACGTAGATAATATTCGTATATTAGAAAAATATTCTAGAGGTTCCCAGATTTTCCACGAAGTCGTGGATTTGAAGGAATTGGAACAGTTCCTGGAAAAAGAGGGTCACCGTGTGGCCGCGATTCTCACAGAGTCTCCTACAAATCCGCTCATCCAGGTTCCGGATTATCCGGAACTGAAACGACTCCTCGAAAAATACGGAATTCCTTTGGTGGCCGATATCTCCGTCGCGGGATCCGCAGTGGTGGACCTTTCCCCTTACGCTGACATCATCGTGGAAAGCCTGACTAAATTCGCGTCCGGGAACGCCGACGTTATGATGGGCGCCCTTATCTTAAATCCTTCTTCTCCGTATTTCGAAGAATTTAAGAAGGAATGTCCGGAGTACGTGGAAACTCCTTATATTCGGGATTGCGAACGTCTCGCCTTCGAGATCCAAGGATACGAGGAAAGAGTCAGGGAGATCGGAAAGAATGCGGCTATACTCGCGGATTTTTTCCATCATCATCCTAAAATTAAGGCAGTGCATTGGAGCGGTTCCGAAGAAAATCACGGAAATTTTTCGAAGATCGCCAGGGAAAAGGATCTTCATTGCGGGGTAATCACGATAGAACCGGGAGTTCCTTTGGAATCCTTCTACGATTCTCTGCAGCTTTTGAAAGGTCCTAGCTTCGGAACGGAATTCACATTAAATATGCTTTATATGTATTTAGCTCACTATGAATTAGTATCCACCGAAGCAGGAAGAGGATTTCTAAAGGAAGTGGGACTGGATCCTTGCTTAGTGAGAATTTCCATCGGGCGTGAAAATCCAGACTTCCTGATCTCAGAGTTCAAGAAAGCCCTAGGCGACAAGACCTAGGGCTTATTTTAGAATAAACCGCGATCAGGCCGCCGAACGTACTCCTTGCAGGCTAACGGTTCCTTTTTCGGGAACTTGTAGAACGAGTTTATATAAATACGGGAAGATACCGAATCTGGAAATTCCCAACAGATAAATTCCCGCTATTGCCACTATGCTTCCTAAAATCCACCCCAAACTATGAAGCAAGACGCTGGAAAGAATCGCGAGTCCTAAGGAACCGACGAACACTGTTGCCAAGAAAGCGAGAACGGAAGATAATCCGGAGGGAGAGTTCTTCACCGCTAACTCTTCCTTACCACCCAAGGCCCAACCTTCTTTTTCTATGCTCAGAAGAGATACGATGAGAACAGGAATAAGAATCGCGCCCATGGCGTATAACGTAATTGCTACGTCCGAAAATAGCCAGTTAGCGGCCGTATTCCAGGTCCAGCCGTTCTGAAATTCCGCTGCGGTAGAAGAGAAAAATCTTTTATAGCCGGTTCCGTCCCAACCGTGTACTAAGATGAAGAACATTCCGAAATATCCTAGAGGAACTTGCAAGTAGGCTAAGAAGTTCCTACCGGCCTTTAGGAGAGACCAAACCACCCAATAGCCTAGAATACCTTGGGAAACATTGGTCAAACCGAATAAGGCCACCAACCAACCCGGCATACCCTTATCTCCCGCGTGCATGGTTTCCCAACTCGTAAAATGCCAGACCAAGTACAATCCAGACGGAGCGAATAACAGGGAAAGATAGAGAAGGTTAGCGATAAAATAGGCATTCTTCCAAAAAGAGGCCTTCTCCTCTCTTTTAAAAGAAGGGAGAGAGCCTTGGGTCGCTTCCCCTTTTTGCAATTTCTTAATTTGGCGAGCAGCGGCCATTGCATAGCCTGCCCCCAGGCCATAAGCCCAAAATACGTCCACTTGTACCATTTTCATCTCCTCACAGAGGTTTTAAATAAGAATGACATGTCATTCAGTTTTTGTCAATGGAATTTTCCAGGTCATCTTCTTTCATTTCAGAAGAATAGGAAACGATCGGCGTTCTGAACGTGTTCTAAAATTAGGCTTTACCCGATTCATAAAAGTGACATGAGTATCAATTTCTAAGCAGAAAAATACGTGAGGAAGAATGAAACGAAAAACGCTTATCATCGCATTGACGCTCCTATTCGGGTCTTGTCGATTTTTGGGGGTTGGCTCGATTCCTTTGGAAGAATTGAAAAGCAAATACGCGAATTCAGAATCGAAATTCGCTCCGATCGGAGATTTAAATATCCATTATAGAGACGAGGGTCGTGGACCCGTGATCGTCCTGCTCCATGGAGTTTGCGCATCCCTTCATACTTGGGACGGATGGACCGAAAGATTGAAATCCAAGTATAGAATCGTGCGGATCGATTTGCCAGGGCATGGTTTGACGGGACCGCCGGAAGATATAGATAAACTGAACTTAGAGGAAGGAGTCGAGGTATTGGATCGATTTATGAAATACTTGAATATCGATCAATTCTACCTGGTGGGAAATTCCATGGGGGGCTATATTTCCTGGAATTATTCCCTCAAGTATCCAAAGAAAGTTCGTAAGATGGTTCTAATAGATGCGGCCGGTTATGTGCAACCTATGCCGGATATGATCGCACTCGGAAGCCATCCATTAGTCAGCCCATTTGCTCGATATATGTTACCTTCTTTTCTTGTGGAAAAGAGCGTAGAAGACGTTTATGGAGATTCTTCCAAAGCAACGGGAGAGATCAGAGATCGGTATGTGGATCTTTCGTTTCGAAGAGGGAATCGTCTCGCCTATAATTATTTCTTTAGAACCGCTAGGGAAAAATTCTCCGACCCCAAGGTTTCTGACGGAATCAAATCGATTTCCGTTCCTACCCTTATTCTTTGGGGCAAAAACGACAAATGGTTGAAATTGGAATACGCACAAAATTGGCAGAAGGACATTCCCAACTCCAAATTTATCGCCTACGAAGGTGCGGGGCATATTCCCATGGAAGAAATTCCGGACGAGACTTCCAAGGATTTAAGAGCTTTCTTGGAAAATTGATCCTAGCTAGCGTTTGCCCATTCCTTCCAGCATCAGGGTGGGCATTTCTTCCAACCATCGTTTTGCGAATTTGGAATCCGATTTAGAGGAAAGGCTGATTCGGATTCCTTCGAACATCATCGCGTTGATCGCTTGGGATGCGATTCTAGTATCCAGTTCCTTGCGGAGAAAACCCTTCTTCACCCCATTCTTAAGATAAAGCTCGGTTAATCTGGCGCTCTTATTGATGCCTAACTGAACTTTTCTTTTTACGGTTTCATCTAAGGCCATCGCTTCGAAGAATACGATTTTTGCCTGTCTCGGATCGGAGCTGAAAAGGCGGAAAAGCTCCAAGCCGATATTGCGGATTTGATTTCTATATTCTTCTAGAGTATCGGATTTTTCGGGACTCTCTTTTTTTACGACTTCCAGTAGCCCGATTAGAATCCTATCCACCAAAGCGTGAAGGATATCCAACTTATTCTTAAAATAGCGATAGCAGGTGCCGTGTCCGATATTCAACTTTCCGGCGATATCGGCGATTCCCGCTTCATGGTATCCTTTCTCCGAAAAAACGTCCAGAGCCGCTTCTAGGATTTGTTCCCTTCTTGCCTCTGCGCGATTGGCGATGGGGCTGGGAGCTTTGGTTCTCATCGTGTTCCTTACTCCGATCGAACGCTAGGATAGGCAAGGAATTTTCTTAATTCGGTAGATCGAAGCGAATTAAGAAATCGGTTCCGCTTCCGACTGAACTGGAAAAGTCCAGTTTTCCCTTTAGCTGCTTGGTTAAGACCTGTACTAAAGTGAGGCCGAAAGAAGGAGTCTCGATCGGATTCAGTTCGCTAGGTAGTCCGATTCCGTTGTCGGAGACTTTTAAAATTACGCTTCCGGACTCGAGCGCCGTTTTCACACGGATTTTAGGTTGTCCTCCTATCGGAGTAAAATCTCTCGGGAAAGCGTATTTGAAACAATTCGTAAGTAGCTCGTTCAAAGCTAAACCGAGAGGAATTGCTATATTGATTTCCAAATACAAGGTTTTGGAATCTATTTCTAGAAGTACTTCCGGACCGATCTTGTAAGCAGCTTGTATATTTTCCGCCAATCTTCTGGAATAACCCGAGAATTCCACATTACCCAGATCCGTAGATTGGTAGAGTTCGTCATGGATCAAGGCCATAGTTTGGATTCTATTTTGGCTTTCCACGAAAGCGTCGTGGATCTTAGGATCGTTTTCATATTCCGATTGCAGACTGAAAAGGCTGGAGATCACCTGCAGATTATTTTTGACCCGATGATGTATCTCCTTTAGCATCACTTCCTTTTCGCGTAAGGAAGTTTTGAGTTGTCTCTCCGCTTGCTTCTTTCCCGTGATTTCCATAGCTGTTATAATCACGGATCCGAAAGTGGATTCGAATTCGGGAGCTAGCGCCCAACGGATTGCAGCGTCGAAGGTTTTTCCTTTGCAGGTCCGCAGAATCATATCCGTCTCTAAGATTCTTCCTCCGAAGCGGATACTAAACAGCACTTTTCTGAAATGCATTTCGTTTCCGGATCGAAAGAATTCTTTGGTCAGTTCGATTACTTCCTCTTTGGACTTGGCCTGAAAGACTCGAATCGATTCCCGATTGGCATCCAAAACTTTTACGGACTCGTAGCATCTAGAGACAAAATCCTCGTTCTTAACTATGAACTGAAAGAATTCCTTCTTTGACATGTGAGGCAAGGAATCCAGGGTTTTCTTTACTTCGCTGTAATCGCATTCGAAAATTGCGATGGGAACGTTCTCGAAGAGGCTCTTATAAATCGCTTCGCTATTTCCTAAAGAGCGATTAGAGCGATCCAGCTCTTTGGTTCTTTCCCGCACTATATCCTCGAGTTCCTTATGCGATCTTACTAGTTTCTTTTCGGTATCCAACCTTTCCCGGACCACGGTAGTCACTAAAAGGGAGCAGATGGAGATAGCCGATAAAAAGCTCTGCAAGAGAAGAAGAGTCACTTCTTTGGAAGGCGTTATATAAGGAGTGTTTGAGTTGATTGTTCCTAGGATGGCGATCGCGGAGATAAGAATCAGAACCAAAGAAGATTCTCGTAATCCGAAACGAAGAGAAGAGAGTACTGTGACGGTAATGAGCAGATACGAAAGCGGGAAATATACCGGAATGGAATTGATTTTAAAAAAATAGAATAGTCCCGCTCCGATAAAGGAAAGCAAGGAAACGATACCGAAGCTTTCCCACCAAGAATGGGTTTTGAGTCGGTAGAATCCGGGCCCCAACCAAGAGAGAAAAAACGGGAAATATACGAAAATACCTAGAGTGTCTCCCGTCCACCAGATAACCCAGGTTTTCAAAATCGTATCTAAGGGAAGAATTCCTAATAGGAATAATCCGAAATTAGCGACGGTCGATCCAACGATGCATACCAGAGCAGAGATCCAAAGAAAGCGGATCACATATACTACGTTTTTAGTAAGATCCAATTTAGGAATGAATCGTTGGAATAGACTGGAGCCGATATACGATTGGAGAGTGCTTCCGAATGCGATGAGAAGAGCCTCCACAACGAAAGGCCAGGCTCCGATTTGCTGGATCGCTTGCGATTTGATTTCGTAATTATAGTAAAAGGATCCGAAGAATACTCCTATAAGACAGACCTTACCGAATAATAACGGAGCGGCTAGAGCGAGCCCCGAAGCGGGCCAAATGGGAGACGCGTATTCAGAATAAGCGGCCATACTATATCCGATTTTAGCCAAAGCGAAATAAACGCCTGCTACAATCAGGATTTTTGCCGAAGCCGTTCCGGCCTTTCTATATTCTATGAGCATGAATCTCCGAAAGATTTCCATTTCGCTGTCCGAATTCGAGAGCCGGTTTAAAGTCGGCCTAAAGACCGATCCATGAATTTGAAGCGCTATACGGATATCGACGTTCCCTTTATTTTTTTAGGCGGAGGATTTTCGCCCGAGGGATTGCCGATTCTAGTTCATCCGAAGGAAATTCTTACTACTAATCGACGAAGAGAAGCAAGGAAAATACTAGAAGAAATTCGAGAACGACTCGCAAAAGGATTTTGTGCAGCGGGTTGGATCTCCTACGAGGCGGGGGAAATATTCTTAAACGACTCGGAGGAGGACAAGGACTACGAAACTCCTCTTTTATGGTTTGCACTTTCTTCCGAATACTCGACTCTATCTCACGAAGAATTGAGTCTTTGGGAGGAAAGATTTTCGGACTCGGGATACTTCGCTCAAGTGGGAAATTTTCCCGACCGAAATCATTATCTAAAATCTTTGGAGACGATTCACGAGCATCTGAAAAGCGGAGACGTGTATCAGGTGAATCTTACTTTTCCGATCGAAATAGAACATATCGGTTCTACAGGCAGATTTTTCTTCGACCTCAGGAAGAATCAACCGGTGCCGTACGAGGCATGGATTCATACCGGAAATACGAATCCTTCCGGTCCGATGGACATCCTATCTTTTTCGCCTGAATTATTTTGGGAAAGAAAAGGAACTAAGATCCGTACTTTACCCATGAAAGGAACCAGACCCAGAGGGGAGAATATAGAGCAAGATCTTGCCTTAAAGGAGGAATTATTCCATTCTCCCAAGGATAGGGCCGAGAATCTTATGATCACCGATTTAATGAGAAACGATCTGGGTAGAATTTCCCAGGCCGGATCGGTGGAAGTTTCCAAATTATTCTCTATAGAAGAATATCCTACGGTATTGCAAATGACGAGCGAGATTCGTTCGGAACTCTTACCCGGTACCGATTGGATTTCCGTCCTAGAGGCTTTATTTCCCGGAGGCTCCATTACGGGGGCTCCTAAAAAAAGATCGTCCGAGATCATTCGAAGTCTGGAAGGGGATAGAGGAATTTATACGGGTGGGATCTTCTTCTTAACTCCTGAACGGGATACTGTATCCATCGCGATTCGAACCTTGGAGTTTCGGGAAATTTCCGGAGAGGTTCGAAGAGGAAGAATCGGAGTCGGCTCGGGAATTACGATCGATTCGGATCCGAGTTCCGAGTGGGAAGAATCTTGGTCCAAACTGAAATTTCTAAAGGACAGACTGCAAGATCCGGAAGGAACTTTTTATATTTTTACGACCTTAGCCTATAAACGAGGAACCTTTTATTCTTTGAAAGAGCATCGGGAAAGAATAAGGAGCTCCGCATTAGAGTTGGGATTTCTGTGGTCTGATTCGGAATGGGAAAAAGAAATACTCGATCTTCGATCCCGCCTTTCTCGTATGGAAGGAAATTCTTTTCGTATAAGGATCCGGTTGCATAGGAATGGAAAAATATACTCCGAGCAAAATCCTATGGCCTCTTTTCCCAAATCCGGAAGAGTCCTGGTTTCCAAAAAGAGAATCGATTCTAAAAATCTTTTTCTATATCATAAAACCAATATTCGAGAACTCTATTCTTCCGCATTCTCCTACGCTCTTTCCGGAAATTATATGGATATGATTTTTCTGAATGAAAAAGGAAACCTAACGGAAGGATGTATTCATTCTGTCTTTTTGCAAAAGAACGGAGAATGGTTTACTCCGAATTTGGAACATGGCTTACTTCCCGGGGTGGCTCGGAAAAAATGGATTCGAAGGCTTCACGCGCAGGAAACGTCGATCTCCGAAGAAGATTTAAGAATGGCCGAAAGGATAGTACTCGTAAATTCTTTGCGCGGTCTTCGACCGGTAGCCGGGATCGATTTTGAATGAGAACTTTTATCGGCATATCTCTCTCCGAAGAAACCAAGGAATCTTTGCATAGAATTTGTATCGGCTTGGAAGGAATCCGGTGGCTGGATCCGGAGAATTTTCATTTGACCCTTGCATTCTTGGGAGAATTGGATCCGGACCAAATCGAGATCGTATCCGAAATTTGTTCGGAAATTCGATTCGAACCGTTTAGAATCGATATTAAAGGGGTGGGCATTTTCGGACATAAGTCACCTGAAGTTTTATACACTTCCGTCATCGCTTCCGAGGAACTGAAAAATCTGCAGAAATCATTGGATTCTTCTCTTCGTAGAGTCGGATTCAGCCTCGAAAAAAAAGAATACAAACCTCATATCACGATCGGTAGATTTCGTAAGACCCAGGAAAAGAAGTTGGATCAATATCTGCAGGAGTTCGAAACTTTCGAGTTAACTGGAATCCAGGTTTCGGAATTTCATATTTTTTCCAGTCGGACCGGGCCGGAAGGGGCCATGTACAGGGTCGAAGAAACGTATCCGCTTTCGATAGAGTGAACGATGGAAAATCCGAAACAAAACGATTCTACTCTTCCTATTATTCGGGACTTTTCCGATTTTTTTTCCGACCCGAAGATCAGCACGGAAGAAGTGGTCGGTATAGGAGGAGATTTGAGCCTAGATCGTCTCTTATACGCGTACACACATGGGATATTCCCTTGGGCGGATAAACCTCTGCTCTGGTTTTCTTTGGACCCCAGAGCCATATTCGATCTGAACGTTTTGCATATCAGCTCCCGGGTTAAGAGAAAGATTCGCCAAAAGAAATATTCGATCACGTTCAATCGTGCCTTCGAGCAAGTTATGCGTTGCTGTGCCTACAGGGAAGACGAGCAGACTTGGATCACGGATACATTCTTGCACGGTTTTGCTCGTTTGAATCGGGAAGGCTACGCTCATAGTCTGGAAGTTTGGGACGAGGAAGGACGATTAGGAGGGGGTGTTTATGGGGTCGCGATCGGAAAATTCTTCGCGGGAGAGTCCATGTTCTCTTTTCTTCCCGACTTCGGTAAAATAGGTCTGCATTTTCTTTTCGAAACATTAAAGAAGGACGGGTTCACTCTCTTCGATACCCAGCAGATGAATCCGGTCACTCTCGGGCTCGGCGCCTATGAAATACCCAAGAAGAAATTTCTGGATAGACTTAGCGAGGCGGTCTCCCCGCCTTCCAAATGGAATCCGCCTAGCTTCGAAATGTGATTTTTCTTTAAAATGGATTTGATTTGCTTCGTATAATTGTAAAATTACGACACAAACCAACGTAACTATAGGAAGACCTCTTATGAACCTATTCAAGAAAATTCTTGTAACTCTGCTTGTTTCAGCAATCGCTCTATTCGGATTCACCGGAGTTAGCGCTCAAGAAACCGCAGGAGACGAGCCTGCTAAAACCGAAGACACCGCTAAATCCGAGAAAAAAGGAAAGAAAGCGAAGAAGCACAAGCACAAGAAGAAAGGCAAAAAAAAGGGCAAGAAAGAATCTAAAAAAGGAAAAGAAGAAGGATCCAAGTCCGAAACTCCTGCTCCTGCTGAAGAAGGCGCCGGAGAAGAGCAACAATAATCCGTTGATTCTTTCCATTCCGTCCGAGATATCTCGGACGGAACTCTTCTCGATCGTATAGCGATTGTAATTCTATCCGATTTTGCACTGCACCCTAGCATATCTCCTGCTAAAATTTAGTTGACGCGCCCTCTTCCCACATTAACGTAAACGCCGCTTTATACAATAAGCGTAATATACCCCTTCTTCAATAGGAAACAACTCCAATGTATAAGAATTTAGCAGACATGTACCTAAAGGCGGCCGAGTCATTTGGTGACAGACCGGCGTTTTGGTCCAAGGATGAGACCAAGGAGTATCGTGCTACTTCCTTCAAACAACTCGTAGACCTAGGCCTTTCCTTAGCCGAAGCACTCATAGATTTAGGAGTGAAAGCGAGAGAGCATATCGGCGTGTTAGCGGATAACCGTCTAGAATGGATCATCGTAGACGCTGGAGTATTATTCACCGGTGGCGCCAACGTCCCTCGCGGAACGGATGTGACCGATTCGGAAATGGATCATATCTTAAATCACTCCGAAGCTTCCGTAGTATTTGTCGAAAACGACAAAATGTATGAGAAATTTGTTAAGAATAAGTCCAAACTGAAAGGCGTAGAGACCGTAATCATCATGGACAAAGATAGCAAGACCAAGAGCAAAGGCGTCCTGCATCTTTACGACTTGATCGAAAAAGGAAAAGAACTCAGATCCAAAGGCGGACATAAGGCCGAGAAACGCATAGAGGCGATCAAACCGGACGATTTATTCACACTGATCTATACTTCCGGAACCACGGGTATGCCGAAAGGGGTTATGTTAATGCATTCCAACATGATCCACCAGATGGAAAATGTCGTGCCTTTGATTTTGAAAAAGTCCCTACTTAGGGACGACGATAGCATGCTATCGATTCTTCCCGTTTGGCATATTTTCGAACGGGTGGTCGAATATTCTGCAATTTCCCTGGGGATTTCCACCTTCTATACCAAGGTGGCCGACCTCCGAAACGACCTGGCAAAAGCGAGACCTTCCTTCATGGCTTCCGCTCCTAGGGTTTGGGAAAGTATCTACACCGGAATTTATAACCGGATCAACGATCCTAAACAGACCCCGGCAATTCGTAAGTTTCTCTTCAATACGGCTTATTTCTTCTCTAAGAACTATAACGCCGGACTACGCTTTTTGACCGGAAAAGAGGTGGATTACGAAAATAGAAATATTTTCAAATCCCTGGCTTTGGGCATCCGTTCCATCGTCCAAGTGCTTCTGACAGGACCGTTTACAGTTTCTTTCATCACGGGTGTAGCTTACGCATATGTGAAGATGTATAAGCCTGAGTTGGCTTTCTTAGCTCCCGTGCTTCTGACGGTAGCGATCTTGGGATTGATCTTCAACTTTAAGACTTTGGATGCCGTGGTTCTTGCAAAAATTCGCCAGGCAACCGGTGGACGTTTGAGAGGAACATTGTCCGGTGGGGGAGCTTTGCAACGCCATGTGGACAATTTCTTTAACGATATCGGCCTTCTGGTTTTGGAAGGATACGGAATGACCGAGACAGGACCCGTGATCTCCGTTCGCCATTACGATCATCCGATCATCGGATCGGTCGGTTATGTGGTTCCTAAAACCGAACTTCAATTGAGGGACGACCACGGAAACGTTCTGACACATATCAACGATCAAAAGCAACTTCTAGCCGGAAAACTGGGAGTAAAAGGGATCGTTCATATCAAAGGGCCCCAAGTAATGAAGGGATATTATAAGAATCCGGAAGTTACTAAAAAGACCATCGTGGACGGATGGCTGAACACCGGAGATATCGGGTTCATCAATTACAAGTACACTCTGACTTTAACCGGTCGTGCAAAAGAGACTGTTGTTCTTTTGGGTGGGGAAAACGTGGAACCGGTTCCTATCGAAAACCGTATGGACGAGTCTCCTTACATCAAGCAGTCCATGGTATTTGGTCAAGATCAGAAAGTGCTCGGCGCGATCATCGTTCCGGATCTGGAAGTTTTATCTCCTTGGCTAAAAGAGCAGGGGATCAGCGCTTCCGAGCTGAAGGATATAATTGAACATCCGAAGGTGATTGAATTCTTTAAAAAGGAAATCAGAGAATACAATAGCACTAAACAAGGATTTAAATCCTTCGAATTGGTACAGCACGTCGTTATCGCTCCTAAACCTTTCGAGGTTGGGGACGAGTTGACCAACCTTCTCAAGATGAAGCGACATGTAATCACGGAGAAATACCAAAAGAGAATCGATAAGGTATACAAGTAAGCCTTATCTTTCTAAAATATCGAACGTAGAAAGAATCCCTCGGGTAAGATCCGGGGGATTCTTTTTAGTATAACTTGAAAATTCGGGGAGAAACTTCCTCCCCGGAAGCGGGAAGGGAAGGATCGTGTGAAGTAAGGATTCTTGTCCCTTGGCTTGCTAGTAATTCCGCATAATCTAAAAATTCCCGATGGAGACGTGTAGAATGTACCAACTCGGAAGGGAGTGTCTTCGACTTGGCGCAATCTTCCGGAAAGTAACATTCGTCTCCGGAAAAAAGGATTCTTTCGCCCGGTCTACGCAGCCATTCTACCGCTATCGATCCTTCGGTCCGTCCTTCCGTAAATAGGATGCGAAAGTCGGGAGCTAATTCTATTCCGGGATTTAAGAGGATAAACTTTCCGGCTTTTTGTTTTTCGGTGATGGTCTTGCGGATTCTGGTAGGAGACTTAGCGCTTATCAGAAATTTTGCCGCTTTCGGATGAAGATAGATTTTAGCGTTCGGAAATAGCCAGATCCCGCCGGAATGTTCGGGACGATAATCCGTGAGAACGATATCCGTCACGGATTTAGGAGGTAGTCCCGCTTCGGAGAGAATCTTATCGGGGGAGATCCAACCGCGTATCTCCGGAAAGTCTCGGGTTTCGTAGGATGAGATACCGGAATCGATCAGAATCGTTCTGCCTTTATCCTTGATACAAAAAAAGAGAAAGGATATCTCCTTAGGCTCTTCTCCCTCATCTCCACGAAAAAGGGAAATTTCTCCCTTTCCGTAGAGAATCGCATAAATTCCGTCCGATGCGATTCCCAGCTTTTTTCCGAAAGTTAGCTTAGTCGGAGAAGAGCCGCACTGCCATAGGAATAGAAGGCAAATAAAAATCCGAATTCGAGATGTTTGCATAAAATGAGGGAAAGGTTGCCGATGGAATATTTTCCAAGAAAAAATAAAAGTAAGGTTCTTGGGAAAGGGTTTTTTCGTTTTTTCTTGCATTCCATCCCCCCGATTTGCACCGTAGACGTCTAATTAACAAAAGCAACGGGGACGAATTTGGTTTCGACTGTTGTAGTTAAGGTACGGTGGCATGTAGGGGTGAGGGGCCTCTTAAAAACCTTCAAAACTTTAAACGCTAACAACGAATTAGCACTAGCAGCTTAATCGCTGCTTCGGAAGGAAAGCTTACTCTCCCGGTGGTTCTTCTTCTGACTCAAACGGGAGACTTTCTAAGCCGGTTTTCGGTTCCCGATTTAGAGAGTATTTGGATCGAATAGGAAGGACACGCCTGCTTATGGGCTAAGGCCTTCCGAGATTTAAAACATAAGACAAACACGTAGAGGCCGTATTAAGACGCAATAGGACCCGGGTTCGAACCCCGGCGTCTCCAAGTAATTCTTTCAACCCAAGATTGGGGTTTGAAGCGAGACCGTGAAAGCGGAAGCAGCGACCCATAGGGAGCGTCGCGGACGCGTCCGAGCTACAGGAAGTAGCGAGGCAGGGTCGAGACGGCGTGGAGCTTAGTCGAACAGGAAGTAAGACTGCGTAACGTCGAACCCCGGCGTCTCCAAGTAATTCTTTGTAGTTTAGTTGTTGTATAGCAGCTACTTCGATGCCCATCCCTTCGGGCGCGTTCGTTCTCTACGGATTGCGCTCCGCGGGTTCGAAGCAATCAATTTTGAAGAATCTTCTTTCCTTGCTCGATTCCTAATTGCACCGTTTGGCGGAGCAATTCCGCATTTGTAGTCATGCGTCCCGCCGGTAGTTCGGTTTCCGGGGCGATGATCTTGAATCGGATTCCGTTCGGAGGGTTCTTTAGAATTTGCATCGCGCGATTGTACATCGTATGACGTTGAGCGACTAGCATTCTTCCCATTTCGGGAGATTTAGGAAAGGCAAGATTTCCGAACCAAGGGCGAGTCGGCTTTTGGTAAAAATGAATCGGCTTCGTAAGTACGGTGGTGATTTCCTTGTAGCCCGCATCCAAAACTGCCTCTACAGGGACAGGATCCAATACTCCTCCATCCGTATAAATTCCGCCTTCCACATTTCCAAAGCCGGTCGTCGCGATGGGCAGAGAAGTGGCCGCCTTTAAGAGAGGAAAGAGATTTTCCGCAGTCGCTCTAAGATAGACCGGACGGAAGGATTCGAAACTACTTAAGGCAACGTAAAACGGAACGGTTTTCTTTTTATTTAAGACTTCCGTTCGGATCGGAAATTTCTCCTGAAAAATATTCCGAATCAGATAGTCCTGGTCTAGGATTCTTTTTCCGTGAAGAAGATTCCAAAAGGAGATCAAACGATTTCCCGCTAAGTCAACTCTCCAAATATCCAAAGCCTGTTCGATTTCCTCCTCGCTCGGATTCGGTTGGGTTACGTAATACGCTGCCGAGCAGGACCCCGAAGACACTGCGACCACAAGATCGAATTCTTCCGGAGAATGTAAGGTTGCGAGGCTGGCCAATGCCCCTCCCGCAAAAGAACCTCGCATTCCTCCGCCTTCTATGATGAGTGCGCGGCCTTTTCTTTTTTTGTTAAATTTAGGAAGTTGCATCTTGCTTCGTATTAGTTTTACGGAAAGTAAACCAAATCGCAACGACTAAGCTGATTAGAGCGCCTAAAAATTCCCTTCCGAGTTCTATATACGGTTTTTCCTGGGCCATCTTTGCGGTGATCAGATTCTCCTCTCCGAATCGGAGCCAATTGATAAAACCGTCTCCGGTGATCGCGATTTCTATGAGCGCCATACCTATGAGAATATGGAGTAGAGGAAGATTTTTCTTTCCCATGGCCGCGAGAACGCATGTGAATGCGGAAACCAAATATAATACCGCCCAGTGCAACGGATCCGGATCGTTGTATTGCACTCCGGCCGCAAAAAGAAAGTAAGCGCATAGAAGAATAGAGAGGAAGGAAAACATAGGAATCCCCCTTATAGGAATGACTCATCTTCCGGAAACTTTTCGGTCTGAAAACTCGTTTTTTAAAAAACGTTTTGGGAACCTTTGCTTAGAATCGGCTCTCCTTCCCGTTTAAGATTGTTCTTGCGTATTGGGTTACTTTTCTTTTAAAGCCTCGTCTATTGCTTTTCTCAGTTCCGTATATTTCGCCACATTGGATTTGCGATTCGATTTTTCCGTCTTTAGTTTCTCAATAACTCCTTTCAAATTTTCATCCATGCCGGATTTTTCCGCTTCGGCTCTTTTTCGAGACGATTCTATTTCTTCCTCGGTTGATAATGGAATGTCGTGAATGGTAGCCATTTGGAGTTCTCCTACCGACTTCCAGGCGGTGGTTGAATGTTTAACAAAATCCACTCCTAAGGGATCAATTTTCATTTCCGTATATGCTTGGTAATATTCGGTCACCGCGCTTTCGCCCTTGGTCTTAATTGTTTCATAGACTCGGACATTTGCTACTCTTGTCTGACCCTCTTCCACTAATGTGTTTTGGAAAGTTACGATTCCTCCACCTGCTGCTCCCAGGCCTGAGATGATTGTTATATTTGCGGGACTAGCTGCGGTAAGTGCCGCAATAGAAACGGTTATCAGGATACCAACGAGCGTTAATTTGATTTTCTTATCGGATTGATTGTCCGCATTCTTTTCTACTTTCGCTAAGCTTTCTTTCCAACCGCTTAGGGCTTTTTCAAATTCGGCTTTAACCATATTTAGCTCTTCATTTCGGGTTTTCGTTAAATCGGCTCGGATTTCGTTTTTAATTCCTTCGGCCTTGCTGACGATATTTGTTTCTTTGTTTTTGTTTGCTTTCTGAATTACTTGATCGATCAGTTCAATCGCTTTATTCGGTTCCTTTTTGTCTTGATTTATGAATTTTTCATAAGCTTCTATCGCCTTATTTACTTCATTGTGTCGGGACGCTTCGGGTACGGCATCCTTTAGTGAAGGGTACGGATCGATGATACGGCTTTGAGATTCGGTTTTGGCTCCGAACGAGCACCGTAGGGCAAGGATGATCTGCAAAAGAATTAGGGTTTTTAAGCATGGGTTCATATAGTACCTTATTTCGTAATATACTATATAATTATATTATATAAATCAAATTAAAAAATACATTACATTGTTGCGTTATGCTCTTTTTGTGTAACAAATGGGACATAATTAGGGGAAGAGAATGTGCTTTTCTCTATGAAAAGGATCTTTATGAGATTATTCCGCTTTTGATTCCTGGCTTGGAGATCGCACGAGTTTATAAGCGACCGTTTCCTGATTGATCCAACTCTGGTGGAAAGGAACTCTTTTCACCTTCCATCCTTCCTCGGTCATCAGCTTCCGAATTTCCTTATCTCTAAAAACGGCTTCGGAAAAAACGATCTCTTCCCCTTCGGCGATCGCCTGGAGTTTTGCCGCGAAATTTACGGTGTTTCCGAAATAGTCTATATTGCTATTCAGGTTCACAGCAAGGCAGGGGCCCGCATGTACGGTGATCCGAATCCGAATCGGAGTATCCGGATTGGAATCGGAAAAGAATTCCTGCAATTGAACGGCCGCTCTTACTGCGGTTGCGGGAGAGGAGAAGGAGGCCATCACGGCGTCGCCAATGGTTTTCACAACGGCTCCCTGCAATTCGCGAACTACCTTATAAACTTCTACGAAATGGTGTCGTACTTCCGCGAAGGCGCCCGAGTCCCCTTTATTATAATAGAATTTAGTGGAACCTACTATATCTGTGAATAGAATGGTCTGTATTCCTATATCCAACTGTAAATCCGTGGATAGGGCTTCCTGTGAAAACAGATCCCGAAAGTCCTGAAAATTGAATAAGTCAGTAGGCCTTAAGCTGTCCTGATCCTCTCTTCTTTCTTCTATGATAAAGCCTTGCTGGGCAGAAAGGTCGTTTTTCAGCGTGAGTAAAGGATGAGAATCCGTTTCCACTTCTTCAGGAAGTCGGTTCGGTTGCCAGTTGAGGGAAGGGTTTTCGTTAGATTCCTTTATGTTTAAAAGGGTGTATTTTTTTTCTCCGTTGACTCTCAATCTGTAGGTTCCCGGATCGAGTAGAAGCCTTGCGGAATAGGATTCGCCGGGTTGTAGATATTTTTGGAATCGGATATGGGTTTTGGTCGCCGGTTCTGCCGCACAGAACATTCTCTTTTGAATTTCCCTAATCGAAGGATGCACATGGAACGTGATTTCTATGGAGTTCAATTGATTCGATTCGAATTGGATATCGCATACTTCACAAGCATCCCGAGTAGGAACATCTCCCAGATGTTGAGCTTCGGTCCTGACTCCTCTGCAATGAGGGCACACCACATCCCAGGATAAGGTAAATAAGCTGAGACGACATCCGTGTAGGAACACAAGTAATAGTTCTCTTTCCGGAACGGACCAGGCTTTTGCTAGGGTTTTAACTCGAATTCTATATAGGTCCGTCTCGTCCGCATCTAAAACGTAATTCAAAACCTTGTCTACGAGTTCTCTAGGTTGTCCTTCTCGTATGAATCCTACTCTTATCTGTTGGATCTTTGCTGGAAAAACCGTGCCTCGCTCGGTCTTCAGTTCCTTAAGAAGACTTAACGAACTAGGACCCAAAGAGCTTAGATTCTTGGCTTTGCGCATATCCTCCAAGAGCCCTTGCAGTCCTTTTTGGTAGGACTTTTGCATTTGAACCATTCCGAATTTTAGAAGGTTTTTACCGAAGGCGCCTTTAGGAATCCATCCGAAATATACGAAGAGTCGGGTCCCGTTTTCTTCTAAAGGGAAGAGTAGATATCTGGTACGAACGTAATGCGCAAAACCTTTGGAATATATTCTAGCGTTATTCAATTGCTTGCAATATTCCCATTCCCAAGGAACTTCTTCCCACTCCATTGGAATCCCTGCGTTTCTGGAGGTTCCGAATAGCCTACCTCCGATTTCCTTAAACTTCATTTCCGGAATCTCTATCCGTTTGTTAAAGGAAGAAGTGTCGATCAACCAAGGCCAAAGTTCTTGAGGAGAAGCGTCTAAGTCGAAATGCCAGAGACTTTCGATCGGCTTCCCGAGGCTAATCCATCTTTCCTCCCAAGGAAAGCGGTTTAGATATGCGGGTAGGTCCAATGTATCCGGATCCAATTCGTCTTCGATAGGCGCCGCCTGTTGCATTCTTCTGCTCCGAAAATCGATTATGCGGAATAAAAAAATTCCACTCTTCTTAGATTATCTTTTCGGAACTTTCGCTAAAAGAAAAGTGGAATAAGTATATGACCGAAAAATTCAGACTTTCCGAATTCGGAACCAAATTCAAGAACCAAACCGGGATCGGACAATTGATGGAGGATCTTGGAAATCCGGAACCGGGGGTTTCCATGTTAGGGGGAGGCAGCCCAGCGCTTATACCCGAAGTAGAGGAGGTTTGGAAAAAGATACTCTCCGATTTTACCGGAAAAGGAACATGGGATTCCATTCTAGGAAAGTACGAAAGCCCTTCCGGAAAAGAAGGAACTCTGGAGTCTATCGCGGAATTACTCGGCTCTCAATTCGGACTTTCGGTTCGAAAGGAACAGATCGCGATTACGAACGGCTCCCAGAGCGCATTTTATCTTTTACTCAATTTCTTCTCGGGAGAATACGAAGGCGGAAAATTTAGAAAGGCATTTCTTCCCGTATTGCCCGAATACATCGGTTATTTGGATCAGCCGATCCATAAGAATTCCTTTGCATATGCTATGGGCAAAATACGGGAAATTGGAGAGGATACTTTTCGTTATGAATTGGATCGTGAAGCGCTAAAAAATTGGGACGATGCTCGGGAACCTTTAGGTAGTGTCGTGCTTTCCCGTCCCACGAATCCCACAGGAAGAGTGGCGGATCGAGAGGAGTTGGAGTTTCTACACGAATTCTCCCATTCCCGAAATATTCCTTTTCTTTTAGATAATGCTTACGGCTTTCCCTTTCCAGGGATTTTATTCGGCAAAGACGGATTGTTTCATAAAGAAGGAATGATCCAAGGTTTCAGTCTTTCTAAGATAGGACTTCCCGGTGTGAGGACCGGATTCGTTTTGGCGGACCCTGAGATCGTTTCCGCTTTAAACAAAGCCAATGCAGTTTTGAATTTGGCTAGCGGGAACTTAGGACAGTACATTGCGTTGGAATTCCTTCGTTCCGGAGAATGGGCCAGATTGAGTCGAGACATAGTTCGGCCTTATTATCTTAAAAAGAGAAACTTCATGCTCGAGACCGTTCGAAAAGAATGGAAGGGCAAGTTACGGTATGCGATTCACGAATCCGAAGGAGCCTTTTTTCTTTGGGTCAGATTTCCAGGATTGAGTCGAAAGATTTCCGAGTTATACCCCCTTCTAAAAGAAGAGGGAGTGATCATCGTCCCGGGAAGGTATTTTTTTCCAGGGCAGGGTCCGGATTCTTTCTTAGGAGAGGACTCTGCCCGTATCAGTTTTGCAAGAGAAGATTTGGAAATTCAGGAAGGAATTCGGAAAATCGGTCAGGTTTTACGCCGATATCAAGAATAGAAGGTGTTATTATTTCTAGGTCCTCCGTTATTCTACTGAAACTTCGGAAGGCATAAAATAGTTTCAATCTCCCTTTCTGTTCCGGATTCTGACGGGAAGGAAATAAATAGAAAAACCTGAATCAGGATTGTTATCCGAGTACGTGCAAATATGGAAATCTTGGAGCAGGAAATATCCTTTGAAGAGTTAGCTTCCAACCAAACCAAGGCCCCCGATCTGGAGGCCTTGCAGCCGGACTATATCTTCTTGAATGACGGGGCCGTCGGCCTGTCCGCAACTGCGCGTTGTATCCTAGACGAATTAAGAGATTGGCATAAAAAGACCGAGAAACACGGATCCAAAAGCGTACATCCTTCTTACCTGCTCACTCTGGAAAAACTCGGGGAGTTATTAAATAAATATAGAAACTTAAGCGAGCAGGCCAAGTCTCCTCCTTCCGTGGACATGGCTTTGAAACAGATCCTGGATGTGGAAAAGAGAGGGAGAAATAAGTCGGCTCTCATGTATCCATTTCTAGTTCGGAACGGAAACAAGGTGATAGCAAGAATCGCATTAGCTTCTCCTCAGAAAGAAGCAAAGACGGATGTGACTCCTTATCGTAAGGCTTGCTTTACTTTTTCAGAAGAGACCATAGATCTTATTTTAACCAATCGCGCCAAGAAGCCTAGGGCTTTGGAAGAGGATCGTCCGGGTGCGATGCTTTTGCATAAGAATAAATCCGGACAAATCTGGTTATACCCCAAGCTCGCATCTCTCCAATCCGAGATGGCCAGTCTTTTGCGTAGAGGCTTTCAGCCTTACAGTTATATTCCCATGAACGATTTTCTAGGGGACTTCATCAATTATGCTAAGAATAAGGAAGCGGTGACCGAGATACTTCCGGACTACCATTTGATTATAGACGATTTGCAATTGAATGCGGACGGCACTTATGTAAGTCAACCCGAAGTCATTTCCCATTACAGGGCCCAGAGCGACGCATTGGAAGTTTTTGCTCTTACTTATCTAAAGCAATTGGCGGATCGTGCGGGATATTCGTTGTTCAAATCGAGAATACAAGATTTTGAAAACGTTCACGGGAGCGCCGAACCGGGAAGACGCCAAAATAGCGAAAAGGTTACGGCGCTTATTCAGCTTGTAGAGGATTTTCCTTTCGATAAGGAAAAGGATGATCTCGGAAAACGCGTCGCGGAAGCATGTATTTTATCTACTAGAATCATTCGTAAGCTGATAGAAGAGAAGGCTCTTTTAAGTGAAAGAAAAGTTGAAGGCGCCTACAAAAGTCTGAAGCACAGGATACTGACTCAGATAAAAGAAAATTCCCAGGGCAATCACACATTATATCGTTTCAGCCCTGAAAAAAGATTGGATGCGGTGGGAATCAACGATTCCGAGCAAGTCTCCAAGTATGTGTCGGAGATGGTCACAGAATTCAAATCCAAACTGGGCCTAAAGGAAATCAAGAAAGAAGACGGTACGACCGAAATCTACGCGGTCGATCCCGGATATATGGCCGCCGTTCTCCATAAATTGACCGCTGAGGCTAAAGTGAATCCTTCCGCGGAAAAGGAACTTTCGATCGCGAAGGAGATTAATGCGGCATTGATCGCTTCCAAAGATCCTGCACTGAATTCCATGCTAAAGGCCGACTATGTCGTGAAATTGCAACAAGACGCCCTGCTTATGGAAAAAGAAGTGGAGGACCGCCAAAAGAGTGAGGCGCTCGCCAAGAAGCTGAATCTATCCATGGGGCTCTTGGGCTTTGTGGGAACGATGCTATTCTTCTTGATTGCGAGCGTTCATTTTAACGCAGCCGGAATCATATTGGTCGGACTGCCGGTATCTCTCGTGATCGGAGGTTTACTCGCAGTATTTTTCCGAGATAGGGAGAAATCCGATATTCTCGCGGGAAGCGGGTCTAAGGGCGGCGGAGGTTCCGGATTCAAAGCGGATTATTCCGGAATCGCTTCTTCCGTTGGAGATTATTATGTTAGCGGAGATGAAGACGACGCTGACGAGCATTTCGGAAAATCCGAAAGTCCTAAGGAAAAGAAGATCAACCTGATCGTAAAAGGAGCGGAAAGATTCGTATTTCCGAATCGATTCACTAAGATCCAGGATAAGATCCACGATTCCAAATCTTTGCGTAAGAAGATTTGGGATAATATAGATAATATCAAGCAATCGGTGACCCATCTAAGGGGAGAATCGGATGACGATAAGGTCGCCTCCACGATCGAATACGCTTTACTCCAGAACTCCGCCATCATCGCTATTCCGGACGATATCGTTCCGCCCGGGATGCCAAGTTCCATTATTCTCAGTCATACAGATTTGAAAGCTCCTCTTATACGGGATCAGATTTCCGAATTTCTGCGTAACGAAGCCCAGAAAAAGAAATACGACAAGAAGCTGGTTAAATATTATACATTCTTAATCAATACGATCGAGGTAGAATATTACAAGTATCTACCTAGTCGCAAAAAGAAATAGCTTATCCGCATGCCAGAGCTTCCGGATCTAGTCGTCATAAGAGAGCGTCTGCTCCTCGAACTTCCCGGAGAGATTCTACAGGGAGTGGATGTGGTAGATCCGATCGTTGTCCGCAATATGTCCGCTTCTTCTTTGGAGGAAACGTATTCGAATCTTCCATTCGTAGGTTTGGAAAGAAGGGGGCCTTTTCTGAATTTTCAATTCGGCTCCCGACATATAGTTGTGCATCCCATGCTAGCCGGCAGATTCTCCTTGGATCCTAAATACAAGAAGAAGGATCTATGCGTTCGGATCCGATTCCAAAACAAGGTGCTGAATTATTCCGACGATGTTAGAATGGGTAAGGTATATTTCGCTTCTGCCGAACAACTAGTCCAAATTCCTAAATATCCAGACCAAGGCGTGGACATTCTCTCCGAAGAATTCACTCAAGATACGTTCTTGAATCTGATCAACAAAAGTAGGCAGCAGACCCGAGCGTTTTTAATGGATCAGACCAAACTCAGCGCCCTCGGAAACGCCTACGCGGATGAGGTTCTGTTCGAGGCAAAGATCCATCCCAAGACTCCGTGTCATAAACTTACGGAAGAGGAAAAACTGGGATTGTATTCGAGTATTCGTAAGGTGCTTTTCGATTCCATAGAATACATTCGAGCAAAACGAGCGCCTCTCGACGTGAAAGTCAGGGAGCATGTAAAAGTCAGAAATCGAAAGAATGAGCCCTGTCCTCGTTGCGGGACCACGATTCGTCGGGCAAATGTTCTGGGTTATGACTCTTTCTTCTGCCCGAATTGCCAAAGAATGGCCGGTGAGCAATTCATCGATTGGAATAAATCCTACTAAATTCGATTGACAGCTCGGGCTTCTATTCCACATTGGTCTTAGATTCTCGGTGATTATAGAGAGAGGGTCACACCCGTTCCCATCCCGAACACGGAAGTTAAGCCTCTCATCGCTGATGGTACTGCATGGTTCGCTGTGTGGGAGAGTAGGACGTTGCCGGGTTACCGTTATTATTCCATCTATTTCTGAAATCGTGTCCCTTCCATGGGAAACGGATTGACCCCAAGCCTTTTAGGGAAAAATTTAACCCGAAAGGCCAAACCTAGGGTCCTAAATTGCAATCTTAGATATACATAGGAAACTTATATGAGAAGAACTTACCAACCCAGCCGGATTAAACGTGCACGCACACATGGATTCCGCGCCAGAATGGCGACTCCCGGCGGAAGAAAAACTCTTTCCCGTAGAAGAGCGAAGGGTCGTTATAAACTCACCGTTTCTGACGAAAGAACGGGAAAAAAATTCTAACGAGTTAAGATCGAAGAGACACTTACATCCAAGAAGGATATCCGGGAATTATTCTCTTCCGGAAAAAGGGCGATCCAACCTCCGCTTACGATTATTTACCGCTCCAATCATTTGGAGAAAAATAGATTCCTATACTGCCCGGAAAGGTCGGTAGGTAAAGCGGTCCGGAGAAACCGGATACGGAGAAGATTGAGAGCGGCGGTCGCTGAGATCGCAAACTCTTTCCCTAAGGGCTTCGACATCGCCATCCTCGCGAAACCGGCTCTTTTTGAGAAGGATCACGCCGAACTTCTCGTATGTTTGGGTCTACTGGCTCGGAAAATAAAATGAACCAAGTAGCCATCTTTTTGATTCGGTTATACAAGCGCTGGATTTCTCCTGCGCTTCCTCAATCCTGCAGATTCTATCCAAGCTGTTCCGAATACGCAGTGCAGGCCTATCAGCAATACGATTTTTTTAGCGCTTCCTATCTGGCGGCTAAGCGGATACTTAGATGCAATCCGTTATTCGCTTCCGGAGAGGATCCCTTACCCCCTAACCCAAGAAGGAAATAGGAATGGACGACAGACAAAACAGACTCTTTCTCGCATTATTACTCACCATGGGGATTTGGTTTTTGGGGAATTATTTCCTCAATCCCGATATGGGAAAACCGAAACAACCCGCACCGGTAGAGAATCAAACTTCCGCTCCGGCCGAAACCAAGGAAGCGGATAAGCAAGCCGCTTTGACTCCCGCGAAAACCGCTCCTGCGGTGGATGCAAAAGACGTTCGCAAATTCACCTTTAAAACCGAATCGCATATCGTGACTCTTTCGAGTCTCGGCGGTAGAATCGAGAAATTCTATATTAAGAATTATAAGAATATAGAAGGAACCGAAGTCGATATCGCGAGAGCCGACTACGAGCAAGTCGAAGTGGACGGGCAAAAATTCGACGCGATTGAATTGAGCAGAGGAAAAGGTTTCGATTTCAACTTCTCACATCGCAAGGAAGAAGTCGCCAATTCCGATTGGAATTTGGTGAATTTCAAAGCGGAAGAAGACAAGGAAAATCGAACCTTAGTATTCACCGGTTCCAAAGACGGAATCGTCTTAAAGAAAACTTTCCGATTCTTCCCGAACGAAAATTATTTCAAAACCGAAATTTCCATTATAAATACCGGCCGCGAAAAATTATATTTCGGCGAAAGAGATAAGCCCGCTTATTTAAGAACTTTCGGAAGCTTAGGCCCCGTTCCAAACGGAAGAGACATGAACGGGCAGGAGTTTTCCAAATACTTCCGCGTGTATAGAATGGACGGAAGTGAGAAAGACTTCGTAGACGGAGGAGAGGCCTGGGGATTCTGGGAAGGAATCAGAAACTTCTTCTTTGGTGCTCCAGGAGGAAACGAAAGTTTCAAAGACGTATGGAGTACCGGAGAGGGCGTGGACTTTGTCGGATCCGGAAGCAGATACTTCCTCGCAGTTGCCGATACACTGAATCACCCTGCGGAAGGAATTCTATTCGATAATAGGAAGAAAAACGAGACGGGAACTATCCTCGCTTATTCCAACTTGAGCATCGATGCAGGTAAGGAAGAAACTCTGGAATTCGCAAATTATGTGGGAATCAGAGAATGGGACGGAATGCTCTTCCGGGATTCCAAATTGGATCCTTTCCGCAATCCTAAGTCCGTTTTTGCCGGTTTGAGTACGGACCTGAACAAATCCTTTAACCAAGGAATTTTCACTCCTATCCGTAACGGTATCGTTTGGTTCCTACAGCAATCCTATAAATATACGATTCCGAGCTACGGATTCGGAATTCTTCTCTTTGCTCTTTTATTCAAATTGGTTTTCTATCCTTTGAATCAAAAGCAAGCGGAAGCGATGAAGAAGATGAGCGCTCTTTCTCCGGAACTTAAGAAACTGAATGAGAAATACGCCAACGACCCGGCTAAGAAGCAGGAAAAAATCATGGAGCTTTATAAAAAGCATAACATGAATCCTCTCTCCCAATTGGGCGGATGTCTTCCTATGCTCATCCAATTGCCGATCTTCTTCGCACTGTATGTGGCTTTCGCCGATACGATCGATCTTTGGAAATCGCCTTTCCTTTGGATCAGTGATTTGAGCGAGCCGGACTTTATCTGGACTTCTCCGGCTATTCCTTTCGTCGCTGCGACCGGAGTATCGATAAATCTTCTCGTTCTTTTGATGGTGGGAACCCAATTCGTTTCCATGAAGCTAACCTCCGTTCAAACGGATCCGAACCAAAAAATGATGATGTACATTATGCCGTTGGTTATGGTATTCTTCCTTTGGAGTATGCCGTCCGGATTGACCCTGTATTGGACGGTTACGAACGTTCTTTCTATAGCTCAGCAATGGATCACTAACGTTCGCAAGAAAGACGGAACGCCCGTAAAAGCCTGAACTCATATATCGAGGATACGATATGGAAAACTACATTTTCGAAGCCGAAGGAAAAACAAAAGCCGAAGCCGAAGAAATCACATTAACGACTTTGAGATTGGAACAAGGAGACGTTCGTTTTGAAACGGTCGAATCCGGTAAGTCCGGGTTTCTAGGTCTAACTCAAAAAAAACCGGCGGTAGTCCGAGCTTTCGTTTCGAATGTCGACCTTCCGGCGGAAAAGATCATTCACGGCGTGGTGCTGACCCTTCTGCGCAAAATGGGTGTGGAAGCGGAAGTGGTCGGAATGGGAGACGTAGACGGCAAGATCTATATCGAATTGAGTAGCCGCGAATCCGGTCTGATCATCGGAAAGCGTGGAGCGACTTTGGACGCTCTGCAATTTCTTGTGAATCTGATGGTCGATTCCAAGATCCGCCACGGAAGAAAAATCGTTTTGGACACGGAGTCTTATCGCGATAAGAGAGAATTGTCTTTGATCCGTCTGAGTAAATCAGTCGCTTCTTCCGTCGCTAAGTCCGGAAAATCCAAACTCCTGGAACCTATGAATCCGTTCGAAAGAAGAATCGTTCATATGGCGCTCCAAGAAAACGAAAAGGTCTTCACCAGATCGGAAGGAAACGGGACCTACAAAAAAGTCCGTATCATTCCTATGAAAGACAAACACAAATACAAGGATGTCGTTGAGAAGAGCCCGAACGGAGATCTTCTCGAGGAAGTAAACGACTACTGAGTAGTAGGCAGTGGCTGATACAATAGCAGCGATATCAACGGCTTCCGGTGCGGGTGCGATAGGCATCCTAAGAGTATCCGGCCCGGAAGCTTTGAGGATCGTATTCTCCCATCTATCCTTTTTGGATACGCAAATCCAAATCTCCTCCATCAAACCTAGATATGCGTATACTTGTCATTTCGTGGACGGGGATCGTAAACTAGACCAAGTCGTTTTTCTTTTCTTTGCAGGTCCGAATTCATTCTCCGGAGAAGATCTCTGCGAGATACATACTCACGGGAATCAAATCCTTCTTCGAGAAGCCTTGGAGTGTTTATTCAAGTCAGGCGCAAGACCTGCCAGGCAGGGCGAGTTTACTAAGAGAGCTTTCTTAAACGGAAAGCTGGACTTAAACGAGGCGGAAGCGATCGGAAGAATCATCGGTGCCAGATCCCGTTTCGAATTGGAGTTGGCCCAAAAGAATGCATTCGGAGAAATTTCCCGTCTTGCTTCCAATCTCAGAAGCCAACTCATTTCACTTAAGGCGGAATGCGAAGCAGAGATCGATTTTTCCACGGAGGACCTCACTTATGAATCCTTCGAGGAAAGAAAGAAGCGAATCCAATCGATTATACAAATTTGTTCCAATCTCTTAAGAAGATCCAGCGAAGCGGAAAATCTTTTGGAGAGAAGTAAGGTAGTTTTATACGGAGAACCGAACACAGGGAAATCCAGCCTGATGAATCTGATCCTGGGGAGGGAAAGATCCATCATATCGGAGATTCCGGGAACTACACGAGATTATATCAGTGAGGAGTTCCTACTCTCCGGAATTCCGATCCGTTTGACCGATACTGCGGGGATCCGGGAGACGGGAGATTCCATCGAGAAGATGGGAATCGAAAGGAGCGAAAAGGAATTTTCCCAAGCGGACGTCCGAGTCTTTGTCATAGATGTTTCTCGAAAAACGGATTGGGGGAAATTCGCCGAGGAGAATCGATCCAAATTGGAAGGAGCTATCGTTGCCGCCAACAAGTTCGATATCAAGGATCCATCCTGGGATCGGAATATTCTTCTCGAAAAAAAATTCCGGGGTATCTCCGTTTGCGAACTCTCCTGCAAAACGAAGCAGGGGATAGACGAACTCATCCGCCAAATTTCCGGAAAACTGCAGAGCTTGGAAAGTTCGGAAGATTATGTCCTTTTGGAAGAAAGGAACCGTTATCATTTTTCCAGCATTACCAGAAGTCTGGAAAATTGCCTCTCTCTCATGGAAGAAAACGCTCCAGCCGAGATCTATATTAAGGAGATCGATTTTGCTCTTTTCGAAATAGGAGAAGTGAACGGTAGAGTGGACACGGAGGAAATTCTGGGTAGAATCTTTAGCAAGTTCTGCGTCGGGAAATAAAGGATTCTCTTAGAGCGGATTCCGGAGTAAAAATTTCAGGATTCTTAGTTCCGGACGAAATAGGATAGAATCTAGGTCCATTAGCCGAAAAATTGGTTTTATCCTATGAGAGAAAAATCCCTCGAATACCATTCCCTCCACCCGAAGGGTAAAATAGAAGTAGTTCCTACAAAACCGACCCGGGATTCCTTCGACCTATCCTTAGCCTATTCTCCGGGAGTCGCCTACCCTTGTCTGGAAATTAAGGATAATCCGGAGTTGGTGTACGAATATACGAATCGGGGAAATTTAGTCGGGATCATCACTAATGGAACGGCGATCTTAGGCTTGGGAGATATAGGTCCTAGTGCCGGAAAACCGGTGATGGAAGGTAAGGCCGTCCTCTTCAAAAAATTCGCAGGCATAGACGTATTCGATATCGAGATAGACGCCAAGGATCCGGAAGAATTCGTAAAGGCCGTCAAGATGCTCGAGCCTACTTTCGGCGGGATTAATCTGGAGGACATCAAGGCTCCGGAAAGTTTTTATATAGAAGAAGAATTGATCAAGAGCATGAATATCCCGGTCTTTCACGACGACCAACACGGTACTGCTATCATTACCGTAGCCGGGTTATTGAACGCTTTCGAATTGAACGGAAAACGCCCTAGCGAAGTTAAGATGGTGATTTGTGGAGCCGGTGCAGCCGGTATCGCGATTGCTGAATTGGTGCAACATATCGGGATCCGAAAAGAACATATTTTCTTAGTGGATACCAAGGGTGTGATTCATACGGATAGGACCGATCTAAATTCCACAAAATTGAAATATGCGCAGAAAACTTCCGCCCGCACTCTCGCGGACGTTATGCGTGACTCCGATATTTTCGTGGGAGTATCGACGGCCAATATGGTGGACGAGGAGATGGTTCGTTCCATGGCTCCTAATCCGGTCATCTTGGCTCTCGCAAATCCGGATCCTGAAATTCCTTATTCCGTGGCCAAGAAGGTTAGACCCGACATCATCATGGGGACCGGCAGAAGCGATATGCCGAATCAGGTAAATAACGTTCTAGGTTTTCCTTTTATTTTCAGAGGTGCCTTGGATGTCAGAGCTAAACATATCACTTTGGAAATGAAATTGGCCGCTGCAAGAGCCTTGGCGGAATTAACCAGAATGGAAGTACCGGAAGCGGTGAGTCTTGCTTACGGCGGAGAAAAATTCGTCTTCGGACCCGATTATCTGATTCCAAAGCCCTTCGATCAAAGGGTCCTTTATCACGTCGCGCCTGCAGTGGCGGAAGCGGCCGTTCAAAGCGGCACCGCTCGAAAACCTTATCCGGGAAGGGAAAAATATGTATCCTTCTTGGAAGGTCTGATGAAAGCCTAACTTCGATTCGGATAATAATCGGAAAATTAACGTCTAAACCCTTGTCTCCTATTAAGAAATGGGGTAATGTACTCCGAAAATACTCTAATAGGTTAAATAGATAGAACCTATAATAACGGAGCCTAAAAATGGGAAGCGACCATGCCCGAAGCGGAAAGTAATTCCATCTCTTCAGCTCCGAACCAAGCTCCGGAAGAAGGTGTCATTCCCGTCGAACGGGTGGATCTGATTCCGGAAGAGGAATTGCGTAACCTTCTTCTCCAGACTGCGCCTAAGGCGATGCGGGATTTGGATTTGATCGAGAAGGGAGTCGAAAACTTTTTTCTATTCAACTATTCTCCCTTCGCCCTCGCTAAATTCGAACAACTTCAATTTCTGAAACCTTCCGATCTAAAATACTTCGAAGAGAAGAACGGTTTCGTTCTATACCAATATCTATTCGTTTCCGAAGACACTAAGGAACTCGGGCTCTCGAATGTGGTTATTCGTCCGGCTTCCAGAAAGGCGGAACAGATCCAAAAAATTAAAACAGCATGTTTGGCCCAAAGCGCGGCCGCCTTCCTGCAATACGTTCATAGAAGGGATTTGAGCCTGACCGAAAGAAGAGCCGCCGGAGAATTACGGGATTGGGTTCAAAGGCAGTTTTTGAATACGGACGATAAGGGAAACACCTTGGATATCCAAGATTCCAAGAATCTTCCTTCCTCGATGCGGAATACCAAAAGTCTTTCGATAGAATCTTTCCTGACTCGAAATTTCAAGGTCCGAGAAGATATACTAACTTCTCTCGTTTCCCTACTCTCTAAAAAACCGAACGAAATCGTACAATTCTTAAGCCAGATCAAAACCGATCCCGAGGCTCTACTCGGATTGGAAAAGCGGGGTTCCCGGCCTCCCTTACTTCGATTGCATTTGGAATTTCATCTGATCCAGCCTTCTCTAGAGGAACTCGTAGGAGAAGCGAGCCTCGACGTAAAAAAGGAGAAGAGCAGCGAAGAAACCGAGCTGGAAGTAATTTATGAAATTTTCATATTCCTAGGAAGAAAGATTCTAACCAGTCTTTTGCCTGCGGAGCAGATTTCCTGGATCCAGCCTACGGGAAAAACCCAAGGAGCGGATTTTATCCGGGAATTGAAGAAGCACCCTGCGTTTACTTCCGGAAAAATCTGGGAGGGCTCGGATATTTTCATCCAAGCCTTCGAAGTGCTGCACCAGTCCATGGATTCTCTGTCTACTCTCAGAAGGGAATCTTTGATCAATCTGGCTTTTAGTAATATAGTTGTCGCGATCCGAGAGTCCAAGGAACCGCTCGTTGTGGATTCTTCTTCTATAAAGATCAAGGATAGCTCGATTCAGAATGCCGGGCTGACTAAAGAAGAAGTTTTGGACCACGTATTGGAAAGGTTGAGAGGTCGTAACGACATATTGACTAGGGAAAAGATCGCAGGTAGTTCGGCGGGTGTGGTAGCTCTTGCTTTGGAGAACGTGGTCTCCTCCTTTCTTGCAAACAAAGAGAGGAGAACTTCCATACATAACCTGATCCGTAAGAACGCACAATTGAAAGGTATCTACGCCTTCTTGCGCGAAGTTACCGAAGGTGTGGATTCTGAAATCGTAATAGATGAGCAGATCCGTCTTTCGAAAGCGATAGCCGATTGGGAAAAGGAAAATGAAAAACTGCGCTTGAAGGCGATCCAGGATTCCAAATCCATTCTAGTGAAATTATTGGAATGGATCCTGGGACTTTTCGGTATCAATATAGCTTCTTCCACTAAAAAGGATTTTGAACCCCAGGACGAATTCTCCGTTTCCAGGCCGAATAAGAAACCCGTTCCTGGAAAGAATCCGGAGGCTGAAAAGGAAGTCTCTAAGAAGAAAAAATCCTTGGGCGTTCTTATGGGTCCCAAGGAAAAATCCACCCTGATTCCCGCGAAAGTCCAAAAGTCCATAGATTATGTGGATCGAAAGAATAACGGAATCATTTGGTTGGACGAAGTCGTTAACGCCATATCCTCTCCGGAATTCGGAAAAGACAAGGTAGCCGACCTTATGTATTATGACCAGAAGCGGAGATATATCGAGATTCGCTCTATGAATTCCGTCCGGCATGTGTTCATACGGAAGGAACTGGAATCCGATTCCGCTTGGTTGGACTCCATGTTGGAATACCTACAAAACGTAACGGCGAAGAAACCCGAGTTCGCGGCCTTGGCCGATACGCTTCGTAAATTCCGGGACGAATGATTCTTCGGGACAATACCTAAAAAGTTCCTTACTACCGAAGCTTTCTCGCGTCGGTCCGACCTTCTAAAATTCAAAGTTATCCGACGGAGGATCCATGAAGACTAGGATCGAAACCGATTCCATGGGAGAAATCGAAGTTGACGACTCTAAATACTGGGGAGCGCAAACGGAGAGATCCCTGCATCATTTTCATATAGGCAACGATCGCTTTCCAAGAGAGATGATTCGTGCGCTTGGAATTCTGAAAAAATCAGCTGCGATCGTAAATTCCCAGCTTGGTCTTTTAACGGAAGAGAAGAAGAATCTGATCGTTCAGGCGGCCGACGAGGTTATCTCCGGAAAACTGGACGAGCATTTTCCTCTTAGCGTTTGGCAAACCGGTTCGGGAACGCAAACCAATATGAATTCCAACGAAGTCATTTCCAATCGTGCCATCGAAATCTCCGGCGGAACCAAGGGATCCAAAAAACCGGTCCATCCGAATGACGATGTGAACAAGGCTCAATCCTCTAACGATACCTTTCCTACTGCGATGCATATCGCAGCCGCAGAGCAATTAGTGAACAAGCTCCTTCCGGCTTTGGAGCAATTGAAAAACACCTTGAAGAAGAAATCTGACGAGTTCAAGGATATCATCAAAATCGGAAGGACCCACCTCCAGGATGCGACTCCTTTGACCCTGGGTCAGGAATTCTCCGGGTACGTAAAGCAATTGGAATACAATATCGATCGCGTAAAGGCGGTTCTTCCTTCTGTGTATCGCTTGGCTTTAGGCGGAACGGCAGTCGGAACGGGTTTGAATACTCATCCGGAATTCGCCGTGAAAGCGGCGGCCCAGATCGCAAAGGAGACGGGTTTGCCTTTCACTTCTGCGGAAAATAAATTCGAGGCTTTGGCCGCCCACGATTCTCTCGTTGAGACTCACGGCGTTCTTAAAACGATTGCGGCTTCGTTTATGAAGATCGCCAACGACGTAAGATGGCTTTCTTCCGGACCCAGATGCGGAATCGGCGAGATCTCCATTCCGGAAAATGAACCGGGTTCTTCCATCATGCCAGGTAAGGTAAATCCTACCCAGTCCGAACAGATGACCATGGTTGCTTCTCAGGTGATTGCGAACGATGTTGCGGTGAATATAGGCGGAGCTTCCGGCAATTTCGAATTGAACGTATTCAAACCGTTGATCATTCACAATGTTTTGAATTCCGTTCGTTTACTCGCGGATTCTGCCGTTTCTTTCGAAGAACATTGCGCTCGCGGAATCGAACCGAATCGAGATAAGATCAAGGAACATTTGAAGAATAGTTTGATGCTCGTGACCGCTTTGAATCCGCATATCGGATACGATAATGCCGCAAAGATCGCGAAGAACGCTCATAAGAAAGGCACGAGTTTGAAGGAATCCGGGATAGAACTCGGACTTCTGACTTCCGAGCAATTCGATCAGTGGGTGCTTCCCGAAAAAATGATCTCTCCGGGATTGGATTAAGTCGGTAAGTTTTAAGAAGAACGGAAGATAAAAAAAGGGCGGCTCTTTACGACCGCCCTTTTCGTATTCTAACCGAATTCCCTAACTTATTGTTTAGGTTGGACTTCTACGAATTTGAAAGTTACTCGGCGGTTTTTAGGATCCTTTGCGTCCAATCCGGAAACTGGAGAAGAAGATCCTGCGCTTTTGGTAACGATGCGGTTTGCAGGAAGACCTTGTTTTACGAGAGATTGTTTAACCGCTTTAGCACGGATTTCTCCGTAGAAAACGTTTCCTTTTTTATCGCCTTCGGCTTCTTCGGGACCGATTTGATCGGTGTGTCCGGTGATTTCCAGAGCCCAAGAATCAGGAAGTTTTTGGATTCCTTCTTTGATTACTGCGATGTTTACTTTCGCCCATTCGCTGAAGTCTCCCGCGCTAACGTCGGCCTTTTTGTAGCTGAAACCCGGGCGAGTGATTCCATCCGGATAACGGAAGTCTTTGATTTGATTATTAAATACGTCTGCAGGGGAGTCTACGTTGACGTTACGAGAAGCAGCGGAATTTTGCTCTGGCTCAGGAGCTGCTTGGTCTTTATTTTCCGCAGAAGAGCAGAGTGCTATTGAAAAAACCGTTGCACCGATGAGCAGGATATTTAGAATTTTTTTTACCATGTTGTTTCCTTCCTTGAATAGGGTAGGGGTTATTTCGATGAATTTATCCAAAATATACTAATTCTCGGAAAATGGGAAATCTTTTTTAACGATCCAGCCTGAATGCATCTATCCTTATCTAATAGCTATTTCTTGGGAACCATCTAATGAATCTGGAACTTCATGCCGAAGTTAACGATGAATCCGAGGGAACCAGGATCGATCGGTTTTTAAAGGACTATCTGGGAGACGAAATCTCACGAGCTTCCATACAGCACTGGATCGATTCCGGTTGGGTGGTCGATTCTTCCGGAAAAGCCGTTTTAAAATCCTCTTATAAAGTAAGCCCCGGGGAAGAATTTCGGATCTCAGTTCCGCCCAAGCCTCCTTTGAATTTGACCCCGATCAAAATGGATCTGGAGGTAATTAAGGAAACTCCCCAGTATCTGATTATACGAAAACCTCCCGGAATCGCTTCCCATAGCGGCCCTGGAGACAGATCGGCTACACTTGTTAACGGATTACTTTATAAGTTCAAGGAGCTTTCTCAGGCAGGGGGAGAAGCACGTCCAGGGATCGTCCATCGCTTGGATAAACCTACGGAAGGTCTGATGCTAGTTGCGAAGACCGATCTCGCTCACGCTAAATTATCCGAACTATTCCGAAAAAGAGAGATCACTAAGAAATATCTTGCTTGGGTACAGGGAACCTTACCGGAAGGAGAAGGTACGATCGACAAGCCTATAGGAAGACATCCGGTGGAAAGATTAAAGATGACTGTGACCCCGAAAGGAAGAGCGTCCGTCACTCATTATAGCGTGCTTAGAAGCTTGGTCTCCAATACAGGGCGCAAGTTTTCCCTTATCGAAGCGGATTTGGAAACGGGTAGAACCCATCAAATCCGGGTTCATTTCCAGAGTCTTAGGACCCCGGTGGTCGGCGATTTATTATACTCTAAGAATGCCCACTTGTTCCAAGCGTACGGACTCTTATTGCTTTCTTATTGGTTGGAATTTCAGGATCCGTTTTCGGGAGAAGAAGTGAAAGCGGTCCTTTCGCCTCCGGAAAGGTTCTTGAAATTCGAAGAACATCTGGAACGTTTTTGAATTAGAATTCCTCGCTTGCTTGCAAAAATTCGTCTACATTCTATGATAAAGAAGACGAAAGGAAGTCTGATGGAAGAGGAAAAGATCGAGAAAATCAAGCAGGGCTTTTGGCCCAAAGTAAAGAAGGTCGCAGGTAAGGTTCCTTTCCTTGCGGATGCGATCGCCTTGTACTATGCCATGCTGGATCCAGAAACTCCTTTGAAAGCTAAGTTGACCATCGCGGGAGCATTGGCATATTTCTTAACTCCTTTCGACGCGATTCCCGATATTCTTTTCGGTGCGGGATATTTGGACGATGCGGGAGTCGTAGCCGCCGTTCTTGCTGCAGCTTCCGTCTATGTGAAAGACGAGCACAAAAAGAAGGCTCAGGAGTTCTTGAATTCGGGTCCCCAAAACGCCACCTAGATTTTTCCTTCGCACTTTCTTTCCCCTTCTCAAAACGGTATTTAACTTACTTTACCGGTAAGGCCTGTATCAAAGAATGAGCCTTGCTTGGAACCGCTATGAGTTACGAAAACGAAATTAAAATTAGATACCAACACTTCCTAAATTTCGCTCCCAAAATCATGGAGTTCCTGACCTCGACTCATGAAAGCGAGGACTTGAAAGTAACTCATAAGGGAAGCATAGAATCCGACCTTGTAACGATCGCGGACAAGGGTTCGGAAGAATTGATAGTAACAGAAATTAGAAGCGCTTTTCCCGAAGATCATATTTTGGGAGAAGAAGGAAGTTCCCACGAAGGAACGAGTAGGTTCAAATGGATTATCGATCCTTTGGACGGAACGGTCAATTATTCCCACCGGCTTCCCTTGTACTGTTGCTGCATCGGTTTGGAGGATATGGAAACCCGCTCCGCAGTGATGGGTATCGTCCCCCTGCCTGCTTTAGATCAGGTTTATCATGCGATGCTCGGCCAAGGTGCGTTTCGAGATAAGACTCGGATTCGAGTTTCCGAAACTCATGAAATCAAAAAGGCGTTACTCTGCACGGGCTTTCCTTATGATCGGGACGATAAGATAGATCGGTTGATCTTTAATTTGAGAAATTTTCTGATCAAGGCGAGGGGAATCCGAAGAACCGGTTCCGCCGGATTGGACATCTGCTGGGTGGCCGAAGGTAAATTCGATGCATTCTGGGAAGAAGATCTCAAGCCTTGGGATATGACCGCTGCGGCCGCAATATTACAGGAAGCGGGAGGAAAGCTCAGTACTTTTGCGAATAACACTTTCCATCCGTACGTTTCCAATGTGATCGCTTCCAACGGAAAATTGCACGAGAAAATGGTGGAAGTTCTCGAAGAGTTCGTAGGTCTTCCTTAATTCTTTTCTCGTTCTAGATTAAAATCCGAAAAATCATTTTTACACGGACCGCCTCCGACAAAATGGACTGCATGAGTTGGATATTGTTACTCTTAGCGGGTTTATTCGAGGTGGGTTTCACTACTTGTATGAAACTCTCCGACGGTTTCAAGGATTGGAAGTATATTCTGGGTTTCTTCGCTTTCGCCTGTGTGAGTTTCTATTTTTTAAATCGGGCAACCGCGACTATTCCGCTTGGAACCGCCTACGCAGTATGGACGGGAATCGGCGCGGCCGGAACGGCTATCGTTGGAATCGTATTTTTCGGAGATTCTTTCGGTTTGGGTAGGATCTTTTTTCTGACCACTTTGATCGCTTCCGTGATCGGGTTAAAATTTCTAGGAGGGGATTAAGTCTTCAATCGGAATAACGCCTGCGAATGCAGCGCTCGACGATTTGGACCAATTTCCTTTCAACGGTCTCCGGATTAAAATTAGCCTGCACATATCTCTTTCCGTTCAGTCCCATTTCTCCCCGTTCTTTCGGATGTTGGACTAGAAAGTCGGCTACTGCCGCGAAACTTTCCTGATCGGAATAATACAATCCGGCATTACTTCGGATGCAATGTCCTTGTAAAACGTCGGATTTTCCGTTTACCATGACCGCTTTCTCACGGATCCAAGCTTCCATAAGAATGATGGAAAAACTTTCCATAGGAGATGGGTTGATAAGAATATCGCAGGACTCTATACGAGCGTTCTTTTCCTTTTCGTCCACGAAACCGATCAAGTCCAGATGCGGGAATTTGGAAAGCTTCTGCATCAGCTTCGCATCTCCCCTTCCTACTAAGGATAATTTGTCGTTTCTACCGCTTCTTTTTTGCCATTCCGCAAAGAAGTTCGCCATTTTGAGAACTCCTTTGCCTTCGTCCATTCTTCCTACATACAGGAAATCGAAGGATTTGTCCGGAGATTTGGGAGGAACCTTTTCCGTCGGTTCTTTTTCCGGTATGGATAGATACATTCCGATTACGCTTCCTAAACTAGGAATGTAGCCGTATAAACGCGAGAATAACTGTTTTTCTTCGGGAGTATTGAAGCAATAGGCGGAGTCGTCTTTGAAAAGATTATTATAAACTCCTAATTTAGCCGGAGGTTCGTCGTGTAGGGTCGGAATGACGACGGCTTTTTTGGAAACCAAAGGTAAACCGTAAACCATAGGATAGTATAGATAGGAGACGAAAACGAATACGTCGTAATCCCTTTCGTTCGTTTCGATATATTGGATCAGGTCCGGACAATAAGGGCCTTGCATATCCACCCAGTTTCGTTCCCTTTCTTCCTGGGATTTGAATCGATTCTTTCCCACGCTTTCGAATTCGTGAGCTCGGAATAATTTATCGGAGTAACGATTGAACTTACGGATATTCCTTTCCTTGTCCACGGAAAAGCGAAGGATCCGAATCTTGTTTCCTTCCTCCGTTTCCATCCATTCTCTGCTGATTTTTTTCTCGGAATCCTTTCCTAGGAGAACCGTATCCAAGTCGGTGACCGGGATTTGGTTCTTCCAGGAAATATAATCCAAGGATCGCGTGGATAATACCGTAACCTCGTAGAATTTGGAAAGCATCAGAGTGTAAAGATAGATAAGCTTCTCCGATCCCCCGGAAACTTGTCCGGAAAAGATGGGACTTACTACGGCCAATCTTCTACGCGAGTTTAGCAAGAATCGGCCTCATGATGGATTCCGGATTGACCGTAGAAAAATTTCTCAGTCGATGTTCCTGGGTATCCAATATCTCGTTTCTCAGATTCGAATCGGTGGCGAGTTTGTGAGCCAATTCTGCGACGGTTTCCATTCGTTTTTCTTTAAATAGAATTCCGGCTCCGTCCAGTGTTTCGCTTACGGCTCCCGCGTCGTATGCCAAAATAGGAATCTTATGTATCATCGCTTCCAATAGCGGAACGCAGAACCCCTCGTGCTCGCTCATGGACAGAAAAAGATCGCAGGAACGGTACATTCTTCTCACTTCTTCGTCCGAAAGAAAATCCGTTATGATTACATTCTGCCTTAGCTTATAGAAATCCAACATTCTCTCCAATTCTTCCCTATATAGATAGAGTTCCTTGGAACTGAATCCAACGATGAAGAGTTGGAAATCCGGACCGAATAGCTTGGAGTAAATATGTGCGAAGCGGATCAGATCGTCCTGCTTTTTATTGGGAGTGATTCTTCCTACAAAAAGGAATTTAGGAATTTTAGGGGATTCGTCGATCGGTCGAGGATTTTCAATCGGAAATTTTACTTGCGGAAGTTGGTAAGTGATCGGCAGAACTTCGACATTCTTAAAACCCAGATCGTTCAGTTCCTTCTTGTTATATTCGGATACGGCCAGCACGAAATCGAATTCGTCTCGTAGGACTTCCAATTCTTCTCGTCCTTTTTTTAGAAGATAAGTGAGTTTCAGATCGTATCTTTCGAAATAATGATAAGGCGTTACGTTATGATAGACTAGGATCTTTGGATTCTTGGTTTCTTGAACGAATTCCAATACTTCTGAATGGATGGAATGGTGATAGATCAGGATATCCCTTTTCCGGGGAGAATAGGCCTTATGTTTTTTCACCAGAGCTCCCGTTCCCGGCCCCGTATTTTCTGCGAATATGTCCGAAGAATAACCCATTCTGCGAAACAAAGTTCGAAGAGAACTCATCTCGTTGGAAATCGCATCTCCGGTATTGAATCCGGCTGCAAATTGATGGACGGATCTTCTTCCGAAGTTCATGCGGAGGCGGCTTCCTTATAGGTAAAGATCTGCTTTAGAAAACGGCCGAAAGGCATGGAGTCGTAATCTACGCATACTTTTCTTCTTTTTTCGGAGGCGTAATTTCCGTCCAGAGGATGGTCCGTATTCTCCGCTTCTAAAATGAGATGGATCCACTCCGCTAATTTTCTCAGATTCTCCGGATCCTTTTTTCGGAACAAGTAACCGGCTTCCCTTAAAGTCTCCGGAACCGCTGTGCAAGCGTACGCGAAAACGGGCAGGTCCCGGCTTAAGGCCTCTACCAAAGGAATGCCGAAACCTTCGTGTTCGCTCATACTTACATATGCGTCCATTTCTTCCCAAAAACGGGGCATCTCCGAATCAGTCGCTCCCAAACGGAATTGTATATGAGATCCGATATCCAATTCTCTGGACATTTTTCTTAAAAAGGAGAAGTACTCTTCGAAAATACCGGGAACGTTCCCCACGATCAGGATTCTATACTTGGGTTGGATCTTTTTCAGAAAATAAATCAATACGAGTAAATCTTCGATTTTCTTACTAGGAACGATGCGGCCCACATAACCCAGAGTGTATCCGTTTTTTCTAAAAGAATTTCTAGGGTTCCAACCATATTTTCTGACGATGGGCATTACCTTGGAATTCGTAATGTTTAGGTCCTCCAAGTTAGAGGCGCTATACTTGGAGCTGGGAAGAAAAGTCTCCACGGACCTTTTCATTTTATGTAATTCTAAAACGGATTTTTTATAATCCAATTCGAAGGATCTGAATACCTCGGAAGATACGAAGGATTTGAAGAACTTGGGAGGAGTGATATTCTGGTAACGAACGAATTTTCTCCCCGGAAAATTCAGGAAGTCGTCGACGGGATATCCCGAGCCTCCGTATTCCAATAGATGAACGGAGGAAGAATCCGGATTTTCCTCTCTGAGAAGGTTTTCGGATTTGATCGTAGGAATGGAACCGTCGCTTAAATCCCTTTGGCAGACGATTTTGGATTCGATTCCGGAAGAGTTTAGGGCCTCGCGCAATCCCTTAATATCGTTTCCGATTCCGTCCCGGTCTCGGAATTCGGATATATGAATATAAGCCTTCATTTCCGAAAACTTAATATTACGAAACCGTCTTCCGCTTTCGTATCTACTATATTCTTAAAACCTAATTTATGTAGAAATTCCCTAAAGGAGGAATCGTTGATTTGAGTCAGCAGCGCCGGTTGGAAAGGAGAAGAGAATCGGTTCGAATAATTGGAATACCGAAAGAAGAATTCGGTTCCAGGAGAAGTCTTGACCGCAAGATTTCGAAATAATTTTTCGAGAGTCCAATTAGGTAAAAGGCATAAGTTGGACGGAGAAAGAATCTTAGAGGGAAGCGGAGGATTAGGAAGCAATTCGTCGAAGGAAAGCAATTGTACGGAACCGGTGATTTTCTCGCGAATATAAGAGTATTGGCTCGGATTCCAAGTCACCGATTTGAATTCGATCTGAGCCTTAAGAAGTTGCTTCAGGAATTTTCCCCACTCGGGATTCAGAACGAGTACGGATTCTCCCGGAGAAAGACGGGAGAATAAAAGAGATTCGCTTTCTTCGGAAAGCTCCTCTTCATAAAGGAATTCGCTGGACCAGATGAAATCGGGTTCGAATCGATTTCTCAGGGAAAAATTCAACTCCACGAATTCGCTATAGAACTTTTCGAATTTCCGTTTTAACTTTTCGTGATCCCCTCTAAGTAGAATGAGTTCGTTTAGCACGCTATAAAAAGCGCGGGTTCGATTCTCGGAGAGTTTCTTATCTAAGAATGCGTAAAATTCTATGAACTTGACGAGGAGCCATCTTATCGGTCCTCTTATATACCTGAATTTGGGATTCGTGAATTTAGGTGCGGAGATCCCTTTTTCGAATAGATGTGCGGTCTCCGCGGCATCGAATTCCCGATATCCCTCCGGAGACTGGGGGGAGAATTTCCAACGACTGAGTCGTTCCAATTCTTCCTTGGAGACGGGTCTTCGAGAGAGCCTAGATTCTATCTCCATCATCAGCTCCCGAACGTTGACGGAACTGTCTTTAATTTCTATAATGTCTGAAGATCTTTCTTCCATCTTGGTTCGGGACTTTTATTCGATTGTTTTTTTCTTATTTAACAAAACAATCGTATTTTTACTCCTAAGGTCCGCGTTTGGACAGTATAAGCCGTTAGGGAGAGTGTTTCCTCCCCCCGTTCCTTGGGAATCTCGGATAGCCGTCCTTACTATCTTATATAAAAACAATTTATTGCGGGAAGAGTTGCAGAATCGACGATGAAATACCTGGTAACCGGAGCGGACGGATTCGTAGGGACATATTTGACGCGGGAACTTTTGGAGAATCAGGATCGGGAGATTCTTGGCTTAGGAGTTCGGCCTTCCGATAAGCAACTCGCCTTTCCGTATAAATTCTGCGATCTAAGGGATTTCGACTCTCTATCCGCCACTCTGGGTTCATTTTCTCCGGATATCGTTTTCCATCTTGCAGGGCAGGCCTTCGTTCCAAGGGCTATAGAGAATCCCCAAGAGACATTGATGATCAATGTGGGAGGAACCCTCAACTTACTGGAATACTTTCGACTTTCCGGTAAGCCTGTGCAGATCGTCTATATCTCCTCCTCCGAAGTTTACGGAAATTTGAAATCGGAAAATTTGCCCGTCTCGGAAAATCATCCGGTGGGCCCCGTAAATCCTTATGCCACATCCAAAGTTGCCGCGGAGGAATACTGCTTACAGTATGCTCGTTCTTCCAAGAATATCCGAGCCTTGATTGCAAGGCCTTTCAATCATATCGGAGTAGGCCAGAATCCGAATTTCGTAGTTCCGAATTTTTGCAGACAAGTGTTGGAAAGTATATCCAAGAAAAGCGGATCCAATCCTGCGGAAATTCAAGTGGGAGATCTGACTCCGACTCGGGACTTCCTACACGTTAGGGACGTGGTAAGAGCCTATATTCTTCTCTCCGAATTCGGAAAGAGCGGAGAGATCTATAATATATCTTCCGGTAAAGAAACCTCCATCTCTCAAATTTTGCAATGGATCATCGAGGCTGCGAAGACCGAAGTTTTAGCTAAGCAAGATCCGGAAAGAATGAGACCGATGGAGATGGTCCGTTCTCTGGGAGACAACTCCAAGCTTAAGGCTCTAGGTTGGGAGCCTAAGGTATCTGTAAAAGATGCGGTGATAGAGATCTTCGAGAATATTCAAAAATCCGAATCTATTCCTAAATGACGGAACCCTTCCACGTCTTAACTCCGCTTCCTTCTATGGGAAACGGCTTTCCTAAAAATTTGGGGGCAGTATTGGTTAGATTCATATCTACCCAGGCCAGAGTTCTGGCGAAAAATTCCCTGAATCTACTGAAAGGACCGCTCACATAAAGTCTCCGATCCGATTCGTAGGATTGAAATTCCAAACCGATCTTCTTTGCGATAAAGGCGGCTCTGGGTTGGTGGAATTTTTGGCTTACGAAAATCGCGTCTTTAACTTGGAAAATCTCTTTGGCACGTACTAGAGTATCCAAAGTTCGAAATCCTGCGTGATCCACGAACACGTCCTTTTCGTATACCTTTCTTTCCAGAACGTAAACGAGCATGGGCTTCACTTCGTTGTAATAGCTAGTCCCGTTGTCTCCGGAGAGTAGTATCTTTCTCACTTTTCCTTGTCGGTACAGTTCGATCGCGCAATCCAATCTGTCTTGCAAAACGGGAGAAGGAATTCCTTTGTATACGGAGGCGCCGGGAACGATCGCCACCGTGGCCGGTTTTAAGGAGCGATAATTTCCAGCGTGAGGGGTTCGATTTTCATATTCCCATTCGATGGAAAGGTCTATCGAGGCAGGAATGCCTATGCAAAGACTGATCGCAAAGAGTAGAATGAGACGGATTCTGGCCTTCCACGGTTTGCGAGGCTCCGTTTCCTGTCTTTCGGTCGGGGTTCCTGTCTTCATAAAAGCGATTCGAGGATAGTAATTCCTATAACGACGGGAAGAATTTTTCGCGCTTTCTTCCGGTTTCGATCTAAAATTATGTTCTCTTGCCAGTACCCCTCTTTTTTTCAGAACCTCGAAATTTCGAGTCGATCTTTGGAAACGAGGCGGGTAATTTGGGGTCTTAGGATACGCTAGGTTATGAACCGAGTCAGACTCATGAATCTCCTGAATTCATTCGTCAGAGTTGCTCTGGCCGGTATCTTATTGATGCCGGCGTATCTTTTCTCCGAAGAGAACCGACCTAGTTTCCAGTCCAATAAAGCAGCCAGGGCCCTAGTTTCTTTCCGTACCGAAAAGGCGGCAGGAGTCCTGTTTGGAGACCTGGATTCTCTCCGTAATCGTTATACTCTAACAGATCCGCAACTTGAACGCATCGCTAAGCTGAATCGTAGATTCAAGAGTGAGCATGAAAGATGGCTCCGCCTTTTATCTCCGAAACAAGTGGAACTCGAACTTTTACTAATGGACGAAAATCCAGATCTGGTAAAAGTCAGGCTGCTTGTTCATGCGATTGGAAGGTATACATCCGAAATCCGGATGAACCAAATCGCGCACCGGCTAGCGATCGAAAGGGTCTTAACTTCAGAGCAGAGAAAAAAGGGGAAGGAAAGGGAAACCGTCACCCTACCCGAGGAGCATAGGGAAGCTCCCGGGTTCCCCTTGAACTTGTTCGTTCCCGAAAGAATTATTCTGCCCCTACCGGGCATTCTCCGATAAGGAAGACAAAAATGGATCAAAAGGAATTTGCGGGTCTAATCGAAACAACCAAGCATATCGTGCTTTCTGCGATTAAAAAGAATTTATACGAGGAGTTTTACGACTCCATCGACGATGTGGTTCAGGAAACTTATATTCGCGCCTATAAAAGTTTGGCGGCCAATAAGTTTCGGGGAGATTCTTCCCACAGCACTTGGTTGTATACTATCGCAAGAAACGAATCCCTCAGGATGAACCAAAAACGCATGCGTCAGGCAAATCTTGCAATGCGTTTGAAGGAAAAAGTCACCCAGGACTCCATTCTCAATCCTAGAGAGGAATTCGAGGAAAGAGGTTTGGAGTTGGAGATCCAGGATTTGATTTCGAATCTACCTTGGAAGTATAAGTCCGTACTCGCTCTTGTATCCGAAGGTTATAAGGAACAACAGATCGCTCAGAAATTGGGAATCCCCGAAGGAACCGTTAAATCCCGTTCCTTCCGAGGAAAGCAGATGTTAAAGAAGCTTTTCTATCAGGAGACTTAAGAACCTAAGTTTATGGAAGATAAGAATAGGGAAAAGTTGGACCAAGAAATTTTCCGTAGGTTGGAAAGCTACGATTGGAGTAATAGTATCTCCGAAAAAGTGATCCGTACCCGCAGAATTTCTTTGGTTCGACGTTTTTTAACCATATCCTTCGGTGGAGCGTTAATCGGCTTCTTGGGAGTCTCTTCCTTTTGGGTACAACCCCAAGGAGAATCCGAGTCGGGCGATTGGCAGGTTTGGGTGGAAGAGCAGATCGAAGGCACTTTCGAGGATGCCGAAACGAGTATGCAAACACCCGAATTAACTCAGGACGAATCTACTGCGGAGTTACCGACTCATTCTAATCTAATGGATGTGGATTCTTTAATAGAAACATCTTTCGAACGTAGGCAATGAGTTTTTCCGGAGTATTCTTCGGAAACCTCTTGCTCCTATAGCGACCGATACATAGAATTGCGGCTTGGGATTGGTTGGGTGATCAATCCAAGAAGGCGCTCGATTTCGAGCCAGGAGCAATACCGTGCTTTCCCTCCAAGAAAATACGACGGTTTCGGTCGGTAAAAGAAAGTTAAATCTTCCGCCGGGAGTTTTCGGACTACCCGCACTACGTTATTTGTCCTTACTGGCAAAGAATCCTATCGAATTCTTCCGATTGATGAATCGAAAATTCGGTAAAACCGTTCGTTTCGGTATACGAAGAATCCCTTTTCACCTCATTACCCAACCGGAAGATATACGAAGGGTACTCCAAGAAAACAGTCAGAACTATCATAAAGGCGTTTTTTATAAGGAATTGGGAAGAATTCTCGGACAAGGTCTACTCAACAGCGAGGGAGAATTTTGGAAGAAGCAAAGAAAGCTGATCCAACCTTCGTTTCATAGGCAAAGAATCTCCGAATTCGTAGAAATCATGGGGGACGAAACCGAGAAGATGCTTTCTCGATGGAGGTCCTCTTCTCCCGTTTCTTTGGATATTTCCAAGGAGATGATGCGACTTACATTTGCGATCGTCGGTCGGACCCTTTTTCGGACCGAAGTGGAAAGTTACGCAAGTAGAATCGAAGCGGCTTTGAAGGTCGCTTTGGAACTAACGACAAGGAGAATCACGAGACTCTTTCCTTTACCTTTTCATTGGCCTACTCCGGAGAACCGGAGATTGAAGAAAGCTCTTTTGGAAATGCATTCGGTTGTGGAGGAATTGATCGAACAACGTAAGAAGAATCCTTCCAACGATTTGATTTCCATGTTGCTCGAAGTTCGGGATGAGGAGACCGGAGAAAGAATGAGCGAGTCTCAGGTTAGGGACGAGGCGATTACCATTCTCTTGGCCGGACATGAAACCACTGCGAACGCTCTTTCTTGGGCGTTCTATTTACTCACTCAAAACCCGGACGTATATGCAAAAATCAAAGCGGAAGCGGAGGAGGTATTGGGGAACAAGGCACCCGGTCTGGAAGACATTCAAAAACTTTCATATACTCGTAAGGTCGTGGATGAGACGTTAAGAATGTACCCGCCCGCTTGGGTCATAGAAAGAACGGCAATGGGGCCTGACCAAGTCGGCGGCTATGATGTTCCTGCGGGAACCAATATCTCGATTTGTATCTTCAACGTTCATAGGGATCCGGATTTTTGGGAGAACCCCGATCGTTTTGATCCGGATCGTTTCGACGAGGAGCGCTCCGCAAATCGTCCGAAATATGCCTATTTGCCTTTCGGAGGAGGGCCAAGGATTTGCATCGGCAATATTTTTGCCTTAACGGAGGCCGCTTTGGTCTTGGCGATGGTGGTAAAAAATAGCCGTTTCGATTTAGATTCTAAGGTTCCTGTGGTTATGGAGCCTTTAGTCACATTAAGACCGAAGTATGGAATTCGGTTGAACGTACTTTCCACTTGACCCTATTTTTCCCGGTCGGAATCCTTCTTCCAGGGGGAATTCGACCGTGGAAAAGATGATCAAAAAACGCATCGACCAGGTTAAGGAGAAAGGGCACCAACGACTGACCGTTCTTCTCATTCCTCACGGTTTCGATAAATCCTTTCACTTTCAGATTTCCATATTCACGATCTTCTTTTTAGTCGGTCTGCTATTTGCCATCGTAGGAATCGCAGTCCTCGGAATCGTAAAATATAATAATACAAGAATCCAGATCAACGCCCTCGCTTCCGTTTACGGAAAATACTTCGACGAGTACATCGAATACAGCGAGAATTTGGGAGATATCCGAGACGACTTCACTAGTCTTACGGAAAATCTACAGGAGATTCATTCTTTAGTGGATGGAGAATCGGAAGAACTTCTGAAACTTCCGGAAGAATCCGACTCCGAAGATTTAGCGAATAACGAACTGAAATTGGAAGAGGCGGCGGACAAAGACCTGATGTTGGGAAGATCCTATCTTTCCGAGATTTACGGATATCGCTCCGTACGAGTCGCAATGGATAAGAATCGCGCTCTCGTGGATTCTGTTTTCGATTTCTTAGATACTAGATACGGTATTATGAATTCTCTGCCATTCGGAGAACCTTTGATGTCTTATAACCTGACCTCTTATTACGGAATGAGAAGGTCTCCCACTTTCGGATACATGGAATTCCATGACGGTGTGGATTTGGCGAACGTGCCGGGAACTCCTATCTATGCAACTGGAGACGGAAAAGTATATCGAGCCATTTACTCTCCTCGAGGATACGGAAATCATATCGTGCTCGCTCACGCAAACGGATACTATAGTCTCTACGGTCACTGCACTAGACTGCTCGTGAGAGAAGGGGACTCCGTCCACAAAAACCAGATGATCGGAACCGTGGGTGCGACAGGAAACGTAACCGGACCTCACGTACATTACGAAGTATGGATAGGAGAATCCAATCGGACCGATCCTATGGATTATATGAAAGTTGGACTAGGGCAATACTGACTTCCTAGTCCAAGTTCCGGATCTTACACAGATCCAAAGATACTCACTTTAACAATCAGATCCGAAAGGAAACTCGTGTTCTAAACAGGAGTAGAAAGATATGCCGAAAAAAACTCCCGCTCCCGCAAAAAAATCGACCCGATCCAAAAAAGAAAAGGAAGCGCCGAAGGCCGCCGTCGTTTCCAAAGATCTTCCTACCGACTCGAAGCAGGCTCAAAAAGAAATGCGGGTCTTGGAGGAAAAAATACGGCACCATCAATATTTATATTATGTAAAGAATAAGACAGAAATCTCCGACTACGATTTCGATCATTTATTCAAAAGACTCCAAGCCTTGGAGGAAAAATTTCCCGAACTGATGGATCCCGCAAGCCCTACGTTGAGCGTGGGATCGGATCTGGATAAGGATTTTCAAAAGTTCACCCATAAACTTCCCGTTTTATCTTTGGAGAATACTTATAACGAGGAGGAACTCCTGGATTGGGTCCAAAAGACGGATCCCGAAGGCGAATATTCTCTGGAATGGAAGATAGACGGAGCCTCTTTGATGTTATATTATGAAAATGGAATTTTAGCCAACGGGGTGACTAGGGGTACTGGCGGAATCGGGGACGATGTCACGGAAAATGTGAGGACTATCCGCTCCATTCCTCTACGATTGAACGAACCCGTTTCCGTTTATCTGAGGGGCGAGGTCTATATGACTTTCTCCGATTTCGAGGAATTCAACGAGGCTTATGAGGGAAAATATGCGAATCCTAGAAATCTTTCCTCCGGCTCCTTGAAGCAGAAGAATTCGGCCGATGTTGCCAAGAGACCTCTTCGAATTTTCGTCTATGACGCATTCTTCCCCGGAACCAAATCCAAGTTTAAGACTCATGCGGAAGTGATGAAAAAAGCGGAAGAACTGAAGTTCCCCCTTCCTCCGGATACGGTATTGGTAAAAGGAAAGGAAGTATCTAACGCCATAAAGAATTTTAAAAAGAAAAAAGAAAAGCTCGGATTTCCGACAGACGGATTGGTGATCAAACTGAACGACTTATCCAGAAGGGAATCGCTAGGATACACTTCCCATTCTCCGCGTTGGGCCAGAGCCTTTAAATTCGATGCGGTCATGAAAGAGAGTAAGATCGTAGGTATCGATTACGCCGTGGGTAGGACGGGCAAGATCACTCCGAGGGCCGAGATTGAACCGATCGTACTAGCCGGAACGACGGTAACTTTCGCAACTCTACATAATCAGGATTATATAAACGAATTAGGGGTCGGCATCGGCGCCGTTGTTCGCGTTTCCAAAAGGGGAGAGATCATCCCTGCGGTGGAAGAGGTCGTCACTCCGGGAAAGGAAGTCTTTAAGATCCCTCTAAAATGTCCCTCCTGTAAAACCAAGACGGAAAAAAAAGAAGATTCCGTGGATTATTTCTGTCCGAACCCGGAATGTCCGGATCGGGTCAAAAACGGAATCATATTCTTCTGTTCTCGAAAGCAAATGGACATAGAGGGTCTAGGTGAGAAGCAGGTGGAATTTTTGTACGACCAGGGATACATCAAGGATTTGGCCGGTCTATATTCTCTCGAAAAGCATAAAGAAAAATTAATGCAAGAAGAAGGTTACGGAGAAAAGAGCGTTTCCATCATTCTGAATGGAATCGAAAAATCCAAAGAGAAGGATTTCCGATTCGTTCTTTCTTCTTTGGGGCTTCGCGAAATTGGTCCTAAGGTTTCCGAACTCTTAACGGAGCACGGTTACGATTCCATGGACTCCATTATTTCCGCGGCGAAGAGCCCTAAAAAAACGGAAGCTCTATTAGAAATTCCGGGGATAGGCCCGTCGACGATCCAGGCGATCGCCGAAAGTTTTACCGATAAAAGAATCCTAACATTGATCGATAAATTGAAGAAATCAGGGCTTAAGATGAAGGCCGATCCGGTCCAGAAATCGGAAAAGCAACCGTTTGCCGGCCAGATCTGGTGTGTCTCCGGTTCTTTCGAAAATTTTCAGCCAAGAGATAAGGCTATGGATTTGGTAGTCTACTACGGCGGCAAAAAGGTCGGATCGATTTCTTCTAAAACAACTCATCTTCTCGCTGGCCCGGGCGCAGGTTCTAAGCTGGATAAGGCTCAGGAATTAGGAGTGCAGGTCGTTTCTGAGGAAGAATTCCTAAATCTTCTTTCTGAAAACGGCATTTCCATCTAAGAGTCCAAACTTCCGAGCTCAACGCCGATTTATTCTTACTATCCTTGCGTAAGAAACGGAAAGGATTGAAATTTGATCCTTCCGATCCATCATAGATCTATGACGAGTAAGATATGTCCCGGATGTAGTAACATTTTCGATTGCAGAGCGGGCGAATCTTCTTGCTGGTGTTTAAGCGTTACTCTGGATTCGAACGCACTTCAGAATATAAGGGAAATATACGAAGATTGTTTATGCAAAGAATGTCTTTCTAAATACGAAACGCCTTTGACAGAACGATCCTGAAGTGAATGGCATTAGTTATGTACTTCGTAAACAAACGTTCATTATATGTCGGAATTCGATCTTTCTACAAAAATCGATTGAAGCACAACTCGTCGAAAGTAGTGTTTCCGTGCGTGCGGGTTTATCGCCTTGGATAAGCGGCATTTAGAGGGGGTCTTTTGGAAACGAATCAAAAATATTTTTACGATATGCTGGATAAAACTGCGGCGAATTTTCCAAACAAGGAAAGCTTTTCTCGTAGAACCAAGGAGGGAATCAAAGGAAGAACCTTCTCCGAGATCAAATCCTTAGTGGATCAGCTTACGGCCGGTTTCATATCGGAAGGCGTCCAAAAGGACGATAAGATATTATATTTATGCGATTCGAGCCAAAACTGGATCATAGGGGATATCGCCATCGTTTCCGCAGGAGCCGTTTCCGTTCCAAGAGGAACTGACGTTGTGGACGAGGATATTCTTTATATCGTGAATCATTCCGAAAGCAAATACGCGGTGGTTCAAAAAGAAAAGGACAAGCAAAGGCTCGTAAATCTTTCCTCAAAACTTCCTAGTTTAAAGAAAGTATTCGTAATGGAAAACGATATAGGAGACTTGAAGTCGGGACCGGAAACTATTTCCTCTTTGATTGAAAAAGGGAAGAGTTATCTTTCTTCGAATCCGGACGCAATTCGTAAGAGATTAAAGGAAAAATCTCCTTCCGAACTAGCCACGTTGATTTATACTTCCGGTACGACCGGAGCCCCGAAGGGCGTAATGTTGAATCAAACCGGATGGATTTCCGCTGTGGAAAAAGTGATCGGCTTCGTTCAATTGGACTCCAAGGATTCCGGGGTTAGTCTATTACCACCTTGGCATGCGTTTGAAAGAGCGATAGAGTATTGTATCGTCGAATTAGGCGCCGGATTTTTGGTTTCCAATATCGGCAACCTAAAGGAGGATTTGAAGGAATTCCAACCTACTCTATTTCCATCCGTTCCTAGAATTTGGGAATCCTTATATAGCGGTATTATAAACAAAGTATCGAAGGAATCCGCGATCAAGAAGGGAATATTCGGATTCTTCCTGAAGATAGGAGAAATTTGGGCGAGTCAAAAAGCGGTTCTTTTGGGTTACGATTTCAGAATTAAGAAACCGAATACGATCGCTTATTTATATCGTAAGTTCGTATCTTTGCTCTTTTTGATTCTTCTATCACCTTTAAAATTAGGGGCTATTCTCGTTTTTAAACCCATCCACAAAGCGTTAGGCGGAAGATTGAGGGTGTCCGTTTCAGCTGGGAGCGCTCTTCCTTCCGTAGTGGATAAGTTCCTTTCGGCTATCGGATTGATCGTGCTGGAAGGATACGGAATGACGGAAACCTCGGCGGTCCTTTCCATTCGTAAACCTAGACAACCTTCACCCGGAACGGTAGGAACTCCTATCCCGGGATACGAATGCATTCTAAAAGATGAAAAAGGAAATATCGTAAACGGCGGAGCTAAAGGAAGTCTTTGGGTAAAATCCAAACAAGTTCTGATGGGCTATTACAAGAGACCCGAGTTGAACGAAGTGGTGTTCGATAAGAACGGCTTCTTCGATACGGGTGATATCATGCGCTTCAACTATCGCAACGAGCTCGTCTTTGCAGGAAGGGCAAAAGATACGATCGTATTGGCCGGAGGAGAAAATGTGGAACCGGTTCCGATAGAGGATCAGTTACTCAATTCTCCCTATGTGAACCAAGTATTGGTAACCGGGCACGAATCCAAACATTTGATCGCGTTGATCGTTCCCGACTTCGATCGATTGAGGGCGGAATTTCCGGATCTTCCTGAGGATGCAAACGTTTGGAATTCCCATCCGAAAATTAGGGAGATCTTTAAGTCGGAAGTATCCGCAAGAATTTCCAGAAAGAACGGATTCAAGGCCTTCGAAGTGATACCTCAGAATGCTTTTTATATAGTCCCGAGGCCTTTCGATCCGGATAGGGAAATGACGCGCACCCTAAAGATGAAGCGAAACGAAATATTAGATAGTTTTAAAAAAGAAGTCTCGGACCTGACTAAGAATTAGGCCGAATTTAGGAGAATCATATGTTTTTGAACCCATACTTAAGTTCTTCCGATCTGGAATTCTATGAAATGGTGAAGGATTTCGCTAAAGAAAGGGTTTTTCCTAGCGTAGAAGAAAGAGACGAGCATTCCGTCTGGGGAGACTCTATCTGGAAAGAAATGGGAAGTATGGGACTCTTGGGGATTCCCGTTCCGGAAGAATTCGGCGGTCAGGGTGGAACATGTCTCCAGTGTTGTATCGCGCAAGAAGCGTTTAACGCAGGTTCCTTAGACGGAGGATTTGGTCTGTCTTGGGGTGCGCATATGATCATAGGAACTCTTCCTATTCTATTCCAAGGAACAGAAGCACAAAAGAAAAAATATCTTCCTAAACTTGCCTCCGGCGAATGGATTGCGGGACTCGCGCTTACGGAACCGGATTCGGGATCGGATGCTGCGGCTATGAATACGTTCGCCGCTAAGGTGGACGGAGGCTTTATTCTAAACGGAAGCAAATTATATATTACGAACGGACCGAACGGCCAGGTTTTCATTGTGATGGCCAGAACCACCAAATCCAGAGGCCCCATGGGAGTCTCCGCCTTCATAGTAGAATCGAATATGAAAGGTTTCCATGTGAGTAAGGTTCTAAAGAAACTCGGACATAACACTTCGATGACTGCGGAGCTTTCATTCCAAGATATGTTCGTTCCGGATGAAAATCTTTTGGGACCTCTGAACTCTGGATTTGTTCGAATCGGAAAAGGAACTTTGGAATGGGAAAGAACCGTACTCGTGGCGGCAGTTCCCGGCGGAATGGAATTCGGATTGGAACTCAGCTTGGATTACGCGTGGAAACGTCACCAATTCGGTAAGCCTATCCTTTCTTTCTTCGGAGTTCAGGAAAAAATCGCACGTAACTGGGCTTATCTTTGCGCTTCCCGTAGATTGATATATTTCGTTGCACGTAAAAAGGATTCGGATCCGAGTGCGAGTCTTCCTTTCGAAAGTTCCGCCTTGAAAGTCTTTGTGACTGAAACCGCCGAGGAAGTGGCGAGTGACGCGGTTCAGATCCATGGCGGAATGGGTTATATGAGAGAATGCGCCGTAAGCCGTCAGTATAGGGACGTTCGGCTCGGCACTATCGGCGGAGGAACTACCGAGGTTCAAAAGAGCATTATCTCTTCCACATACAAAGGTTTCGATAAATTGATGGAAGTATTACAACTTTCTCAACCGGAAGAAATCAGAAGCAAATCCGAAAAGCTTCTGGCAAATAGTCCGGAAGAAAAGATTCTCTCCGCGGCAAAAGAGCTTCTCCGGAGCGCCGGAGAGCATTCCGACAGAAAGAAAAAGCAACCTCTTGAATTCGGTTTTGCCGATCTTGCGGTCTTCGTTACTACGGTGCAATTGGGTTTCTGGGACGTAGCTAATTCCACTTCGGAATATAAATCCGAAGATAGAATCAGAGATCTCAAGATTCTAATCTTCTATGCAGGATGCAGATTCTTTAAAAGCGTTCATTTTTTAAAGGAACTGGATGCTGAAAAGACCAAAAATCTCATGAGATTATTCTCCGAACTTCCTTCCGTAGAAAAAGAAGTGGGAGATTGCGTGGAATTCCTGAAGAACGGCGTCTTAGGAGCCGTTGGCGCATAATATCTAAATACATAAGGAATATTGAATGTACGAAAAAGGCAAGAGCTTCGACGAAATTCAAATCGGAGATAAGGCGAGCTTTACTAAGACAATTACCGAGACGGATATCTACCTCTTTGCGGGAATCAGCGGGGATTTCAATCCATTGCATGTCGACGAGGAGTATGCGAAGACGACTCAGTTCGGCACAAGAATAGCACACGGAGGATTGGCGGCTTCCTTACTGGCTCCCGTGCTGGGGATGAAGCTTCCAGGATTGGGAACGATTGCCTTGGAGACGACCACTAAATTTCGCAAACCGGTTTATCCCGGAGATACGATCACTTGTACGGTGGAGGTGAAGGAAAAAATTCCAAGACTGAAAGCCGTCGCCATGAACATAGAGTGGACCAATCAAAAGAAAGAAACCATCGGCAAGGGAGAATGCAAAGTGATTCCTCCCGGAGCCCTATAATATTCAGGAGTTAGGAATGAATTATCCCGTTCTTTTAGGAGTAGCGGACAGTACGATTAAGGATTTTTCAGAAGCGGAATACCAGGCTTGGGACGGATCCCAGAAGGTATTCCACCATTATAAAAAATCCATCGAAACGCTTTTGCATTTTCTAGGTATGAAGAATGAGACCTTGGCTTCCGAGATCACGGACTTCGTGAGTATCGAGGCGGCATCTCTGGGAAAAGGCGGTTACGGTCACACTGTGAGAATCGCGAACGAACTCGGATATACGGGAATGAAAGCTCACTTGATTGATTTGGGAGGCGCAAGCGTTACTGGAGCAATCGGCCAGGCGAGAACGATCCTAGTGGATAATCCGGACGCGGTCGTTCTCGTGGCCGGCGCGGATATTCCAAAGTCCGCATTTCGTTTGGTTTCGGATCTCAAGAGAGTGAACGAAACCGTATGCCATCCGGAATATGAATTGGATAACGGAGCCACTCTTATCTCCATGTACGGTCTTCTCATGAAGAGAATGATGTTCGAAGAAGGAATTACTTCTCAGGATCTTGCGGATATCACCAAGAAATTTCGTTCGAATGCGATCGGAAATCCTAGAGCTCATTCTTACGGACAGGAAATCACGGACAAACAACTTAATCGTAATATCGCAGATCCGTATCCTACTCCTATGATTGCTATCGTAACCGATCACGGCTTCGCAACCTTGCTCGTATCCGAAAAAACCGCGGAAGAATGGAAGAAGAAGGGATGGATTCGAAAAGATCTGAACCCTATTTATTTGGTCGGTGCTTCGCATACGGCCCATAGCGAATATTTTATCCTTAAGGGTGACTTCGGATCTCCTGCGGGAAACTCCGCCGAGAAACTATTCTCCTCCTCCGGATACAAGAGAGAAGAAGTGGATTACGCATGGATTTACGATTGTTTCACCGGAATGGTGATCATGCAATCTTCCGAATATTTTAAAATACGAAAGAAGAATGTCGTATCCTCCCTGAAGCAAGGCGGTCTTAAGCTTTCCGACGGAAAGGAAATCCAAATCAACAAGTTAGGCGGAATTCTGAATTATCAAGCTGCCATGTCCATATCCGCAGCCACCGGACTTGTAGATATAGCGGTTCAGTACGGTTTGTATGCACAGGCGGGAGAGTTAGGCAAAACCGAATCCGCTTTTCCGGAACTATCCCTTTTGGGAGGAAACGGCGGAATTGATAGCATTAATTCCGTTGCGTTATTCGCTAAGAAAGCGCCGGGAACGGAGCGTAAGTCGGCACCTCCTAAATTAGCCCAACTCAAACTCAATCGTTTAGGTGCGGATCCGGGAGAAACGGGAACGATTTGGTCTTCCACTACCGTCAATATGAATCCCGGATTCTCTTGGAAGCCTCCTTATTCTCTTGCTTTGGTCAAATTGGGAGAAAATCGATTCGTGCTGGCTAACGTGCATGAGAAGGACGGATCCTTACGCAAAACCGGTGACGATTTGTCCTACGATCAAACTAAGGTGAAGATTGATCTAGACGGGAAAAGATGGAAAGCTATCCTTTTGTAAATCGATCGTTCGTGCATAAAAGCGCCATTTAGTCCGAAAGAATTATAAACTTTCGGATCCGTTAGACTTATTTTAGGACAAGAAATTTGTATTTCATTATACAAGAAAAAAATTTCCAACTCTGAAATGCGTTTCAATTTCAGTCCGTCAGATTTTGATCTCAGGGTTTTGTTTTTTTGCGGACGAAATCGGGTTTCGTTGGTAGAAAACAAGTCGGGTAAAGGATTCGTCTAATCACTGCCCGGTCCGGCTTCGGGCCCGATTTGAAAAAAAAATGCGAGAACCGTTTCCGCAAAATTGCGTATAGGAGACGAGTTCCTTGTTTATAACGGCAGAGAACATTAGAACTGGAGAAGTTAGAACCTTCCTAGGAAACGAGAGAATATTAGTCCCGGACTCTAAGCAGTCCGGTGGAACTTTCATGCTTTCCGCTCATTGGGAAACGGTGGAAGAATGCTTGGACCTGCGCAAGTATTCCAAATTTTTCTATGTCTCTGAATCGGAAGGCGGATGGAAAAAGGGAGAAGAGGTAAAAATTCCCGTTACCGGACAATTCTCCTCTTCTCCGGATAGGGAAGACCAACAATTCGTCGGAATGGAAAGTTATAGAGTTCTGGGAATTTTTTTGGAAAAAGGTTAAAATCCGAGTGGAAGAAGAAGCGGCAGAAGTTATGGTACGGACCCGAAGTTTCGGAATACAATGGTCCTAAAAAAGAAATCAAAGCCGGGCGCAAAGAAATCGAAAGTAAAGGATACGCCTCCTCGTAAGTCCTCAGGAAAGCATGGCGCTATTCCCAGAGAAAATGACGTAAAAATGAGCGAGATGGTGGATCTTGCGGCCGAAATGTTCGTTCAAACCCTTGAAATATCCACTAAGATACCTAAGAAACTTCGAGATAGGCTGATACGCCAAGTCAAACAAGCAGCTAAAACGACTTTGTCCTGAAACCTTCCCAATCCGGGAAGCTTGCTTGAAATTCCCGGACCCTTCTACTTAAATTTACGCCCAATAAAGCCGGATTTTTGGAAATTTTTTTCCAAAAATCCGATTTCGGAAGGTAGGAATTCCTAACGAGCTACCGTCGAAATTAATATGGATACGATGTTTTTAGCAACGGCCCTTTTTCTGATTCTTTTCGAGCAATATAAGGAAAGAAAAACTAGAGAAAAGGTGTTTATAGAGCCACTCAGAGATTTCCTTCACCGCTAATCTGCGGGAGAGCCCGGCGAAAGGAAGCGCCGGCCCTTTATTTTCCCTTCTAACCTAGGCAGGAACCGGCTTGAATCTTCTCCGAGAGCGGAGATAATGGCTTTGGGCGGAACCAACCTGCTATGAAAAACAAACTCTTAACACCTATCAAAGCGGTAGATACTTTCGTTAAATGTAAGAAAGAAGGCGCTCCTGTGCCTGTTGCCGTGTGGGACACCCTTCGAACCTATTCCAAATGGAACCAGGTGGAACTGACCGGACTTTTAAATGCTAGCGCCTATTATCCCGAAATCCTATTCGAAAGCGGTATGGAAAAGAATATCGCGGGATTATTATCCTCTTTCCAAGATAGAATCGTGGAAATTCCCATTAAATGAATCGAGTGTTAGAACCCAAAATATTATACCAAGAAGCGAATCCGTACGGGGCGTTTACCGCTTATCTGGAAGACGACGGTCGAACGATTTATCTTTATTTACAGGCCGAAGAAAGTCCTGATTTTGCAATCAAATCCGTATGGGTTTGTAATCGTATAGACGCTCCTAAGGAGCGGTCTCAAGAGGATTTGCGTAACGGTTTAGCTCCTTTATTATTGGAAGCCGAAGTTACGGATCCAAAAGGCCAGCCGGAATTCGACGTGAATGAAATTCATTTCATTTGGTCGGAAGAAGGGAACGGGGTCTCATTCTTTTATAAAGAGGAACTCTTCGCGTATCTTCCTCCTTGGTCGGGAGTTAAAGGGTTTCACGGATACTCCAAATTTGCGAAGGTCGAAGCTATTACCGCATATCCATTGGGAAATTCTGAATTCGGCGTAATTCCCGATCGGATCGCTCAAGATAGAAAGTTTTGGGAATATAGATCCACGAAAGGTATTTGGAAGGAAATCCAAGAATCCAGGTTGGGATTTTTAGAATCCGCTTTTGGAAAACATGATAAGTACTGGTCTGCGGACGGAGGAAAATATCCTCAATTGGGAATCGCACGTTTCGCTCCCAAAGAACTTCCGGGCGTATACGTATATTCTACGATAGGCATGAGCGCTCAGAATTTACCGGGAGTGGAATTATACCGTAAGGACTATGAGGATTATTCCAGAGTGGAACTACTACTCGCGGCAAAGATTTCGGACGAAGATAGATCCGAAAGCTGGGTACCTCATCAGATAGGAGAAATCATACGCTTTCCTTGGACCATGGGAAAATGGTTCGGTCACGGACATACGATTTCCATGAGCCGTAAGGATCCGGAATCCCTATATTTGAGTTTTACTCACTTAGCATTAAGAGAAATCGGATCCGAGGAAGGGTTTCCCGCTCTTACTGGATTGAAATCCGAAAAAGGAAAAGAGATCCGCTTTCTGGCCTTGCTTCCTATCTCGGAAGAGGAGAGAATCTTCCTACAAGATAAGGGAGTGTCCGCATTCTTCTCATTGTTCGATACGTTCGGAACGAAATGGATTCACAATCCGGAAAGACATTCCGCCGTCTGAATTAGGAAATCTATCGATCCATGGGTCCGTTCCAATACGATTCTAGTGAAATCTCTGCTTGGAAGAGGAATTGTTTCGTTCTGGTCCTTATACTGACCTTCTATCTTCCCGTTTTTACCGTGTGGGAACTATTTTCCGAAGAAAAACCTTCCTCGATCGATAAGATTTGGGAAAATATTTACTCTCAGGACTTCATTTCGGCCAAAAAACTCGTTCAAAAAGAGCTGAAAGGGGAGAATTCAGAATCCTTACAGCTACTTTCACTGATGGAAATCTGTTTGAACGGTTTGGAAAGATACAAACAGGCCGATGAGCAGAGAAAAAAGATTCTCTCCGTATGGGAGAAGACGCATAAGAAATCGTTCTTAGAGGAAAATTATCCCTTAAATCTGGCCACTTGGACTAGAATGGTAAGCGTGACGCCCAATATTCTGCTCTTAGGTGCGGAATATTACCTTCCTTACCCCGTAAACGCTAAGAAAGAAGGCTTCTATTATCACAAATTCACCGCTTACAATCGATTTACGAAGAAGGCGAATCACTTCTTTAAGTTGGAAAAATCTCCAAGCACGGAAAAAGAATATCGTTTGTTCGAAATTTCGGAAGAAGGACAGTCAACTTTGGTGAAAAGTTACGGAGATTCTCTTCCTGAGTTGCGAGACGAGATGAAAGATATTCTTAAATATCTTAAATTATAGCCCTTCCTTGTCGTTAGAAGGTTATAAAAGCGTATCTATCTGCGGATTTTCTTTTAAAGAGTAACTTTAAGCTATGAAGTGTTGTTTTTTTACAACAGTGAGGCGTTCAAATAAGGGAAATTAAGAATTCAAAGGCTTAAAAATGAAAAAACCCGCTTCCAGGAAGCGGGTTTTAAGCTTCATTTCCTCTATATTGACTATAGAAGAGATGTTTGTTGAAGTTTGTTATTTCTTTTTCGCAACTTTCTTCTTAGCAGCTTTCTTCTTAGCTACTTTTTTCTTAGCTGCTTTCTTGACTGCTTTCTTTTTTGCAACCATTGACGTCCTCCATTGATTTGAACTTTAATGCCCTTCGTATAATACGAGAGATCAAGAAAGCTCTTGGATAGTGACATAATTAAGCAATTAACTTTTCATTGTAAAGTATTTTAATTAATTTTAGGAAAAAAATTTAAATAGGTTGATGCGAAGTGCTTTGATACTCAATCGGCAACTTCTAAACACACGAAAGAGATATCATCGCTAGGTTCTTTGTAATTTCTAAACTCTTCTAAGGTCTTTCTAACTATATCAGCCAATTCTTGGGCACCTTTATCGTGATTTATGGACAAAAGTCGGAGAAGATTTTCTTCTCCGAAGATTTCTTCCTTCTCATCGAAGGTCTCTGTGACTCCATCCGTAAATAAAATCAACTTATCTCCGGGATTCAAATGTATCGTTAAGAGTCTGTAATCCGTAGGAAGAACTCCTAAAACTCTCTGAGTTTCGTTTCGAACTTCGATTTTTCCTCCCTTTCGAATGCAAATAGGGGGCGTATGACCTGCATTTACGAAAGAAAAAGCTCCATCGCTAGCGTTATATACTCCTGCGATCGAAGTCATGAACTCGCTTCCTCTATATCTTTCGATTAGAAATAGATTAATCGCTCTAAATATATCTGGAAGATAAGGAGAATTGCCCAATTGATGGCGGATAATTCCTCTCACTGCGGATACTAGATAACCGGATCCTAAACCGTGACCGGAGACATCACCTAAGAATAATAACTGCTTTTGAGGAGAAATTCTAAGAATATCCAGATAGTCTCCGGAGATTCCCACGGCTGGAAGGGTGAAATATCCGACCGTAGTGCCTTTAACCGTCTCTAATTCAGGTAAATGTAGGGTTTTATCCAAGATAGAGGCCATATTTAGATCTCTAACGATCCTTTTTTTCTCCACCTCGTCCACGAGTAAGCTATAGTTTCTAAGTAATAGGGAAGCAAGACGAGTGCACTCCTTCAAGAATCTCAATTCTCCCAAAGTGAAATTCTTTCTATTCGTCTTTTCGCCCACTAAGAAGACGGCTATCACTTCCTTTCCTTTCTCAAAGTCGAATAAAGGATAAGCGAGCTGCACTCCCATCTGATTTAGAAATTTGAACAAAGATTCACGGATTCCTAAACCGTAGGCTAAATGAGAAGTCACCGTAACTTCCGTATGATTTTCGAAATAGTTCCAGATTTCGGAGCCGTCGGGTATTCTTACGAAATTTATATTTCGAAGATCCGTTCTGGGAAATTTATCCGCAGGAATAAGGATCTGCAATCGATTCACTTCTAGCGCATCCACCAATCTACGGATCAAACTATTGATCGTCGCCCTCATGGAGATCGGTGCGCCGATCAGTACGGATAATTCTTCCAATGCGGTATGGAGCTTCGGGTTATTTCGGAAACTCCAATAATCGATCCATTTGTACAATTTATTGTTCAGACTACTTAGGAAATACGCGGATATCACTACATAGAATAGATTCCATTCTCTTTGGTATTTTCCTAAGAATGAGGGATTCCAGCGCACGAAGAATTCCAGTCCAAACAGATAGCCGAAAGTCAAGAGTAGAATGGAATACACCGACGTTAACGAGGAACTGAAAGCGATCTGAACGGGAACCAAGGAGTATGTGTAAGTTCCGTAAACCAATAGAGCCGGAAAAACGAAGAAGGCCGCTATCAGATACGGGCGAATAAAGAGGTAGGTCTTTTGCGAACCTATCTCGGATAATAAATAAGGAAGGATCGTGATAAGGAAGAAAGCGAGTACGATGCTTAATTTCTTGGATACTTCCTGGATCGTACTAGGATTTCGAAAAGTGTGGAATACCAACTGTAATATGCAGAGCGCCGAGGCAAATACGTTGAAATAGATCCCGTTCGTCGCGAGAATCTGGAATAGATCGGGATTTCCTTTTTGGGATACACCTACAAAGCCGGCGACTAAGGAAAATATCACCTGAGGAGCGAACCATCGGGAAGGAATCTCCTTACCTCTCAGTCGAAAAGAAATATCGAATATTAGAAATCCGGTAAAGTATAGAAAGAAGAAGAACGGAAAAAGGAAATCGTGAAACGCCAGTAGAAAGAAATTGAATAAGAATAGGGAGGATAAGGACCCGAATAGTAGAAATATATAAAGATCCCTGGTATAGAAAAAGAACCATATCGCCACTAGGAAATATAAGAGCGAGACGGTTATATCCGGAAGAAAATCCTTTAGAACTTCGAATGAGGAGCGAATTACGAAGGAAAGTCCTTTTGCTATGCTTCCGTCTTTGCCGAAAAAATGAAATTGATATCCGGAAAGTCCGTAATCCTGTCCGACCTTTTTCACGATTTCATATTCGATCAGATCTATCTTCATTCCGGTTAGATCCGCGTAGTTTCCGTTGGAAACGGCGATCATTCCATTCGGATAAAAATAAAACGGAAGTCTCGCTTCCTTGGAGTAGGAATTGAGTAATCCCGAAAATAGGATGAGACTGAAAAGTATGACGGAAAGAAATACGAGAAGAATATTTCTCATGATGGCTTCCTCAGATGTTGGAAGGATAGAATATTGCGATCGTTCCAAGATAGAAACATAGGGTTGTTTCCGGGGGTTTCTATATTTTCCCAACCTAAAGAAGCGAGATTTCTATCCGGACGATCCGATTCGTACATCTTGAAATTTTTGCCGGCAACTCTTAGCGAGATTCTTCCTTCGATTTTGTCAACCCTGCCGACCGCAAGATCGTATCTTTCCGTCCAGGAAATCTCTTTTAGATTTTCTTCGACCAAGGATTTGATTTGGAGAAGATTTCTGAATTCCTCGTCCAGCCTGGAAGCGTAAAGCGCTCCGAGTATATAACATAAAGCTAAAACGGAGACGGCGTTCGTCACGCTAAGTCGTAAGAATACGAAATAAAAATCTCCATTAGGAGTTTGGAAGAACTCCAATAATTCGCCCGGTTCTCTTGAGAGGAATTCGATTTTGATATCGCCCACGAGCGGAGGCTCCGCGGATTCCAGGAATTTTCTGATCTTACCCGCATTTTCGAACTCTTTTCTATATTTCTTATTCTCCGCGATTTGGGAGGATAGAATATGATTGTGAACCGCTAACGCGCATTTACCCGCTAAGAATCCAAGTTCATGTCTGACATTGTCTTTGGGAATATTCGAAACCGCCAAGAATCCGAATAGTTTTTCGCGGAAGACGAAGGGGAGGATAAAGTTCGCTCTGAGACTTACGAAGTCCTCGTTGATCGTCTTGTTTTGATCCGGTTCTCCTATCATGGCTCCGGATCTTTTGTTCAGGATATAAGTTAAAAGAGCGGCGCGAGGATTGATCCCCTCTAAAGTGTTTACCTTTCTTTGTTTTTTATGCGCATACGTATATAAGTCGTAATGAGTTAAGTCATTTTTAAGAATCGCAAGTTTGCCGAAATTGCTATTAGTCAAACGGACCAACTCTGGGAATACGTTCTTAATCAGTCCTTCCGAATCGAATCGTCGGTGGGCGATTCGAGAGGAGCCCGGATCGTCGCTGAGATATTCGGAAACGAAAACGGATTTTAAAAACCCGGAAATCTTTTCTTCCACCGGCAAAATGGCGAAGACTCCGAAAACCAAACAGATTAGTACCGCGATTTCGCTTACGAATTCTATCTCTTTAGGAAGAATTAAAACTGTGAATTCGTAAATGCCTAGGACGGTAAAGACCCCCAATAATCTCACTACCAGAGTGATTATGGAGGCGATGAATCGTAAGTCGGAGAATAAAGTCTTCACTTTCGCGCGATCGAATTTCGGCAGAGGAATCACGTTGTATAGTATGCGTTTTCCTTGACGTAACCTTCCGTAAGGTCACAACCCCAAAATATCATTTCATGGGATCCGGTATGGAGTATCACATCAATTTCGATCTCGGAATTCTTTTTTAGATAGTCGGATAATTTTTTGAGTGTTTCGGAATCCGCACCTTTGACAGGTAGGCCTCCGAAATAAATTTCCAAAGAGTCGAAGGGGATGGGTTCATCGAAAACCTTTCCAACCGCCATGACTAGTCTACCCCAATTTGGGTCTCCGCCATAAATTGCGGTTTTGATAAGCGGGGAATTCAGGATGGATTTTCCGATCTTTCTCGCCTGAGCCTCGTCCCTAGCTTTTTTTACCCTGGTTTCGATCAGTTTGGTGGCGCCTTCTCCGTCCTTCGCGATTTCCTTAGCTAAATCGATACATATTTCGCGTAACGCGGTTTTGAATTCTACCACGTTTACGGATCCGGCCAATCCGTTGCAAAGTAGGGCGACAGTGTCCGATGTGGAAGTATCGGAATCTATCGTCAAACAGTTGAAACTTACGTCAGCCGCTTCCTTAAGGATCGAATATAGATCCTCTTGCAATTCCGCATCGGTAAGAATGTAAGAGAGCATGGTCGCCATATTCGGCTCTATCATGCCGGCTCCTTTGGCCATACCGAAGATGGTCGCCTCTCCGTTGGAGGATTTGATTTTGCGTACGGATATTTTTCTTTTGGTGTCCGTGGTCATGATCGCTTCTGCGACTTCTTCCAGATTGCCCGGCTTTAATAATTCCTTGGCTTTCGCACAAGCGGGAAGAATGACCTGCATCGGTAATGGAACTCCGATGACCCCGGTGGATGAGGGTAGCACGTATGTTTCGGGAATGCCGAAGGACTTTCCGATCTCGGTACAGATCTGTCTTGAATTCGCGACTCCTTGTTCTCCCGTTGCGACGTTGGAATTTTTGGAGTTGATCACGACTGCTTGCAGGATTCCGCCGCGAATATGTTCCCTACCTACGATTACGGGAGATCCGGGAAAATTATTTTTGGTGAAAACGGCCGTCGCTTTGCACGGCTTTTCGGAGAATATGACTCCGAAGTCCTTAGTTTGGTCCTTGATCCCTATATTCGTGCCGAACGAAAAAAAACCCTTGGGGTATTCCATAAATTTCTATTTTTAGGTCCCCGGGTATTTGGGAAAGCGTAATCCGAGTGATTACTCGGATTTCAAACTTCGAGATCTTCGCTATAAACTTGAGGAATGGTAACCGAGAATATGGTTCCGCCTTCTGGGTTGTCGAAGACCTTTACCGATCCGTGATGCAGGCGAACAATATGCTTAACGATGGAGAGTCCGAGTCCGGTTCCTCCTTCTTTTCTTGAACGATTTTTATCCACTCTGAAGAATCTTTCGAAAATCCTCTCTTTGTCCTCGTCCTTGATGCCAATTCCTTGGTCCATTACCTGAAAGTTGACTGAGTCGGGCGCAACCTTAGTGATTCTTAGAGTTATCGTTTTTCCGTCGGGAGAATAGGAAGAAGCGTTCGAAATCAAATTCAAAAGCATATGCTCCAAAAGTACCCAATCCGCGGAAACGGTAAGAGGTTCCGGCATATCCACTACCAATTTTTGTTCCTTGGGAGAGATCACTCCATCCACGGTGAAGGATAAATTCTCCACGAGGGACTTAATCGTAAACTCTTCCGGTTGAGCGATGGCAGTCTGATTTTCTATTCGAGTGATGGTGAGCATATCCTCTACGATACGCACCATTCTATCCGTGTTCCGTGAGATTGCGTCCAGGAACTTCTTCTCATGACTGTCTTCCAGAAGCTTTAAACGACCTAGAAGAGTTTCCGTGTAACCTTTGATGGAAGTAATGGGAGTTTTTAATTCGTGGGAAGCGTTCTGAACGAATTGTTCCCGAATGATATAGGATTGTTTCTCTTCGGTGATATTGCGAATCACGCCTACGAACATGAGAATATTTCCGTTCGTGCGTAACGGATACATTTTGATTGCGTAGAAATTTTGACTTAGATCGAGTTCGGTTTTAGGCTCGCCTTTGCCGGATAGATTCTTCTTTATGAATTCAAGAAGTCTCGGATCCTTTACCGCATCTTCCACTTTGCGGGATCCTGAATTCGGTTCTATGAAAGTGGAAGGAATACTCTTGTTTTGGAATACGATGGAGCCTTCCAGATCCACCGAGAAAACTCCTTCCTTTAAGTTTTGGAGAACAGAGTCGAACTTTTCCTTTTCGATGGTGAGATCCACGAATTGGTGCTTTAATCGTCCAGACATCAGATTGATGGAAACGGCCAAATCGGCGAGTTCCTGGATTTCGGGAAGGCTCAGCTCGGATCCGAAGTCGCCGGCATTGATTTCTCCGGTCTTCATTTCGATCTGATTCAGCGTTTGAGTGACGCTTCTTGCGATCGAAAAGGACATATAGAATGTACCGAACATCGCAAGTAATATGTATGCGGAGAAAAGTAAAATCTTCAGGTCGGGGTTGATCCTATCCTCCAGGAAGAGGACGATACCCGCGACCGCCATTAGGAAAACGAGTAGGAGCCAGTTACTTAAGAGAAGTTTAGAAAATAAACTACGCCTCATTGAATCTGTAGCCGATCCCGCGGATGGTTTCCAACCTCTCCTTTTCCTCTCCTAATTTGTCGCGGAGTCTTTTGATATTCACATCCACGGCTCTGTCCGTAACATAGATATCCTTTCCCCAGACCTTATCTAAAAGTTTATCTCTGGTGAAGGCAACTCCGGTATTAGTCATGAACAGGTATAATATCTTATATTCGATCAATGTCAGTTCTATTTCGGTATTATTAATGAATACCTTATGAGCTTTGGGGTTCAAAAATATCTTACCGACGCTGATATTTCCCTCGAACTCCTGCTCTTCTTCGGCTTCGCCGGATCTTCTCAATACGGAACGAACTCTAGCGATGAGTTCTCTGGTGGAAAACGGTTTTCTAACATAATCGTCGGCACCGAGTTCCAGACCTAGAACCGCATCCGTTTCTCCGGATTTTGCGGTAACCATAATGATAGGAAGGGCGTATTTTTCTTTAATACGCTTGCAGAGGTCCATTCCGCCGATCCCGGGAAGCATAAGGTCCAAAACGACCAGGTCCGGAAGATTTTTCTCGATTCTAGGTAGGACTTCCAATCCATTTTGGCAGGTGTCCACTTGATACCCGTTTTCCTCTAAATGGAATTTGATTAGATCGGCGATATCCTCTTCGTCGTCCACGACTAGGATCTTTTGACCTGGGGTTCCAGAAGCATTTTTCATAAATTCGCTGAAGCTCTTTCTCCTGCGCCTTGGTGGATTTTTATCGTTGGCCGTAGGGGAGGAGGATCCTTGTATTTGGATAGGTTCCATTCCCCCAGAATGTCAGAAAACCGTTACAAAAGGTTTACACAGACGTTACAATACCCGGAAAAAGAATAATTCCCGGGAACCCTTATGACAACCAGTAAACAAAACGGCTTTAGGGAGTAAAACAACTCACGGAAAATTAGGAAAGAAAGGAACTCTTAACGATCTTTTAGCAATTCATTAAGCTCTCGTATCAATTTGCGTTGGCGGAATAAGACATAAAGAACGAAGCCTCCGAATAGAGCCAATCCGAGAAGATAAACCCAGAGTAGGCCTTTGAGTCGATTCTGCTCCTCTTCGATAGCTTTGATCGTAGCGAGATGATCCACTAAAAAGAAATAGTTGTCCGACTGTGCCCAGGATTTTCTCGCCTCTTCGCGGATTTGGGTGAGAAGAACATCCGCTTCCTGCTTTTTCATATTCTGGATAAGAGGAAAGACCGCATCCAGTTTCATTTCCAGGAATTCTTTAGCCGTGATTTTAACGGGCGTTTCCTTTTCCTCGGCCAGGACGGATGAACCGCTTAAAAGTAATAGGATGAATGCGATTCCGAAGTTTCTAATATTCATTCGTCGAACCCTAATTTATTCTTCCATTCCTTAGTATAGGGACTTCGATTTTGCACAAGATAAATCCCGATCAAAACGGTGAAAAGGAGAAATAGAAAACCGCTAGTAGCGAGTATCGCGTGCAATAGTCCCGATTGGAACAGGAAATTCCAATCAGTAAAAAGTAGGACGGAAAGGGGAGAGAACGCCAGAATTAGGATGGCGATCAAAAGGATCCTGATATGTTTCAGATGGATCAGGTGTAACATTACTTTTTTCTTAAGTAATGGAGGCACTTTTTCCTGGATCTGACCTTGAGGGGGCTCCACAAAGAAATCCAATTTTTCCTTCAGGTCCTCTGGAAGATTATTTTTTTCCGTGCTCATCTTCTTTCTTTAGCCATTCGCGTAGGATTTCTTTCCCTCGAAAAATATAACTCTTTAGAGTGTTCATTTTCAAGTTCAAATTTTCGGAAATATCCTTATAGGACATATTCTCAAAATAATGCAGGGAAATAGGCTTGCGGTATAGTTCCGGAAGCTTTTCCACCAGAGACCGGATTTTATCGGTAGTTTCCCGCTCCAATACTTCGGATTCCTGGGAAGAAGATCCTGTGGATGCGACATCCGAGGAGATACTGTCTATCGGCATATCTATCTCTGGGTGATCTTTACGATATTTGCGGATGATTTCGTTTCTCGCGATCGAGAAAACCCATGTGGAGAATTTGGATCTTCCCTTGAAGGTGGAAAGTCCTTCGAACGCTTTTAAGAATATATCCTGAGTGAAGTCCTCCGCTTCGCTTTCGTTGCGAAAGGCCTTTTTGGCTTGGGAATAAACCATGGACTCGTAGCGAAGTACCAGCTGTTCGAAAGATTCGAAATCTCCCGCGAGTACTTTCTGGATGGCAGCCCAGTCCTCAGGATCGCATAGGATGGGCTCTTCGTTCTGCATGGATTATGCCTTGTTCAGGACATTGTTAAGACCGGAACGGAAGACGATCACTTTTTAGGGGACCATTTATAATAGCATAGTAGGCCGAGTCCGGATGCGAGAGGAATCAAGCCGCCTAACATTGCCAAGGATTTGCCTAATACTAAAATGAAGGTAACCGAAAGAGCAATTCCTACGAAGGTTAAGATTAGACCTAAGAAGAAGGAATACAATCTGAGATCGAACTTTTCTCTTTGATAAAGACCGGCTTTGATGATGGCCATTCTCTGGCGGTACCACCAGAAGAAGAGAAAGAACAGCAGCAGCCATCCGAATATGATTCCTACTATAGGAATGCTGTATAGAATGGCCTTGTATTCTCCGCCGGGAGGATTCGATTGCAGCAGGGTTAATAGCTGCTCGATCCGATTAAGGCTTTGGAGAAATGCTTCTTTCTCTTCGGGGGTCATCTTGCCAGAACCGCTACTTTAGAGGAAACGGATTCGTTTTTCTTAAAATAGGGGATCTTGGTTTCGATGCCGGGGCGTTCGGCTAGGGATTCGTACCAATCTTCTTCCTTCCAGCTTTCCTTCAGGTAGCTGGTGCGGATATTGGAATTGAATAAGTCCTTGAATTTGCTCATGTGATTCTCCGATAAAAAAGACTGTTTAAAACTATACAATGGGATGATTCCGAGTTTTTCGTTATGTCGTATTGTATTTCGGTCCCTTCTTTCGTTTCCTAAAGAGGAAAAACCGTGTTCGGAACTACATTTTTTAGAGACGTAATGGTTAGAAGAAAAAATGTCCTAGGCCGAAAAAAATCTTACGTTCCCCATAATTTCTCGCGGGGCATTTACTTACGGTTTTTTGACGTCTAGAAAGGGAGGGCCACCTAGATTAGGAGTCCTCAGAATCGGTTCCTTATGAAAGGATCCATGCTCTCTTAGAAAATCCACAATGATTCTAGCTGTGGCTCCCCAGAGGAGACCTTCTTCTATGTCGAAGTAAAACACTTCCAAGAGAGGACCGTCCGGGCTCCTTTTCCCCTTTATGGAATAAAAGGGAGCCTCCCAGAGTCTGTCCAATTCTAGTCGAATGACTCGATCCACTTCTTCCGGATTATAATCGAATTTGAAATCTCCCGAATATTTGGCCAAGAAGGGAGTGATATGATATCCTGTGTGAGTAAGTTGGCCCTTGTAATTTCCGATGACTTCCAGATCTCGAGCGGAAGCGCCCATTTCTTCGGTCCATTCGCGTAAGGCGGTATCTAATAGTGTGGAATCTTCCGGATCCTTGACTCCTCCCGGAAAGGCGATTTGGCCGGGATGAGCGATCAAATTCGGATTTCGTTTTTGTAATAGGAAACCGTCCTGGCCGGTCGTTTCATACACGGGTATGATGACGGAAGAATGCGCCACGTCTACGGGCAGATTCGGATCTCCCTCCGGCTTCAGAGGGAGTTCTTGCTTCAGTCGATTTAGGTCGAGTCTAATCAAATTTTTTCTTAATCGGTATTAATCCCGATAAAGTGGTCTCATAAGGTTTGGACTGCAAAGCCGATAGCATGGATGGCCCGTAATTTTCGATCTTCCAATCGGAGAAGATTCCCATCCCTTTCAGTTCGTCTATCGTCTTAGGATTCCGTTTCGCTATTTCCGCGATATTCTTATTAGACGGCATGAGATTGTGTCCCATCCTACGAATCGACATGACTGTCTCTCTCCATTGTCTGAGACGCTTGAAACGATCGGCTTCCTCTCCGGTTAGATCCTCAGCCGTTCTTTTGAATAGATCGTTTTTCTGGATCGGAGGACCGCTAGGATTCTTGTATACTTCGGTGAGTCCGTCCGCATCCTTTTTGCCTACGATTTCTACGAGTTTGGAAAGCTCTCCTCTGGCCTTTACCAATTCTAGGACCTTGTCGTTATTCCAGACGCGGAAGGGAGCCTTATTCAGTTTTTTGGCCTTTTCGTCCCGGAAAGCGAGAGTATCGTACAGCGCCCTTCTTTCGTCGGAACCTAGATCCAAGACGTTAGGGAATTTTTCCAGATTGATGGAGAATCCTTCGAAGGGCTCGGGCTCCTCTTCCGCCATTTTTACGAATTCGGAAAGGGCTTCGTCTAACAATTTCCGTTTAGCGAGTTCCTCCCTCATTTTTTCCCAAATGGATTCCAGATATACGGTATCCAGGGCGGCGTACTGAAGCTGACTTTTTTCCAAGGGACGCTTTTCCCAGTTGGACTTTTGCTCCTTCTTGGAAAGTTTGACCTTGTGGTAATGTTCCACCAGATACAACAAAGAGTTCTGTTCCAAGTCTAATAAACGAGAACTAAACATCGTATCCGCGATGTTCAGGAACTTAAAGCCGAAATCCCTTTTTAAAGCCTTAATGTCGTCCGAAGCGGAATGGAAAATTTTTAGTATAGCCGGATTTTCGAACAACGGCCGGAGCCCGGAGACGTCGTCCAAACGAATCGGGTCAAAAATGTAATTTTTGCCCTTAGAGGATATTTGGATCAGACAGACTTTGGAATAGTAGGTGTAATACCCGCTCGATTCCGTATCGATGGAGATACAATCCGATTGAGAGAGAGTAATTAATGCCAATTGCAGGCTACGAACATTGTCGACTACGATATAATCGGATTGTATTTGCATCTAAAGGGCGACCTGGGAGACTAGCGTCGGAAGGGGGACCATGAGTTCGATTCCCAATACGTCCAATCTACGGACCCTAGTCCGAGATGACAAACCAAAAGAAGAATGTGCCATTTTCGGGATTTTCAATTCCCAGGAGGCCGCTAACTTCACCTACCTCGGGCTATATTCGATGCAGCATCGAGGCCAGGAATCCAGCGGGATCGTTTCCTCGGACGGAGAACATTTGTATCGTTACGCCGGAATGGGCTTGGTTGCGAACAT